>MENF01000165.1 GCA_001769035.1 Bacteroidetes bacterium GWA2_32_17
TTTGTAATTGTTGATAAAAACAGGAGTTATCAACCGATTTTTTTATAATTTTGCAGAAAAAGTTGCAATGTGGGTTAAAGGTATAAACGATACCTTACAATTTGCCACTAATGCAAATAATACTTCCGATGAAGAAAGAGCTAAATTTTTACAAATATTGCAGGCCGGTTTAATCAGATATGTTATTAAAACAAACTACATAAACGATATTTTTTTTAAATATAATGCACCTTCTGAAATAGCTGAAGTAAAAGACAGATGGGATAGCTGGGTTTTTAATTTATCATCGTCAGCTTGGTTAAATGCTCAAAAAACATACAGTAATACAAGCATAAACTCGAGTTTTAACATTGACAGAGTAACTGAAAAATGGAAATACAACTTTAATATTTATCATAATTACAACGAACAAAAGTATGAACTTACTGATGGAAAATTATTTTCTTACAACAAATCACTCTACATCTCATCTTTAATAGTAAAAAGTATAACAAACCATTGGTCGGCTGGTACCGATATTGGTTCACAATATTCAACTTATAGTAATTTAAAATCGGGTTATTATGTATTACCAGCAATAGAATATAATATTTTCCCATATTCTGAATCGTCGAGAAAACAATTAACAATAAGATATAACATTGGATTTAAATACAACGAATATATTGACACAACAATATATAACAAATTACACGAAATTTTATTTACCGAAAGTTTAAAAATAGGATATAAAGTTATTCAGAAATGGGGAGACATCAATATTACTATTTACGGTCAAAACTATATGCACGATTTTACTAAAAACAGTTTGAGTACCTCCTTTACTGCTGATATAAGAATTGCAAAAGGATTGTCATTTAATATATATGGTTATTATTCATTTGTTCGAAATCAACTATCGTTATCTAAAGCTGGTGCTACCCAAGAAGAAATACTTTTGCAACAACGCGAACTGCAAACTAATTATACTTATTATTGTAGTTTGGGCTTAACATACACATTTGGTTCTATTTACAACAATGTTGTAAACCCACGATTTACAAACTAAAATATTTTTTTACTACGATTATTGTTTTTAAAAATCTTAATTAGCTTTGATAAAAAATTAATTTATGCTCATTAAAAATAATTTATTATTAATTACTGCTTCAATAGCTTTAATTACAGCATGTTCAAATGAATCAACAAATAAAACAGAATCAAGTAATATGACTGCTAAATCAATTAATCCCGAAAATATGGATACTACCATTACTCCGGGAACGGATTTTTACATGTATGCAAACGGTAACTGGATTAAAAATAATCCAATAAAAGAAGAATATTCAGTATTTGGTTCATTCCATAAGCTCGACGAAGACAACACCAATATGCTAAAGGAACTTTTTGAAAATGCTGTAAACTCAAAAGATTCAAAAGAAAATAGCAACTTAAAAAAGATAGCCGATTTTTATTCGTCAGGATTGGATACTGTTACAATTGAAAAACTTAAAACAGAACCGCTTAAACCTTATTTTGATGAAATTTCGGCTATTAAAAACACTACAGACCTTATTACACAATTAGCAAAACTTCAAAGCATTGAAGTTTATCCAATGTTTTATATCTACGGAAATCAAGACGACAAAAACAGTAAAATAGTTATTGCCCAAGTAATGCAAGGTGGAATTGGATTACCCGACCGCGATTATTATTTAAGCAACGACAAGCAATCGCAAATGCTTCGTAAAGAATATGTAAAATATATAACCAATTTGCTTACACTAACAGGAAAATATAAAGAAAACGAAGCTGGTAAAATAGCAAATAACATTATGAATATTGAAACGAAATTTGCAAAAGCTTCAATGACAAGAGTCGAAATGCGTGACCCTCAGAAATTATATCACAAAATGACTTTAGATGAATTACAAAAACTTTCTCCCGATTTTAATTGGAACACATATTTTACTTTGATAGGAAAACCCGATATCAAAGAAATAAATGTAAATCAACCCGATTTTATTAAAGAAATCGGCAAAATGACAAATTCAATTTCAATTAATGATTGGAAAGATTATTTAACATTTAATTTAATAAACACCTACGCATCATATTTAAGCAGCGATTTTGAAAAAACAAAATTTGGTTTTTACGGAACAATTCTTTCGGGAAAAACAAAAATGAAAGACCGCTGGAAAAGAATTGTAGAAGCAACTAGTGGAATGTTAGGCGAAGCAGTTGGAAAAATTTATGTCGAAAAATATTTTCCAGCCGAAGCCAAAACAAGAATGTTAGAATTAGTAAAAAATCTTAAATTTTCATTAAAAGAACATATTCAACAACTTACATGGATGACACCCGAAACAAAAATTAAAGCAGTTGAAAAATTAGAAACAATTAATCTTAAAATTGGCTATCCCGATAAATGGAGAGATTATTCAAGTTTAAAGATTACCAATCAACCTTATGTGTTAAATGTTATTTCGGCAAATAATTTTGAATTTAAAAGAAAAGTTGCAGAATTTGATAAACCTGTTGACCGTGCAAAATGGGATATGACGCCACAAACTGTAAATGCTTATTACAACCCAAACATGAATGAAATAGTTTTTCCAGCTGCAATTTTACAACCACCTTTCTTTAATAAAGATGCCGATGATGCTGTTAATTATGGAGGAATTGGTGCTGTTATTGGGCACGAAATGACTCATGGATTTGACGACCAAGGTTGCCAATACGATAAAGATGGAAATTTGAAAAACTGGTGGACACAACAAGATATTGATAATTTCAAAAAACAAACTGCACCTTTAATTGTTACATATAACAACTTCAAATTTTTAGACAGTTTACATGTGAATGGCGAATTAACACTTGGCGAAAACATTGCCGATTTTGGTGGAGTTTCAGTTTCTCTTGATGCCTTAAAGAAAACATTAAAAGGCAATGAAGAAGCTATTGATGGATTTACCCCAATTCAAAGATATTATTTATCATTTGCTGAAATTTGGCGTCAGCAAATTCGCGACCAGGAGCTTATGCGTCGTTTAAAAGAAGACGTTCACTCTCCTGCCCGTGCACGTGTAAATATTCCGGTATATCATTCCGACGATTTTTACAAAGCATTTAATATAAAAGAAACTGATTCAAGATTTATTCAACCTGATAAGAGAATTAAAATCTGGTAAAATTTTAAAAACCTGTATATTAAATTAATGCAGGTTTTTTTATTAGACATCTTTCCAAATAAATTGTTGCAAAATTAATATGTTTATTGCCACGACCTTTAGGTTGAAAATAATCTATATATTGCCACGACCTTTAGGTCGTGGAATATTAAAATAAATAACATGGCTTTAGCCAAAACAATATTATGCCATACATCAAAGAAAATATTTATGCAGGAATATAATGAGATTTTGAAATTACACGGATTTAGTAAAAATATTTTGGCTAAAGCCGCTTCTCCTCTTCACAATTCAACCCACGACCTGAAGGTCGTGGCAATTTAAAATTTAATTGGAAAGATGTCTATTATATTATTTATGCTTTAAAATACGTAAAATATAAATTTCTTTTGTAAACTAATAATTATATTTGTTGAAAATTTAAAAAATAAAATATGGAAAAAAGAACAATTGTAGCAATGCCTGGTGATGGTATAGGAAAAGCAGTCTTAATTGAGTGTATTCGCGTATTAGATGCTGCAGGTTTTAAAGCAAACTATGTAAATGGTGATATAGGATGGGAATTCTGGTGTAAAGAAGGTAATCCGCTACCTGAGCGTACAATTAAATTATTAGAAGAACATAAAATTGGTCTTTTTGGAGCTATTACTTCAAAACCAAAAGATAAAACAGCAACTGAACTTGCACCCGAATTACAAGGCAAAGGTTATATTTATTATAGTCCTATTGTTACAATGAGACAACATTTTAACCTTGATATTTGTATGCGTCCTTGCCAAACATTTAAAGGTAATCCTTTAAATTTTATTAGAAGAGGTGCAAACGGTGCAATTGAAGAACCTGTTGTTGATGTTATGATTTTCCGTCAGAATACTGAAGGCTTATACGGTGGTGTAGAATGGACCAATCCTCCGGACAAAGTATATGATGCATTAATGACACATAAAAAATTTGTCGAAAATTTTAAATGGTGCCCTCGTGAGGAATTAGCTGTTTCTACTCGCATACTTACCAAAAAATATTGTACACGAATTATTAAAGCTGCTTTTGAATATGCTAAAAAACGTGGGTTTAACAAAATAACAGTAAGCGAAAAGCCAAATGTGGTTAGAGAAACATCGGGCATGATGCTTAAAATAGCTCAGGAAATGAGCAAAGCAGAATATCCCGACATAAAAGTTGAAGATATAAATATTGATGCAACAATGATGTGGCTTACAAAAAATCCTGAAAACTATAATGTTATTGTGGCTAGCAATATGTTTGGCGATATTATTTCTGATGGTTTTGCAGGTTTAATTGGAGGCTTAGGATTTGCAACGTCAGCTCAATTCAATCCCGAATCAGGCGTAGCAGTATTTGAGCCTACACACGGTTCAGCACCAAAATATGCCGAATACGAAACAAGCATTGTTAATCCAATTGCTATGATAAACTCTTCTGTTATGATGTTAGAACATATTGGAGAAATTGAAATTGCAAATAACATAAAAAAAGCAGTAGCTGAAGTTGTTGCTGAAGGTAAAGTAAGGGCTTATGATATGCTTAAATTAAAAGGCACCCCCGATGTAATAAATCAAGGTGCCGCTAGTACAAAACAAATGGCAGATGCAATAATTGCTAAACTGTAATTTGTTAAATAATAACTATCGGGTATGAGTGATTAGCGAATAATATTATACCTTTTGTCATTCTGAATGATTAGTGAAGAATCTTATCTTTAATACAGATTCCTCGCCCACTCGGAATGACAATTAATTAATAAAATGATTTTAAGTTTTATATTAATTTTGTGAAAATTCCTAATAAATCATATATTATGAACAATCAAATAGACCAAAAATTTAAACAAAATGCAAAACAATTATGGCCCGAATTAGATTGGATTAATAACTCAGAGTTAAGAGAAAAAACATTAAACACATGGGCATTAGCTTTACAAAAATCTGTGCTTACTCCCGAAGATTTAAATGTTATTCCTTTCACTCTCCTTTGTGGTCCTGATTTTAAAGTAAGTTTTATGACACATAAAAGAGCTGTAGTTCATGTTTCAAAAGATTGCGGCGAACAAATGAACAAATTCTTTATAAATGATTTACCTGTTAATATGGACGTTTTAATAGCTGGTGCTATTCTTGCCGATGTTGGTAAACTTCTCGAATATGAACTAAAAGAAGGAAAATCAATTCAAGGAAATTATGGAAAATACTTGCGTCATCCATTTTCTGGCGTTTCATTAGCAGAAATGTGCGAAGTTCCTGCCGAAGTGTGTCATATTATTGCAACTCACGCAGGTGAAGGAAATATGGTAAAAAGAACTACCGAAGCATATATTGTTCACCATGCCGATTTTATGACATTTGAACCTTTTCGCGAAAGACTTAAAATATAAAAACAGAAATAAATTGAAACAACTTTCTGTCATTATGAGTGATTAGCAAAGAGTCTTTTACGAAATACCATTTTAATAAACGCATTGAAATAAATAGAAATAATTAGTAAAACAGAAACAAATAGAAATACATTGAAACATATTGAAATTATTTAATTTATTGCCACGACCTTCAGGTCGTGGATTAAATAAACATGGGCTTTAGCCCAATAGTATATAGATATAAAAATTATAATTTTCAGATAAAAGCTCTATTTGAAAATTTTATAAAAAAGAAAAATATGACAATAATTGAAAAAATAATTGCAAACCACAGCAAACAAACAAAAGTAAAAGCAAATGATATTATAGATATTGTTATTGATTCCAGAGTAGCAAGAGATTTTGGCGGAGCTAATGTTGTAAAAAATCTTGTTGATAACGGATTAACCATTGCTGATGCATCCCGTACTTTTTTTACTTTCGATTGTAATCCAACAGGGTCGGACCAGAAGTATGCTGCAAATCAACAATTTTGTAGGCAATATGCACGAGAAAATGATATTAAAATATACGATATAGATGCAGGAATTGGAACTCATATTGCTATTGACGGTGGTATTGCATGGCCTGGAAGCACTTTTATTTCAACCGATTCGCATGCTAACATTATGGGTGCAATTTGTTCTTTCGGTCAAGGAATGGGCGACCAAGATATTGCCGCAGCTTGGGCTAAAGGTTCAATTTGGTTTAAAACTCCAGAATCAATTAAATTAAATTTTACAGGAAATTTAAATAAAAATATTTCAGCTAAAGACTTTGCTCTTAATCTTTTAAATATATTTGGAGCTAACAAATTACTTGGTTTTGCTGTTGAATTTTATGGCGATGCAATTGACAGACTTACGTTATCCGATAGAGTAACAATTGCATCAATGGCAACTGAAATGGGAGCAATTATATTTTTATTTCCACCAAACAAAGAAGTTACAAACCATTGTAATAAAAGTACGGGTAAAAAAATTGCAATTATTTTTGCCGATGATGATGCAAAATATCTTGATACAATAAATATTGATGTAACAACATTCAAACCAATGCTTGCGTTGCCTGGTCATCCTCATAACAATTCACCAGTTGAAAAAGAAATCGGTAAAAAAATTGATTCAGCAATTATTGGAAGCTGTACTAATGGAAGAATTGAAGATTTACGAATTGCTGCTAATATATTAAAAAACAATAAAGTAGCTCCTGGAGTAGTATTAAAAATTGTTCCTGCAACAAATGATATATGGAATAAAGCCCTTAGCGAAGGATTAATTCAAATTTTTAAAGATGCTGGTGCTATGGTTTCAAATGCGGGATGTTCGGGTTGTGCAGCTGGACAAGTTGGTCAGAACGGACCTGGAGAAGTAACAATTAGCACTGGCAATAGAAATTTTGAAGGTAAACAAGGAAAAGGATTTGTTTATCTTGCATCGCCTGCCATTGTTGCAGCTTCGGCAATTGCAGGTTTTATTACTACTCCTGAAAAAATACCTTCCGTTCCTGCAATTTTTAATAAAACAAATTTGTTTTCAAAAACAAAAGAAAAAATTAAACTAAAAAAAGATGTTAAATCATTAATTATTGAAGGAAAAGTTTGGCTAATATTAATTGATAATATAGATACCGATATGATTTTTCATAATCGTTATTTAGCAATTACCGATATAAAAGAAATGGGGCAATACAGTTTTGATAATTTAAAAGGATACGAAGATTTTGCTAAAAAAGCAAAACCAACCGATATTGTAATTACATCTAAAAATTTTGGTGCCGGAAGTTCCCGTCAACAAGCGGTTGATTGTTTTAAATCGATTGGAATTTCGTGCATAATTGCCGAATCGTTTGGAGCAATTTATGAACGCAATGCTATAAACGCTGCATTGCCTATTTTAACTTACAATTCCAAAGTAATACGAGATATAGAAATTAAAAATAACGATACTATTCGCATTGATTTAATTGAAGGAATTATTACTAATCTTAAAAATAACAAATCAGCAAAAATTCAAAAATTTAACGACGTACAAATTGCTATTTATAAAAACGGAGGACTTCTTTAATTTATAATTATTATGGGACAAACATTTGCCGAAAAAATATTTGGTGCATCAGCAGGAACAATTGTTTTTAAAAAACCTGCTCTTGTTCTAACACACGACAATACATCTAGTATTATCAAAACATTTCAAAAAATGGGTGGAACAAAAGTTTTTAACCCTAACCAATTATTAATTACGCTCGACCACAATGCTCCTCCAACCGATGCTAAATTAGCAAACGATTATAATATTATCAGAAACTTTGCAATTGAGCAAGGCATTACAAAATTTCATGCAGCAGGCGATGGTATTTGTCATCAACTTATGTCGTATTACGCTAAACCAGGAATGCTCATAGTTGGAAGCGACAGCCATTCATGTACTGCAGGTGCTTTTAATGCAATGGCAGCAGGCATTGACAGAACCGAGTCGGCAGGACTTTGGAAAAAAGGTGAAACATGGTTCAGAGTTCCGGAGTCAATTAAAGTAACACTTAAAGGAAAGCTAAACAATGGCGTGTATGCCAAAGATATAAGCTTGTGGCTCATTGGTAAAATTGGAACCGATGGAGCAAACTATATGTCTATAGAATACCATGGCGATGGAGTAAAAACTTTATCAATTTCCGAAAGAATGACTATAACAAATCTTGCATCAGAAATGGGTGCAAAAAATGCAGTTTTTCCTGCCGATGAAGTTTTAAAAGATTTTTTTAAAGGCAATAATTTCAATTCAATTTGGGCAGACGATAATGCAAAATATGCTAAAGAAATTGAAATTAATTTATCAGAAATTTTTCCAGTTGTTGCAGCACCGCATAGCCCCGAAAATGTAAAAGCCGTTTCTGAAGTTCAAGGAACAAAACTAAATCAAGCTGTTATTGGAACATGTACAAATGGTCGCTTAGACGATTTGCAAATTGCTGCAAAAGTACTTGACGGTAAGCAAATTGCAGCAAATATTCAATTACTTGTAATTCCGGCTTCAAAAGATATTTATATGCAGGCAATTGAAGATGGAACTATTACAAAACTTATGAAAGCAGGTGCAACAATACTTGCCTCATCGTGTGGACCATGTTTGGGAACCGGACAAGGAATTCCTGCTGATGGATTTAATGTTATATCAACGGCAAACAGAAACTTTTTAGGGCGAATGGGTAATAAAAACGCAAATATTTATCTCGCTTCGCCAGCAACTGTAGCCACTTCTGCAATTTTCGGTGAAATTTCTGACCCAAGAGGAATAAAAGCGAATGATAAGTTCGTTTCAGAAATAAATGTTGCAACAACAACATCAATTCCTAAAGGTGTAAACCGAAAAACAGACAACGTATGGAATTATGCCGATGCCGATAATTTAAATACCGACCAGATGTTTGCCGGAAATTTAACTTATAGCGTTACAAGTTCAGATGCAACAGGAATTATGCCTCATCTTTTCAAAGGTTTTGATGAATCATTTGCCGAAAATGTACAAGAAAACGATATTATTTTTGCAGGTGATAATTTTGGATGTGGCAGCAGTCGTGAGCATCCTGCTGTTGGACTTGCAAACGCAGGTGTAAAAGCAGTAATATGCAAATCGGTAAACAGAATATTTTATCGTTCGTCAGTTAACCAGGGATTACCAATTTTAGTTGTTCCCGAAGCTGTAAATAACTTTAAACAAGGTGCAAAAGTAAATGTTGACTTTGCAAAAGGTGAAATTCATATTGATTCTAAAATATTTAAATTTGCTCCTCTCCCACACCAACTTATGGCTGTGTTTGAAGCAAAGGGGTTGGTAAATTATTTGAAGACAACTTTGCCAAAGTTCTAAAACTTTGACAAAGTTATAAATTAAAAGAGAAGAAAAAATGAATAAATATTACCCTATATTAGAACCTGAAAAATACTACCACATTTACAATCATGCAGTGGGCAAATCTGATATTTTTAAATCGGAGGGTAATTATTATTTCTTTCTTGAAAAATACAAACAATATATTTCGCCGTTCGTTGATACTTTTGCCTTTTGTTTATTGCCAAATCATTTTCATATTGCAATAAGAGTAAAAGAAGAATCGGTGTTATTAACTTTGCCAAAGTTTCAAACTTTGACAAAGTTAGATACCCACATCAGCAAACAGTTTTCCAATTTCTTCAGTTGCTACACACAGGCATTTAATCAACAACAATCAAGACGTGGAACTTTATTTGAAAAACCGTTTAAACGCAAACTAATAGAAACCGACGAATACTTTATAAATCTTATACATTATATTCATTATAATCCTGTTCATCATGGATTCGTAAAAGATTTAAGGGATTGGAAATTTACTTCTTATGAAAGTTTTTTCTCAACTAAGGCAACTCTTTTAAAAAGAAATGAAGTTATTGCTTGGTTCCATGATATAAAAGCGTTTGAAGAATTTCATAAACGAGAATTAGATGATAAAATAACAATTGATTTTGAATAAAATTTTTTACAACTTACAACTTTGCCAAAGTTCTAAAACTTTGGCAAAGTTGAAAGAGAAGAAAAAATATTTAAATTTGCTCCTCTCCCACACCAACTTATGGCTGTGTTTGAAGCAAAAGGGTTGGTGAACTATTTGAAGAGTTAGTGTTAAAATAAGTTATATTACTTTACCAGCATTAATGAGATTTCTGCCTTTAGCTTTGGTAAATGATTTATAACAATGCTCCAAATTAAATCATCAGATATTTTGTCGTAACCATGAGCAATTCGATTACGAGTACCAATAATTTTTTGAGCATTTTCTATTTCAAAATTAATGTCCTTTATTAAAATTCGATTAATTGCCTCTCCAATAATTTTAATATTTCTTTCAACAGCACGCTTTGTTCTAATATCTTTTGAGTAATCTTCAAATTTCCTTGGTTTATCGGTAAAGTAGCCTTCAATCTCTGTAATAGATTGTAAAACATCGAATAACCAAGTTCTAATTTCGTTATCCATAAACAAGTTGCTTTGATGAATCAATAGATTGCCGTAAATACGGATTATTTATTGCTTTATCTTCTAATAAATCAATATCGTGGTTAAAGATATGCTCTAATGATTTTTTTAAATCAAAATAATTATCGGCATAATCATACAAATCAATATTTTTAAAATCAACAATGAAATCAATATCGCTATCACTTTTAAATCTATTTGTTAATACAGACCCAAATGTAAATAACCGTTCCACTTTATGCTTAACACACAAATCGCGAATTTTGTCAATATTTCTTTCAACCAAGTTCATTATGCAAATTTAATAAAAATTACCAAAAATATAAAAGATAGTAAATTATATTTGCAGATGTAAACGCTTTATAAAAAAACGATATTTTTAACATATTTGACTAAAA
The DNA here is from genome assembly GCA_001769035.1 of Bacteroidetes bacterium GWA2_32_17. Lineage (GTDB taxonomy): Bacteria > Bacteroidota > Bacteroidia > Bacteroidales > GWA2-32-17 > GWA2-32-17. The sequence goes on from MENF01000165.1 coordinate 10,991, forward strand.
ATAAAAAAAATTATGGAACCTGCTCCAATAACCGACTCAAAAGTTTTATTCGAAATTGTAAGTACAAAAATGCCTTTTGGCAGATACGAAGGAACATTAATTTGCGATTTACCAGAAAGTTATATCGTATGGTTTAAGCAAAAAGGGTTTCCAAAAGGCAGACTTGGCATATTGTTAGAAACAATGTACGAAATAGAATTAAATGGCTTAAACGAATTGTTAAGACCACTGAAAAAGGATTTTGGGAAGTAAATATTTTATGATTTCAAATTACTTTATTCCTTTATTTAATTTCTTCTGCAATTTCTTTTCTTCTTTATTTTTCCGAATAATGTTTTCAGTAATTTTATCTTGAAGTTTCATAATTAATTCTTTTACTTGTATATCTGTTAACTCTTTTTCATAAGGTTTTTCTTTACCATCAAATACATAAGGACTAATTCCATTATAAATTATTTTGTTTGAGTTTTTATCTATTATTACAAAATATATATTTGAAGCTGCTTTATATGTTATTGGAATAACCATTCCTAATGTAAACAAGCCAACTGCAAAACTAGTTAAATTATTGTTAACATTTTTTTTCTTTGTTACATGATACCCGTTTTGAAATACAAAACAAATATATCTTTTCTGAGTACTTTGGTAAATTTCGTTTTTAAATACATTACATACTGAATCAGGATTTCCAATATTACTTAATGTTTTGCAAAGTAAATTGTAGTTATAAAGTAAATTAACTGAATGAATCGAGTCTAATTTAGCATTTTTAATTTTCCCATAACTTTCCAAATACTGCATTATGTTATTTGAAGAATTAATGGAATTTATTGTATCAAAACTTTTTTGCTTATTAAAATCAAATTCGATAATTCTGGAAAATGCATAATCATAAAAACAAATATCTACAACACTATAAATAGAATCAATTTGATGATTTATCTTTTTTTGAGAAAATAAATTACAATTTATAGATAAAATTATAATAACTAAAATGAATTTTCTAAAAGACATGAAATTAATATTTTAACTACTATCTTATCAGTTTGCTATCATTTTCACAAATCAAACTTCTTCAATTCTTCCCAAATTAAATTCATTTCTTAGGAAACAATTTATAATAAATATCAGTTGGATTAACAATAGGCAAATTAAGATCAGAGAATTTAGTGCCATTAGAATTTTTTGCTAAAAGTGCACGGGTATGTGAAATTGATAAACCGAGTAATGTTATTAACATATTGTCTGGTAAATCAAATAATACTTCTTCTTTCTTTTTATATGTTAAAAGCTCTGGAATGAGAAAAACATTTGATGTTCTTATTTTAAAAATTATCTTATTATCAATATTATTGGTATAAATTACAGCAAAAACCATTTCAATTGTTTTTTCATCAGAGTTAATATTAATTTTTAATTCAAAACCAATTGAAACTTGGGATATATCTTTAATATCAACTTGCTCGTCAATAAAAAATTCAGTATCCTTAATTTTTTTTATTCCTATTTGAAAATCTTTTTGGCTCATAATTATGCTATTTTCAATTTTTTATACGGTTCTGATTTACAAGATACATTAATAATGGGATTGAAATCCATTTTAAATTTTCGAATAGTATTATCTTTTACAAATTCATTAATATCCTGAAATTCTATAATTGGTGCTTTATTTACTGCTAGTGAAAGTTCAATTAATTTCTTTAAAGTATAATTGAAATTACCATTCATAATTTGTGAAACATAACCTTTAGTTACACCTAACTTTTCGGCAAGTTTAGTCTGATTCATTTCTTCATTACTTTCTAAATATTCAGAAACCTGTCTGAAAATTTCGTTCTGAATAGTTTCGAACCAGTATTCAGATGTTTTTATTAGTTCTTCCTTTTTTAACATAGTTCTATTTTCTAAAATATTCTTTTTTAATCTTCCTGAAACGTTTTATATCTTCGTCTTGTGTTCCTTTTTTACCTCCAAAAACTATAACCCTTCCTGTATGCTTTTCATGAATAAAGATATACTCTTAAATTATTAGTTTTTATTTCATATTCCTTATTCATTTCTTTTTGAGGAGTTATATCTTTAAATTTTGTAAATAGTAAAGATTTTAAATCAGCCATTTCTTGCAATCTTGCTTGAATTGTTATTAATTCTGATTTCATGTTGCTTTCTTTTATTATTGATTTTTCAAACTCTTCAAATTCACATTTATCATTAATATATAGTTTGAAAACTTTAATTTTTCCATAAATCTCCTTTATTTCTTTTAACGCAAATTTAGGCATAATAGTTTAGTTATAACTATACTTTTATAAATTTTTAACAAATATTTTATTATTTACTATTATACAGTGAGTTACAATTTACGATTCTTACAAATCAAACTTCTTCGATTCTTCCCAAATTAAGTTCATTTCGTTGAGAGACATATCGTGAAGTGATTTTCCTTTTTTTATTGTTTGTTGTTCGAGGTAATAAAAACGATGAATAAACTTTTTATTAGTACGTTCTAATGCTAATTCAGGGTCAATTTTATATAAACGTGCTGCGTTAATTACCGAAAATAACAAATCGCCAAATTCGAGTTCGGTTTTTTTCTGATTATCGTTTTTATTTGCTTCTGTAATTACTTCATTTAATTCCTCACGAACTTTATCCCAAACCTGTTCACGATCTTCCCAATCGAACCCAATTCCCCTTGCTTTTTCCTGAATACGGCTTGCTTTTATCATAGCTGGAAGAGATACAGGCACACCATTTAAAACCGATTTATTACCTTCCTTAAGTTTTAAATCTTCCCAATTCCGTTTAACTTCCTCATCGTCGGCAACAACAACATCGCCGTATATATGTGGATGTCTGAAAATTAATTTTTCGCAAATAGAATTTATAACATCATCAATATTAAAAGCATTTTGTTCGGAGCCAATTTTAGCATAAAAAACAATATGTAATAAAATATCGCCTAATTCCTTTTTAATTTCATTAACATCATTTTTTGTAATAGCATCGGCAAGTTCATAAGTTTCTTCGATTGTTAATCGGCGTAATGTTTCAAAAGTTTGTTTTTTATCCCAAGGACACTTTTCTCTAAGTTCGTCCATTATTTCCAATAATCGTTCGAATGATTTTTGTTCTTTAAATTTCGTCATCGTAAGGTGAATTAAACACATTTTCAACTGTCCAAGCTAATGGCTCGTGCAAGCAAAAAGTTCGAATAGTGCGAGTAACTTCTTTAAAAAGTTCTGTTTTTTTATACTTTTTTAAATGTTTATCGGTTGCCCAAATTGTATATGAAAAGTAAATTGATGAGTTTTCTTTATCACAAAAAATATCGTGATGCAGGCAGCCGTCTTGCCTAAGCTTTTCATCTTTAAGATTTTTCATAAAGAGTTCGAAAAGCTCAATCTTTTTTTCGATAAGCTCCATTTTAACTACTCGTAGTATCATAAAATTCAATTCTTATGTTTGATTTTACTTCAATATTAAAAAGTTGAGTTACTGAACTATTTATTACTGCAATTTCCAATAGTCCAAGCGAATTAAATAAAGCAATATAAATATTATCATCATCCTCAAGATAAGTCTCACTAATTTTTTCAATTGGAAACTCCGTACTTCCAGGGTATATTTTAAATTTTCTATTGTTTCTGTTTTTTTCAAATTGTTCTTTTGTAATATTTGTTATTGCATTTCCATAATTGTCAATATAAATAATATGTCCTGTTATTGAGACATTGCTTGCGATTGAGTGCAAATTTTTATCAATTTTATAGTCATCAACTTTTTTTGCAAAGTCATCAAAATTCTCATTATTTAAAATTTTACAAGCATATTTTGCAAACACATCTTTTTCGGGAAAAGTCGAATGAACTTCATCAAAACAATATACAGCTTGTGGTTGAGCGTCAGTGAATATTGAGAAAAAACCATTATCAGATGTTAAAATATATTTATTTTGATATTTAAAACATAAATATTTGTTTTTGCGGTTTATTACGGTTTTTACACAAATAATAAATACAGTTTCTTCTGCAAAATTACTAAAACAAGATTTTAATACAAAAGCTGCCTGATAAATGCTGAAATTAGAAATTGTATTAGTTATTTCGATAATTTTAACTTCGGGAATAATAGAATAAATATAACCTTTTAAGGCTCCTAAATAGTAGTCGTTATGGCTCCAATCGGTTATTAATGCTATAAAAGGCATTTGTTGATATTATTTTATAAATTTTTTAAATTAAAAACACAAATGTAGTTACTTTGCATAAATCAAATATAAAGAATTATTTCAAACTCATGATTGAAAAAAATATTTTAATCGAAAATATTGACCCTTTAATATTTTTTGGTGTAAACAATCACAACATCAACAAAATAACAAAACTTTATCCAAATTTAAAGATTGTTGCCCGTGGAAATGAGATAAAAATTTTTGGTTCGCAAAGCGAAACCGAACTTTTAAGCGAAAAAATTTATGAACTTATTAATTATTGCACAAAATATAATCAATTACCCGAAGAAGTTATAGATTACACTTTACAATCAGAAATCAACTTTAATAACGAGCAAAATAACCCAAACGAGGTAATAATAACATTTAGCAGTAATGGAAAACCAATAAAAGCTTTTACACCAAACCAAAAACTTTTAGTTGAACAAAGTATTAAAAACGACTTGATTTTTATTGTAGGACCCGCTGGTTCGGGAAAAACATATACTGCTATAGCTCTTGCTGTTAGAGCATTAAAAAATCGTGAAGTAAAACGTATTATTTTAAGTCGCCCGGCTGTTGAAGCCGGCGAAAATTTAGGTTACTTACCTGGCGATTTAAAAGAAAAACTCGACCCATATTTACAACCTCTTTACGATGCTTTACGCGATATGATTCCAGTAAAAAAACTAAAGGAATATTTAGACGAAAACATTGTTGAAATTGCACCACTTGCCTTTATGCGTGGCAGAACTTTAGATAATGCCTTTGTGATTTTAGATGAAGCACAAAATGCCACTTCGCCTCAAATTAAAATGTTTTTAACACGTATGGGACGAAGTGCAAAATTCATTGTTACAGGTGATTTAACTCAAGTTGATTTGCCCCGAAAAAACGATTCGGGACTTACTAATGCAATTGAAATATTACAAAATATTGAAGGCATTTCGACAATAGTTTTTGATGAACGGGATATTTTAAGACATAAACTTGTAAAAAGTATTGTAAAAGCTTATGAAAATAATAATTAAAGCAGAAATAAATAGAAATACATTGAAATAGCCTAATAACTAAATAACCAATAACTTAATAACTTATAATTATAAATAAATACAAATTAATATGAATACATTAAAAGGTACAAATTTCAATTTTCCTTTACAAAAAAATCATTACATCGGAAAAGTTCGCGACGTTTATAATATTAACGACGAATTGATGGTAATGGTTGTTAGCGACAGAATATCGGCATTCGATGTTGTTTTGCCAAAGGGAATTCCATATAAAGGACAGGTTTTAAACCAGATTGCTTCAAAATTTCTTGACGCAACAAAAGATATAGTACCAAACTGGAAAATTTCAACACCCGACCCTAATGTAACAATTGGCCTAAAATGCGAACCTTACCCTGTTGAAATGATTGTTCGTGGTTATTTAACTGGCAGTAGCTGGAGAACATATAAATCGGGACAACGCGAAATATGTGGCGTAAAAGTTCCGGATGGTATGCGTGAACACGAAAAATTCAAACAACCAATTTTAACTCCAACAACAAAAGCTGTAGAAGGACACGACGAAGATATTTCGCGTGAAGAAATTATAACAAAAGGATTAATCTCTGAAAAAGAATATATTGAAATAGAAAAATATGCACTCGAAATTTTTAAAAGAGGCAGTGATATTGCTCATAAACACGGGCTTATTTTAGTTGACACAAAATATGAGTTTGGAAAATACAACGGTAAAATTTATTTAATTGACGAAATTCATACACCCGACTCATCGCGTTATTTTTATTCAGATGGTTATGAAGAAAGGTTTGCTAAAAACGAAGCTCAAAAACAACTCTCAAAAGAATTTGTACGCGAATGGCTTATGGATAACGGATTTCAAGGTCAACACGGGCAGCAAGTTCCAGAAATGAGCGAAGAATGGGTAAATCAAATTTCTGAAAGATATATCGAGCTATACGAAAAAATTACCGGCGAAAAATTTGTAAAAGTTAACACTTCTGATATTAATAATAGGATTGAGAAAAATATTTTAAATTTCTTGTCAAATTACAAGAAATAAAAACTAAAAAAGATGGCGGATAAAGCCCGCTATGACGTGTACTAGAACAGCAAATAATATTCTTATAACATTTTAAATATTCTATTCCAAATAAATGATTTTTGTTTATTGTTATTTCCTATTGAGAATAAAACAAAATTTGCCTTGCCAATTATATGATTTTCGGGAACAAAACCCCAATATCTGCTATCTTTTCCATTATCACGGTTATCGTCTAACATAAAGTAATAATTCATTTTAAAAGTGTATTTTGTTGTTTCAATATTATTAATATACACTTTTTGAGCTTTTATTTCTAATTTGTTATTTTCATAATCAACTATTATAACTTTATAAATATCAATATTTTTGTAGTCAATTATAAAAGAGCTGTCTTTTGCAGGAACAACAACAGGTCCAAAGTAATCTAAATTCCAGTTATAATTTTCGCTTTGAGGGAAAAATAAAGTTGATTCAGCTCCTCTTCGCAATTTAATTAAATTAATATTTTTTACCAAGCTATCTTTAGTTAGTTCATTTGCAATTTGTTTTGTAATAAAAAAATCATAAACATTAGAACTGTCAATAGCACCTCCTTCGTTTATTTGATATTTGTTAAAATTTTTTTTATTAAGTTTGGCGACAGATGAAATTCTATATCTGTACTTATTGTTATTTTCAATATCAAAACAAGAACCATTAATAAAAACCTTTTTATCGACAATATTTAAGGTGTCGCCCGGAAGTGCAACACACCGCTTAAAACAAGTATTTTTATTATTTATGCAAACACCTTTATCGAATGGATAATTAAAAAATATTAAATCATTTCTTGATATCCCTGAAAATCCGGGGAACCTGAAATATTTAAAATCAGCATTTACAGTATCATTTATAAATGGAACAACTATCCTCGAACCAAATCCTAATTTGTTTACAACAATATAATCACCTGCAAATAATGTCCCTTCCATTTTTGAATCGGAAACAACATACGATTGAAAAGCAAAAATTCTGATTAGAAAAATTAAAATAAAAGCTATTAAAAAAGCTTTAAACCACTCAAGTTTTGCACTTTTTTTCTTTTCAGGAATGTTATTATTTATTTTCTTTTTCATTTATTCATGTTACGCAAAAAACAAATATGCCATTAATTTCACGAATAACGACAAAAAATAAAAATATTAATTCGTGTAATTCGTAGTAAAAGAAATTCTGCGAAACATCAATTAATAAAACGGAACATTCTGTTCCATCTTATTTTACTAAAAAAGCTTTTATCTTTATCAAGCGATAACCACACAAATACAGCTTTTCCAACAATATGGTCTTCGGGAACAAAACCCCAGAAACGTCCATCTTGAGAATTATGACGGTTATCTCCCATCATAAAATAATAATCCATTTTAAAAGTATATGTTGATGCTTCTTTTCCGTTGATAAAAATTTTATTATCTTTTAAATGCAAAACATTTTCTTCATAAACATCTATCAACCGTTGATAAATTGGCAAGTTTTTTAAAGTTAAATTAACAGTCTTGCCTTTTTTAGGTAAAGTTAAGGGACCAAAATTATCGCGGCAATAACAAATTGTACTATCCTGAGGAAAAACATCTTCACGTTCTTTTATTTCAGCTATTTCAACAGAAATTACGTTTGGGAACGAACGAATAGTTTTTGCATTTTCTTCGGTTAAAGGGATAATATAATGCACAGTGTTTTTATGGGTTACTGTATCAATAAAATTCGCTTGAGTCATTTGCGAGAAACCAATATCATCGTTAGAAATATTTAATCGTTCCAAATTTTTTGGATTAAGAGTTAACCCATCTGTAATTACTTCGTAATTATATTGCATTTGTTCGAAATGCTCTTGTTTTTGTCCATTTATATATACTTGAGTATGTTTAACTTCAATAATATCACCTGGTACAGCAACACATCTTTTAATATAATTTTCTTGCTTATCAACTGGTCTATAAATAATATCGCCGAAATTTAATTTATCATCCCAAATTCTTTCGCGACCATAACGGCGACACAAATCATAATAACTTTCGTTTTGACGTTTTAATGCGACTGTATCACCCTCCGGAAAATTAAATACAACTATATCGTTACGTTTTACATTTCCAAATCCAATTAATCTTTTATAAGGCCATTTAATCCATTCAACAAAAGAACGGCGGGTTTCGCTAAAAGGCATAGTGTGATGAACAAAAGGAAAAGATAAAGGAGTATTTGGCAATTTTGGACCATAACTAACTTTACTAACGAATAAATAATCGCCTACGAGCATAGTTTTTTCCATCGAAGATGTTGGAATGGTATATGCTTCTATAAAAAACATTCTGATTAAAGTTGCAGCCACTACTGCAAAAATAATTGCGTCAACCCATTCAATAATTTTACCGGGTTTTTTACCACGTTTTTTCCAAAACGACCAGTTTACTTTTTTTGAAATATAAATATCATATAATACAGGTAATCCAATAAATAGCCAATAATTGCCAATCCAAATTACCCATGGGATAAAAATTAACAAAGCAATAATAAATTTAACCCATTTGTTTTTAAGAAACTGAAAATATTTACTCATAATATATGATTTTAAACTATTGTGTTATATAAGTCGGACATGGTAAAAATTCCTTTTTTATTATAAAATGTTTCGGCTGCCAAAATTGCTCCTTTTGCAAAATTTTTTCGATTCTTTGCAGTGTGTTTAATTTCGATAATATCGGCATTTGATTCAAAAATAAGAGCATGAATGCCCGTAGTGTCATCAATACGTTTAGAAGATATTGGGAGATAATTGTTATCACAATTATCAGGTTTCTTCCAGTCTTTATATTTTTGCAGAAATGGCAATATATTATTGGCAAGTGAAATTGCTGTACCACTGGGGCTATCGAGCTTTTGTGTGTGATGTGTTTCTTCAATTTTAACATTATAACCTGATAATTCATTTAATATTTTTGATGCGTATTTTGCAATCTCAGTATAAATATAAACTCCAATGCTAAAATTAGATGAATAAAATAATGTTCCATTATGTTTTGAACAGAAGTTTTTAACATTATCAAGTTCAGAATACCAACCTGTTGTTCCACAAACAATTGGAACTTTATTTTCGAAACAAGTTAAAATATTTTTTACAGCTGACAAGGGATTTGTAAATTCAATTGCGACATCGGTATTTGATGAATTTATTTTTTCAACTTCATTAACATTTTCAAAATCAATTATGTATGAAATAGTATGAGCATTTTGAGTTGCATATAACTCAATTTCTTTTCCCATTTTTCCATAACCAATAATTGCAATTCTCATTAAAAATAATATTTCGCTAAAAATAAAAAAAAGGGAAGCAATAAATGCTTCCCAAATATATAAAATATGTTAATTGTTATTTACTTTTAACAGTTTTTACAATTGTAGCAAATGCTTCGGGGTTATTCATAGCTAAATCGGCAAGAGCTTTTCGGTTTATTTCTACGCCCTTTTTATGAATTGCTCCCATAAATTCGGAATACGACATTCCTTGTTCACGAACTGCGGCATTAATTCTTTGAATCCATAATGCACGAAACTCAATTTTTTTCTTACGACGGTCGCGGTATGCATAACCCTGACCTTTTTCCCAAGAATTTTTGGCAACTGTCCAAACATTTTTTCTTGACCCAAAACTTCCTTTGGTACGTTTTAGGATTTTTTTTCTGCGTTCTCTTGAGGCTACAGAATTTACTGAACGTGGCATAATTTCCTCCTTTTTTTTGAATGGTTAGCGTTCTGTTTCAGAAGCTTTTTTGCTAATTCATTCTGTTAAACAATTTAATTTAGATAGTGTCTGTCTATAAAGTCCGCTGACTGCGTTATGCTCGTTTTGAAAACAGTCATTTACATTAGTAAACTCCTTGATTTTCAAAACTTCGCAAGCCTTGTCATCGAACTTTATATTCCAGACTCTCGACTTTATGGACAAGCACTAGATATTTAATAAATGCTCCACATGTTGTTGATTTGCACTATTAATAATAGCAAAATGACCAAGATTTCTTTTACGTTTCTTTGATTTCTTAGTAAGAATGTGGCTTTTATAAGCATGTTTCCGTTTAATTTTACCGGAACCGGTTAACGCAAATCTTTTTTTTGCACCGGAATTTGTCTTCATCTTTGGCATCTTTCTTTCTTTTTTATATTTATCAAACTTTCTTTTTTGTAGATTTTGGAGCTAACATAATTATCATTCGTTTCCCTTCGAGTTTTGGTTCTTGTTCTACTTTTGCATATTCTTCGAGGTCTTTAACAAACCTTTTTAATATTTCTTCACCTTGTTCTTTATAAAGAATAGACCTTCCTCTGAAAAAAACATAAGCTTTAACTTTTGCACCACCTTTTATGAAATTAATTGCATGATTTAGCTTAAAATTATAATCATGTTCATCGGTATTTGGTCCAAACCTAATTTCTTTAATTATTACTTTAAGCGTTTTAGCTTTAATTTCTTTGTTTTTCTTTTTTTGCTGATACAAAAACTTTTGCAAATCAACTATTTTACATACAGGCGGTTCAGCAGTTGGTGAAATTTCAACTAAATCTAAATTCATATCATCTGCTAATCTAAGTGCATCTTGTATCGAAAAAATGCCTTGATTTTCAATATTTTCACCTACAAGGCGAACTACTTTAGCACGAATTCTTTCGTTGGTTGCAAAATAAAGTTCATCGGATTCTCTTTTACGACCTCTAAAATTGCGATTAAATGGCTCAGCTATAACTCTTTTCCTCCTTTTGTTTAATTAGTGTTTGTCCATAATGTCCGATTTACTCATACCTTTTTTATATTTTTAAAGGTATTCGTGAGATCGCTTCGCTAAGTTCTACGTTATTCTCATTTTTAAAATCAGTCATTTACTTCAGTAAACTCCTGATATTTAAAAATTTCGAATGCCTTGAACTCGAACATTCTGAATCAAACACTGAATTTATAAATATACTCTAATTAATTTATTTCTTTTAAAGTCTCTTTGATTTCCGATTGTAAAAGTTCAGCAAATTCGGCTACTTTCATACTACCTTTATCACCATCGCCTTGTTTACGAACAGCAATAGTTTCGGTTTGTTCTTCTTTTTCGCCTACAATAAGCAGATAAGGAATTCGTTTCAACTCATTATCTCTTATCTTTTTACCTATCTTTTCGTTTCGGTCGTCAATTAGGGTGCGAATATCGTAATTATTTAGCAAACTTTCAACTTTTTTTGCATATTCGTTAAATTTTTCGCTAATTGGCAGTATTACAACTTGTTCGGAAGTCAACCATAAAGGAAATTTACCGGCAGTGTGTTCAATTAGTACTGCAACAAACCGTTCCATCGAACCAAAAGGTGCGCGATGAATCATTACAGGACGATGTTTTACATTATCGTTTCCCATATATTCCAATTCGAAACGTTCGGGTAAATTATAATCAACTTGTATTGTTCCTAATTGCCATTTTCGTCCCAAAGCATCTTTTACAATAAAGTCGAGTTTAGGACCATAAAAAGCTGCTTCGCCAATTTCGACTACAGTTTTTAAATTTTTCTCGGCTGCTGCTTCAACAATTGCATCTTCGGCTTTTTTCCAATTCTCGTCGCTTCCAATATATTTCTCTTTGTTATTTGGGTCGCGTAACGAAATCTGACTTATAAAATCTTTAAAATCTAGAGTTTTAAAAATATATAAAACAATATCTATAACTTTTAAAAATTCTTCTTTTAACTGGTCGGGACGGCAAAATATATGAGCATCGTCTTGTGTGAAACTTCTGACGCGTGTAAGTCCATGCAATTCACCACTTTGTTCGTAACGGTAAACTGTTCCAAATTCAGCTAATCTTAAAGGTAAATCGCGGTACGAACGTGGTTTAAATTTATATATTTCGCAGTGATGAGGGCAATTCATTGGCTTTAGCAAAAATTCCTCGTTTTCGTCGGGTGTATGAATTGGCTGAAATGAATCCTGACCATATTTTGCATAATGTCCGGAAGTAACATAAAGTTCTTTTTGTCCGATATGTGGTGTAATTACAGGCAAATAGCCATATTTTTTTTGTACTTTTTTAAGAAATTGTTCAAGACGTTCGCGTAAGGCAGCACCTTTAGGTAACCAAATTGGTAACCCTGCTCCTACTTTTGCTGAAAACATAAAAAGTTCGAGGTCTTTTCCAATTCTGCGGTGGTCGCGTTTTTTGGCTTCTTCGATAAACACAAGATACTCTTCGAGCAGCTTTTGTTTTGGGAATGTTATTCCGTATATTCGTGTAAGTTGTTTGTTTTTTTCGTTTCCACGCCAGTATGCACCTGCAAGCGTTAAAATTTTTACTGATTTAATATATCCGGTATTTGGCAAATGCGGACCACGGCATAAATCAGTAAATTTTCCTTGTTTGTATAGTGTTATTGTACCGTCTTCTAATTCGCTGATAAGTTCGAGTTTTAAATTATCGTTCTTTTTAGTAAACAGCGAAATAGCTTCGGCTTTTGAAATATCTTCACGAATTATTGGATTTTTTTGTTGCGAAAGTTCAATAATTTTTTGTTCTAACTTTTGAAAATCACCATCGGTAAGTGTAATACCTTCGGGTAAATCAACATCATAATAAAAACCATTATCAATTACAGGTCCAATCCCAAATTTAGTTCCCGGATAAAAATATTCGATTGCTTCGGCTAATATATGTGCCGAACTGTGCCAAAAGGCATGCTTTCCTTCTGGAGCGTCCCATTTATGAAACTTAACTGTTGAGTCGGAATTAATAGAACGCGAAATATCCCAAAGCTCATTATTAACGGTTACAGAAAGGATTTCCTGTGCCAAACCGTTACTTATGCTTTTTGCAATATCAAAACCGCAAACACCGCTTTCGTATTCTCTTACTTTATTATCGGGAAAAGTAATTTTTATCATTTTTTTTAATTTTCGAGGTGCAAAGATATTAAATAGTTATAAATGCACAATAAAAATTATAAGGAATTTAAATTAAGTAGTGTCTGTCTATAATGTCCGATTTTTTCGTTATGCTTGTTTTGAAAACAGTCATTTACATAAGTAAACTCCTTGGTTTTCAAAACTTCGCAAGCCTCAAACTCGAACATTATAAATCAGACACAGAGTTTATAGACAGACTCTAAGTAGTGTCCGTCCATAAAGTCAAAGATTTTCAAAAATGAAAGCCCAAAACCTCAAGACTCAAGTCTCAAATCCCAAGCCCCAAACTTGGAATTTGGGATTTGGAATTTGGAGCTTTATACTATTATTACGATATTATAGACAAGCACTAAGTAGTCGAACCTTAAAAAACCTTTTCTGAAATTACAATCTTTGTGTATTTCATCCGATTGCTATCGGATTTTGATATTTTTTTATTTTTCTTTTTTTGTTCTCTGTGTCTTCTCTGTGAGCCTCTGTGTAAGAAAAAAGTTACACAGAGAAAATTCAACTCTTGATTTGCATAATACATATATCTTTAACGGGGTAAAGTTATCTATTAATCCTTAACACATCGCACAGAAAAACCATCTACTTCAGTGCTGCTGCCTCTATCCACATTGCTGAGATTGTAGCTCATGCCCCGGTTCCAGGCAACGTCTGTAGTGCTCTCGGTAGAACTCCACCAGAAGCCGTAGCTTCCAAGGCTGTAGAATGCACCATTGTCGTAACGGTTGCCACCCGGAAGAGCTGTAAAACCCGTTTCATTGGTTGCTCCTGCATTAGGGCTTTGCCAATGGGTTGTGCCTGTTTCTTTAAGTTTACCGCCGGCAACACTTTCGCCTCCCAAATAGGTTGTAAGTGTTGTCCACTCGGCATCGGAAGGCACATGCCAGCCAGTTGGGCAAATATTATGTGTATCGGTAACAGCATACCAATTGTAAAGCCTACCGTATGTATTGGCATTAGAAGGCGTGTTGCTGTAATTGCAGTAAGCCCCTGTTGATAGATTACTCCAAGTTGTGCTATTTGTTATATTTGGAATAGCTGTATTATCACTGTATTTCGTGGTCTTCAGGTTTTCTTTCATCCAGCATTGGCCACCTATGCTTACGGTGTTGTAGGTGTTGCTATTTATGTCGGTAATAGTGCTTGTTCCACATATAAACGGGTTTGATGCTACCTGGTAAAAAATAATACTGTCAATTGCAGATACAGCCCGCTGATACACTACTGTCCCCGATTTGTATATATACAAAGTGTCCTGTGAAACAGCTACTATGCTTACAAATAATAATGCTGCAATAATTGTAATGATTTTTTTCATTTTTTATTTCCTCCTTTATTTTAAAAATTTAAAGATTTCAATTTTTTCGTTACTTTGTAAACGGCATACATATAAACCCTTAGACAATTGTGATACAGGGATTAATGCATGGTTTGTCCCGTTTTTGCTTATTATCGTTTGTTGGTGCAAAACCTTGCCCTGCACATCGATAATTTCTACCTGAACGTTCCATGCTTTTATTGATTCATAACTAATTTGTAGTTGGTCAATTACAGGATTAGGATAGAGTATTATGCTGCTGTTTTCCTGGATGCCAACCTGTGAAACATTAGTTGTTAAGTCAATAAAATTCAGGTAACGAATATCGCTTAACGCAAAAGTGTTCGTACTCCCATCGGTTTTTTTTACTGTCATGTTTCCAGTGGGAAAGGTTAATTTTCTAATGCTGCTTAATGTGTATGGGGTTTGTATTCCGCTATGCTCCTTCACATATAGAGTGCTTTGGGCTTGTATCCCTGACAGTCCTATACCTAGCAAGAGTAAAGCACTTAATTTTACTTTTTTGTATCTCATTTATGTCCTCCTTTTTTAAATTTAACTGTCAAATTTAATTCTTTTTTTATTAATACACTGTTTATTTGTGTCATTTCTGTGTTTTTTCCAATTCTGACTAACGTTTTTTTAATGTCCTGATAATCAACTCATTTATTTCACTGTCCGCATCTCCTTTTTGCATCTTTTTCGACCCGTTAGCAGGAGAAATTATTTCCGTTTTCGGAATGTGGGGAATAAACGCTAACGGTTGGCGCTTGGAAAAGCTGGGCATTTAGCCGCAGTCAGTGTCAAACCGCTAAAAAGTTTACAATTTGTTAATATTGTCAAGTTGCCCATAACTGCCCAGTTTTTACCAAACGTGTGTGTGTGCCCTGCATGAGCAGTGCACACCCGTTCCAATGCTATTAAAAAATTGCAAAAATACTAATAATTTTTATAATAGCAAACAAA
>MENF01000166.1 GCA_001769035.1 Bacteroidetes bacterium GWA2_32_17
CCATTAAAATTGTATTCTAAAATATTGCTTAGTGGACCACCTACATATATATTGTTACAATTATCAACAGCAATTCCTCCCTGTGCAATTGGAGTATAAAATTGTCCTGAATAACCAACCGAAGTTGCGGCTATTTTTGTGCCATTTGTTTTATCGAATGCGGCTAAACCGGCTCCATCATAATAATATAAGTAATCGTTATTTACAGCTAATCCATTGTATGCATTTGAATGATATGTGCAAGCTCCATTAGGACAATGATTTAGAAGCTCCTGAAATCCATTCATTCCATGGTCAACTTGCCATATATTCCCATTTAAAGAATTATTAACCAAAGAAATTAAATGTCCATTTGACCCAAAAGAAGAATTAGCATAAACAACAAATAAATTCCCCTGATTATCTACAGTATTGCACGAAATATCCTGACCAGCACCGGGCAATCCTGTAAAATTAGCTATTGACACAACACCAGTATTGGGGTTAATTAGTCCACCATTCAAATTTGAAGAAGTTCCTCCACCTAAAGCTATTAATAGACTATTGTTATAATCAATAGCAAAATCCCATATTTCCTGAAAAGTTCCATTTTGTTGTGAAATAAAACCATCGGAAACACCAGCTAAATCAATCCTGTAAGCAATAGAACCAGTTCCATTATATCCATCTCCTATATAAATTTTATTTGTTAATCTGTCAACAATAAAATTTCCTTCGTAATCTGCAATAGTAGTTGAAGTTACATGAGTCCATAACAAAGTACCTGTTGAAGAATATTTTCTGACATACCATACACCTAAAGTGTAGTCGTGAATATAAACGTATAAATTATTATTAGCATCATAATCAACATCGTAACCCCAATCATCACCTGACATTGAAAAGCCGGAAATCCACGGGTCAATTATTAAAGTTTCATTTTTATTAGTATTTGAAACATAAAATGTTATCGAATTTTCTTTTAATAAAAAAGATGAAGCAACATCGCCTAATGTATTTGAATAATAGCTTTTTGGTGCATGTTCTATAATGTTATGGAGTGGAGTTTTAATAACAATGTTCCCATTATTATCCTGAATCATTTCATTTACATCGCCACTATATTTTAAAGCAATATCAGAAGCATCTGCTCCTGCATTGAGAATTAAATTATATTTTATTCCTGAACTATCGCCCGGAATAAAATATTCAATATCAATATTAGGATAAATGTTTTTATATGTTATTTTTTTATAACCACTACAAATCTCTTTATTTAAGCCAAAAGTATAATATCCTTCAGTTTTGTCAGACGCTTCAATTTGTACATCAGTGTTTGTGTTCTGCCATTCGGCATATAAATAAAAAGAAGTTTCTTTAAAATATTCTCTTTCAACTTCTTTTTCTTTACTAAAAATACCAAAAACTTTTTTTGCCCATGGTTTTTTATATAAAACAGTATCAAGTTTAATAATTATGCCTTGAGAGGTAAAATAAAATTCTTCGGAACTTTCAAAGTTTGCAAATAAAACAATTTTGCCATTGATATCCGCAAACTGTCCTTTATTTTCGATAAAGGATTTTTGACTTTTGACATTAGTTTGCCACGCTGTGTTAATACTGGTGTTTTTTTGAGCATTTAAGTTAATCGTTAGAATTATAAAAATTCCTAAAAATACAAATTGTAAAATAACATTATTCTTTTTCATAATTTATTGTTTTATATCTTTTTCATAATTTATTCTTTTATATAAGTCAAATTATAAATTAAAAAGGTTGCCCGATAAATAAAATAAATTTTGAGAAATTTACAACAAATAAAAATAATAAGCAAATATTTTTTTATTCTTTTTTAAACAAAAAATAGTATTTTCGTAAAAATATTTTTTAATGTTAACATATCAAAATATTATAAATAATAAAAACTTTTTTCTGCTCGCTGGTCCATGCGTGATTGAGAATAGCGAAATAACTTTCATGGTTGCAGAAAAAGTAAAAGCAATTTGCGGAAAAATCGAAATTCCATTTATTTTTAAAGCATCAATTAAAAAAGCTAATCGCTCTAATATTAGCTCATTTTCGGGAATTGGCGATGAAAAAGCATTAAATATTTTATCGGATATAAGAAAAACATTAAACATTCCTGTAATAACAGATGTTCACAGTTTAGAAGACATATTACTTGCTTCAAAACATGTTGATATGTTACAAATTCCCGCATTTTTATGTCGTCAAACTGAATTATTAATTGCAGCAGGAAAAACTGGCTTACCTGTTAACATAAAAAAAGGACAATTTGCTTCGCCAGAATCAATGAAGTTTGCAGCAGATAAAGTAAAATCAACAGGAAACTTAAATATTTTTATTACAGAACGTGGTACAACATTCGGTTATCAGGATTTAATAGTAGATTTCAGAAGTATCCCTATAATGCAACAAACAGGTTTTCCTGTAATTTTAGATTGCACTCACTCATTACAACAACCCAACCAATCAAGCGGAATTACAGGTGGATTGCCCGGTTTAATCGAAACTATTGCAAAAGCCGGTATTGCTGTTGGTGCAAATGGTTTATTTATTGAAACACATCCCGAGCCATTAAAAGCTTTATCAGATGGTGCAAATATGCTTCAAATTAATTTACTTGAAAAACTGTTAATTAAGCTCGTTAAAATCAAAAAAGCATTAAATAATTGATTTTATTCATTTTTATTTTCAATTAAAAATTTATCTTTGCTTAAATATAAAAAAACAATAATCACTCAATAGTAACTAATTGTAACTTTGAAAAAAGATTGATAAGATTGAGAAAACAAGATTGAAGAAAAACCTGCAAACAATGAACAATAATAACAATGGTCACACATTAAAAACAGAAATAGATTGAAATAGATAGAAATACATTGAAATAACTTAATAACATAGAACAATGAACATTTTTGAACTTTTTTAAACAATAAACTAAAAAATATAAACAAATGAAAAAATTTATACTATTTACAACATTTTTAACTTTAATTTTATATTCAAGCTTAAAAGCTCAAGTTAATCTACAATGGGCTAAACAATTAAAAGGTACAAATAATGAAATAGGAACTTCAATTGCAGTTGATGCCAGCGGTAATGTTTACACTATTGGATATTTTGACGGTACAACAGATTTTGACCCGGGTTCAACTACTTCTAACTTAACTACAGCCGGTTATGATGACATTTTCGTTTCCAAATTGGATGCTTCGGGAAATTATGTTTGGGCAAAAAAATTTGGTAGTACAGGCCTTGACGACGGTCAATCAATTGCTGTTGACGCATCCGGTGTATATATTACCGGTACTTTTACTGGAACAGTTAATTTTGGTACAGGTAATTTAACTTCCGCGGGAAATAACGATATTTTTGTTGTAAAACTAACTACTACCGGAACTACATCTTGGGCAAAAAGAATTGGAGGAACTCTTATGGATAATGCAACTTCATTAAAAGTTGATGGTTCATCAAATGTTATAATAACGGGCACATTTGCCGGCACAGTTGATTTTGACCCTGGAGCAGGAACTGCAAACCTTGTTTCGGTTGGCTCACAAGATATTTTTATTTTTAAATTAAATTCATCAGGCAACTATGTTTGGGCAAAAAATATCGGAAGCATGACTTCTGACGGTGGATGGGCTGTTGCTGTTGATGGAACAAATAATGTATTTGTTACAGGAAGTTTTTCGGGAATTGCTGATTTCGACCCAAGTACAACTAACAACATTAGCTTAACACCTGTTGGTGGCAAAGATATTTTTGTTTTAAAATTAGATGCTTCAGGAAATTTTGGATGGGCTAAAAGTATTGGCGGTGCTAATGATGAAGAAGGATATTCAATTGCAGTTGATGGTTCAGGGAACGTTGTTACAACTGGTTTTTTTTATGGCACAGTTGACTTTGACCCAGGTGCCGGTACAAGTAATTTAACTTCCAATGGTTACGATATTTTCGTCTTAAAATTAAATTCTACAGGAGCATTTTCGTGGGCTAAAAATATGGGTGGTTCAAGTGCCGATTACGGATACTCAATTGCAGTTGATGCTTTAGATAATGTTTATACAACAGGATATTTTAATTTAACTGCTGATTTTGACCCGGGCTCGGGTACTTCTAATTTAATTTCAAAAGGAAACTCAGATGTTTTTTTATCAAAATTAAATTCTTCAGGGAACTTCGTTTTTGTTAGCCAGTTTGGCGGTACAAGTGGCGACAGGGGATTATCTTTAACAGCAAACTCAACAAATAATATTTTTATGACAGGTTTTTTCTCAAATACAGTTGACTTTGACCCTAGTTCTTCTATTGTAAATTTAATTTCCGGAGGAGTTTATGACGTTTTTGTTTTAAAACTTGATATTGGAAAGCCATCTGTTACAACCAATACAGTAACAAGTATAACATACTCATCGGCATTATGTGGAGGAAATGTAACCTCCGATGGTGGTTATTCTGTTACCGCAAGAGGTGTTTGCTGGAATACCAGCCCAAGTCCAACAATATTAGATAATATTACAACTGATGGAACAGGTATAGGAACTTTTTCAAGCTCTTTAACCGGACTTACTACTTTAACTACTTATTATGTCAGAGCTTATGCAACTAATAGTCAGGGAACGTCTTATGGAAATGAAGTATCTTTTACCACA
The DNA here is from genome assembly GCA_001769035.1 of Bacteroidetes bacterium GWA2_32_17. Lineage (GTDB taxonomy): Bacteria > Bacteroidota > Bacteroidia > Bacteroidales > GWA2-32-17 > GWA2-32-17. The sequence goes on from MENF01000166.1 coordinate 4,659, forward strand.
CTTACTAACTTACCTGCAATCACAACAACCGCTATTACAAGTATTACAGCAACTTCTGCTTCAAGTGGTGGAAATATAACTTCTGATGGTGGATTTTCTGTAACTGCAAGAGGTGTTTGCTGGAATACCAGCCCAAATCCAACAATATTAAATAGTATTACAACAGATGGAACAGGAATAGGAACTTTTCCAAGTTCATTAACCGGACTTACAAGTTTAACTACTTATTATGTCAGAGCTTATGCAACCAATAGTCAGGGAACTGCTTATGGTAGTCAAGTGCCATTTACAACTCTTACTACTCTACCCACTGTTACAACAACTGCCATTACAAATATAACCGCAATTTCTGCTTCAGGTGGTGGAAATGTAACTGCTGATGGTGGCTATTCTGTTACTGCAAAAGGAGTTTGCTGGAGTACAAACCTAAATCCAACAATATCAGATAATATAACAACAGATGGTACAGGAACAGGTGTTTTTGCAAGCTCTTTAACCGGACTTTCAAGTGTTACTAATTATTATGCAAGAGCTTATGCAACAAATAGCCAGGGAACTTCTTATGGTAATCAGGTACCTTTTACTACACTCTCTACTTTGCCTACTGTTACAACTACTAATGTTGAAAATATTACCGATACTTCAGCTTCGAGCGGAGGAAATGTTACTTGGGATGGTGGTTATTCTATTAGTGCAAGAGGCGTTTGCTGGAGTACCAGCACCAATCCAACAATATTAAATAGCATAACAACAGACGGTACAGGAACAGGAGTTTTTACAAGTTCTTTAACCGGACTTACAAGTGTTACTACTTATTATGTTAGAGCTTATGCAACTAATAATCAGGGAACTTCTTATGGTAACCAGCAAACTTTTACATCTACAGTTGGGATTGATGAAAATCTTTTTTACAAATATCTGAAAGTTTATCCTAATCCCTCTAACGGAAAATTTAAAATTGAATCATACAATAATTTTATAAACTCTATTGAAATAATTAATATTGTTGGGCAAAAAGTATTTTCAAAAAATTATTTAAAAAGAATTTCTTCTGAAGTTAATATTTCTAACCAAAATAATGGAATTTATTTTTTAAATGTTACAACAAATAATAAAATGTTTACAACAAAAATAATTTTACAAAAATAATTTATGAGTCTGATTTAAAAAGTATTCAGTTAAAGATTTTCAACATTTTTTACGCTTAACCCTAAAGGGAAAATGTTGAAAATCAGACTCCCTTTAGGGCAAGGGTAAATCTGATTTTTAACTTTTCCCGATTTGAACCCTTTTTAGACTATACTCATTTATTAAATTTTTCATTACTTGATTAATAAAATAAACTTAAAACTAAAATATCTTAACAAAATGAAAAATATAATACTATTTACAACGTTTTTAACATTTGTTTTCTTTTCCAGTTTAAAAGCTCAAGTTAACTTACAATGGGCAAAGCAATTAAAAGGAGTCAATAATGAAACCGGGACTGCCATTGCTGTTGATGGTTCAGGAAATGTTTACACTATTGGATATTTTGACGGGACAACTGATTTTGACCCGGGTTCAGCTACTTTTAACTTAGCTACTGCCAGTTATGACGATGTATTTGTAACAAAATTTGATGCTTCCGGAAATTTTGTTTGGGCAAAAAAATTTGGTAGTACAGGCTTTGACGATGGACAATCAATTAATGTTGACGCATCCGGAAATGTATATATTACCGGTATTTATACAGGAACGGTTGATTTTGGTACGGGTAATTTAACTTCCGCAGGAAATAACGATATTTTTATTGTAAAACTAACTACAGAAGGAACTATATCTTGGGCAAAGAGAATTGGAGGAACTCTTATGGATAATACCAATTCATTAAAAGTTGATGGTTCTTCAAATGTTATATTAACAGGTACTTTTGCCGGCACGGTTGATTTTGACCCTGGAACGAGCACCTCTAATTTGGTATCAGTTGGTTCACAAGATATTTTTATTTTAAAATTAAACTCATCAGGCAATTATGTATGGGCAAAAAGCATAGGTAGTACTACTTCCGATTGCGGTTGGGGCATTGCTGTTGATGCTTCAAATAATATTTATTGTACCGGAAGTTTTTCGGGAATTGCCGATTTCGACCCAAGTACAACTAACAACATTAGCTTAACCCCTGTTGGTGGCAAAGATATTTTTGTTTTAAAATTAGATGCTTCCGGAAACTATGTTTGGGCAAAAAGCTTTGGTGGCTCAAATGATGAAGAAGGATATTCAATAGCAGTTGATGGTTCAGGGAACGTTGTTACAACTGGTTTTTTTTATGGCACAGTTGACTTTGACCCAGGTGCCGGTACAAGTAATTTAACTTCC
>MENF01000167.1 GCA_001769035.1 Bacteroidetes bacterium GWA2_32_17
GGTTTCGGGTTTCAAGTTTCGGGTTTGGCTTTATAATAACACAAATAATGGCAATATTTAATAAAACAGAAGATATTGATTATATGTTTTAGCCCGTAATATTTGTAAATATATTTACACGATAAACCCGAAAATCAATTATATTACAAAAAAACAAATGAAGTTTTGCATTAATTACTTGAATTTAGGTAACCTAAACCAAACACGAAGCTAAAAACCAGAACTTCAGAACTTATAAGCGATACTTAAAAATGAGCATGTTAGAAACATGCATTAGTAAAATAAAATATTCCTAATTCCAACAATTCAACTTTCCAAAAGTTTTAAAACTTTTGGAAAGTTCAAAAACCTAATTATTTAATCAAGTTAATTTTTATTGTTTTATCAATCTACTAACAAAAACCTCTTTTTCGTTAAAAACCTTAACAATGTAAATTCCAGAAGACAAATTACCGACATAAATTGTCAGGTTACTTTGTTTTATGTTTTGCTTTAACAGTTGTCTGCCATTTATATCGCTTATTGTTAAAGTCGTGATATATGATAATTTAAAATTCGTCGGAAAATCTATAAAAATATTATCGCTTGAAGGATTTGGATAAATTCTGATAGAATTAAAAGTAGTATATTTGTTAATATCAACCTGCTCGTCAATATATATATATAATAATGTTTGTGCTGTACATCCAGCATCATTAGTAACTGTTAATGAAACTGTATATCCGCCCATTGCTGTATAAATATGATACGGTGATTGGATACTTGCTGTATATCCATCGCCAAAATCCCAGTGCCATGATATTGCTCCTGTTGTATTGGGAGCTGTGAAATAAAGAGTGGAATCAACATAAGCATTTCCATTAATAACAATTTGTGGATTTAAGGAATTTATTAGCAAGGTAGTAGCATAACTATCAGACCCATATTGATTTGTAACGGATAATGTTACTGTATAAACTCCTGCTGATAAATATTGATGATAAGGATTTTGATATGAAGATGTTGTTCCATCACCAAAATCCCACAACCACGATGTTGGGGTATTATTTGTTTGGTCAATAAATTGAACTACCCCCTGGCATGCATCCAGTATGTTATTTGTGAACAAGGCAATAGGGGGTAGAGTATTCGGCTGGAAAATTACAGTATAATCTTCAAATTGACCATATTCAACATTAGTGCAAGTTTCTGGTGAAGGCATAGAATAATAATCAGAGCCAATGCGCATTCTTAATGGGGTATTAACAACGGCTGTGCCTGAAATGGTAACATTTGCACTATGATAAACGTTATTATATGAATCTAATATCATCTCAGAAGTTTGAAATGAACCATTATTATTATAATCAATCCAGGCGCGGACATTTTCATTATAAGAATACCCGGTTTGAACACTCAAAGTATATGTATTCCCAACTGTTACAGTTGTCCAATCGGTACATGAATAATCCTGATAATCATCTCCACTACCGGTGGAATTATTTATTGTGTTAAATATAACATTAAATATACCTATATAGGTATAGGGTGAATTTGTTTGTGGAGTGCATGAAGCAGGCACAGGTCCATTGATATTAGTAAGTGTTATAGAATGTGTTGCTGTATCACAACCGTAAACATTACAAATTATCAATTGGATATTATATGTTCCTGTAGAGGTATAAGTATGAGTAGGATTTTGTTGACCTGATGAGCCGCCATCACCAAAATTCCACATCCATGAAATAGGCGCATTTAAGGAATTATCTGTAAAACCTACGATTCCACTACACCCCGAAAGAGAATATTCAAAGTCAGCACATGGATTATATGACACATTCAATGTGCAAGGGATAGATATTTGAGGATTAAGATGGTCGTTTGAATTGACAATTAAATCGGCATAATAAGAGCCCCCGTTAAGTCCTATACTGTTAAATAATATATTTATTATTGATGTATCAGCAACTGGAACTGTTCCCGTATCAGGTTGGTATGTTAACCATAAATTTGATAAGGGTTCTCCGATAATAACATCATCATAATAGGCGGTTGCATAATCATAATTAAATAAATGAACCTGTGAAACATTGACCGATGTCTGTGAATAGAAAGGAAAATTTGATTGTATTAATACATTGTCCACATAAAAATCAAAAGTTTTAGTTGAAAAGTTTATATTTTTAAATTCAATATGATACCACTGATTGAGATTACATGGTAAAGTAATATTTTGGCTGTAAGTATATAAACTAAGAGTTGTTCCATCAAAGTACATATAAATTATTCCATAGTTACTATAAATGTTATTATCTCCTACTGAGAAAAAATTATGATAATAGAAAGTAGAAGATGGTTTCATATAAACACTTATATATGAGACGGTATCAGGTGTAAATGTCTGATATAAACCGTCGCCAAAACTGTAATTCCCGCCTGTTAGTTGTAATGAGTAACTGCCATTACCAGGGTCTGATGTAACTACCTGTGCTGAATAACTGCCGGAGCCCATTAACCAGTCGTTATAGTTTCCATCTTCAAAATCGTCATAAATAATACCTTCTGGATTAGTACCTGTAATAGAATCAATTGTAAGTTCATAACTTAATTCACCTACACCGTTATTATAGATGGTAATGGTTTGTGAAACAGAGTCGCCACATGCTGCAAGAGAAACATTAAATGAAGTTGGAACAACTGCAATTAAAGGAGGTCCTTGTACTGTTAATGTCTTTATTATTGTATCAGCACCTAAACAATTATTTACAATTAGTGTAACATTATAGGTTCCTTGTATAGAATAAGCATGTGTTGGATTTTGCTCTATAGAAGTGAAGCCATCACCGAAATTCCATAACCATGAAGATGGATAATTAGAGGTTTGGTCGGTAAATTGCACCCCAGTATTTAAAGGAGGATTTGTATCAGAAATATTAAAATCGGCTATTGGTGGCACAGAAGGAATAGTAGAAGCCCAGTGTGCTTCAAAACCAGACATTGTATAAGAATAATCCGATGTAAATACAATATACATCGCTCCTGATGTTGCAGTAACAGGAGATGGAATAGTATATGAACCTGTTGCATTTAGTAATAATGTTCCTGATGCATCTATTCCATCATATACATAAAGATAATCATAATAATCTTCAACTTGAAATGAATTGAATGATAAGGTTATACTTATAGCACATCCAGGATTTATTAAAAAACTGCAATTTTCATTATCGCTGTAATTACCTGTTTGTCCGCCAGAATCATAAAGTATTCCAGTTTGAGATGTTGTAGTAGAAGAAGAACACATATTATATGAATTCACCACAGTAATATAATTTGTTTTTATAAGAGTATCAGAGCCATAAGCATTTGAAGTAATTAATGAAACAGTATATACGCCAGTAGCATTGAATTGTACTTTAGGATTCTGGGAATTAGCATTTGTGCTGTTCACATAAGTTATTGTGTTTGGGGTAAAGTTCCACTGCCACGAAATAGGACTGCATAAAGATAAATCAGTAAAATTAACTGTAATACCGACAACGCAATTTGTCTGGTCGGCAGTAAAATCCGCTTCTATTGCTATTATTGTAACATAATTTATTTTAGTCAATGTATCGCTGCCATAGGAATTTGTTACTATTAAACTAACAGAATAAGTTCCTAATGAATTGAATTGCACATCCGGCTCGGGTGAATTTTGATTTGTTCCATTTACATAAGTAACCGTATTTGGTATAAAACTCCACTGCCACGTAACTGGATTAAAGTAAGACAAATCGTTTATTGTAACTTGTGTGCCAAAGCAGTTGGTTGTATTTGTAATTTCAAAGTCAGCAACAGGGGGTAAATCGCAGGAATCAGAAATAGGTATTTGTATAATGTAAGGTGTAAAGTTATGTTCTGTAAGAGTAAGTATTGCATCAACACCGAAATTTGGGATAGGATTAAAATTAAGTGTGCCTGAGCCGCCAGAGAGTTGTGTTGTTGCAACTAAATGTCCATTATTATATAATGCGGCGAAAGCATCAGCAGGGCTTGCGCTTGTTATTGCCAGAGATGTTGCACCACAGGGAATGGTATCAATGGTAGTGGCTGTAATTGTTTGCGGGTCATCTGTAAAGATATCCATTTCAGGGTCGCCAATAGGATTTATAGCGAATTGCAGCCATCGCATTGCAGTATATCCCATAGAACTGCCAATAAACTGAATCTTTCCTTGTGCAGAGACAGAGCCGAATTTGTATTTATAAGCCGCTGGTTGACCTGAAAACATGTATTCATAAAAATAAGCGGAATATTGCATTGAAGGACCAAAAATCGTAGGGTCATAATCTCCCCAGCCATATCTTGAACTGGCATGATAGGCAACCGCACCGCCATTAGCATTTCTGATAAATGCTTCACTCAAACAGGGGTCAGCCGGAGCATAACTGTCGTCAAAAGCATTTGTTAAACATGAAATTGAAACAATAATCCCTTGTTCGTTTGAATTTGTTAAAGCATCTGCATCAGAAGAAGAAAAATAATAGCCATCTTCCATCGCCCATAGTTGTTGGTCTCCGTGGGTACCCATAAAGAAAAAGTTATATCCGTTATTAATTTGGTCAGAAACGTGTGTATTTGTAACATCATAAGTTGAGCCGCCAAAGTCAGTATTTGTATCATAAAGACGATAATGAGTGCCATTCCAGTATGTTGCAATATTACCATTCCACATTAATTCTCCCTGATAGTCAATATCACTTTGACTTCCCACATAATCAAATAATAGAATACCCGATAGAACCATCTTTTTCTCAAAATCAGCAGCAGGAGGATTCTGTTCATAGTTTAAGACCTTATTGACAAATGCAGTTGTATGTGCACTTGTTCTTACAGGAGCACGGGCAATAAACACTTCAGGAGCCATATCAATATTATCTGTGAGTTCACCGTATATTCCATCACCATCAGCATTCCAGTTAAACTGATTATCAAAACAAGCATAAAATAAATCTGTTGGCATTGTATTATCAACATAAGAATCCTCAACATTTCCATAAGCATCCTGGTCAGGAACAACAGTATTATCCCCTCCTAATAGAACCCAAATAGTACCTTTATTTTGATAATAATCAGATATACAATTTTTTATTTTCAGTTGCTCGGTTGTCCCTGAATAATTAGCGTAAATAAATTCTGTTGTGATAATTTCTGCCGGTACACCTTTTTGTGTCTTCCAGTTAGCTAATGGCTGAAAATATGAAGATAATGCAGAAGAAGTAATAATAAGATATTCAACATCATTAATATTTTTTGGGGATTTACTTAAATTTAAATCAGAAGGATTTATTATCTGGTCTTTTAAAAAGTTATAAAATGTTCCGTTATCCCATCTATAAGTATCTCTGTAATCAGTTAAATCGTATATAACACTAATCTGGATACTTTTGATAATAAAAAGTTTTTTCTGGAGTGGATAGTAAATAAAAGGTGATATTTCAAAAGTGAAAAACCTGTATTGGCTCATTAATTGGGTTGATGTATATTGGGTAATATTTTCAGGGAATGGTACAGGTGATCCATAAATTGATGATAATGGCTCTACTTTTGGGGGTAGCGTGTCGTGCTTGTTTGTAGGAATTAAATGTTGTGTGGGCTGAATAGTTATATTATCAGCAAAAAGTTCAGTTTCATAATTATATTCTATATTAAGAAACCTGGCGCCATCAGGCACCGATAAATTTATAAGATAATAAGGTAAGGCAGGGGCACCAAGGTTTTCTTTATAGTAATAATCAAAACCTTTAAATGCAATCCTTGTATAACCGTCTTTGGTTATAGATTTGAAATCATCCTGTGAAAAAGAAATATTAATTACTTTCTTTTGACCATAAATAAATGAAGTATTTATGATTGCTATCATTAAAATGATATTAAATTTTTTAAGTAAAGTGTTCATAAAATTATTTTTAGGTTTTTAATTAAAGACGAATTTTAATTTATTTGGTTGCCCATATTAAATATCAGTTCACTTTTTTATATTGTAAAATAACAAACATATTGCTAAATCATCCTGTTGGTTCACCTCGTTCATGAGGCAATTTTATAACAATCATGTTCCTATTGACTTTTTAACAAAGACAAAAAATTACCTTTTTAATATAAAAGTGATACGAAAACCAAATAAAAAAGTTGTATTTTTAGACTTCTTTTAATTTTAACAAATAAGTTAATTAGTGTCTGTCCATAATGTCCGATTTTTTCGTTATGCTCGTTTTGAAAACAGTCATTTACTACAGTAAACTCCTTGGTTTTCAAAACTTCGCATGCCTCAAACTCGAACATTATGAATCAGACACAGAGTTTATAGACAGACACTAATTAGAGTATGTCTATAAAGTCCGCTGACTGCGTTATGCTCGTTTTGAAAACAGTCATTTATATTTCGCCATTGTTTGTGTCCTCACAAACAAAGCATGCATATTATATGCTCAAAAAGAGATTGCAAATCGTTTGTGAAGACACAAACGAAAGCAGTGAGATTTTCAAAACTTCGCAAGCCTTGTCATCGAACTTTATATTCCAGACTCTTGACTTTATGGACAGACACTATTTACTTAAAAAAACATTAACATCAATCTCATTTCTTATAATATCGTCAATTGTTTCCCTTTTTCTTATAAGATAATCCTTTCCTTTGTACAATAAAACTTCTGATGGTTTTACTCTTGAATTATAATTAGATGACATAGAAAAACAATAAGCACCGGCATTACGAAACATTAAAATATCATTTTTTCTAACTTCATTTAACATCCGGTCGCTGGCAAAAGTATCGGTCTCGCAAATATACCCCACAACATTATACAGCTTTTTGTTACCTAATGGATTGCTGATATTTATTATTTCGTGATACGAATCGTAAAACATCGGGCGTATCAGATGATTAAAGCCCGAATCAACTCCTGCAAAAACGCACGAAGTCGTTTGTTTTACGTTGTTAACTTTAGTTAGAAAATATCCTGCTTCGCTAACCATATATTTACCCGGCTCAAACTGCAATGTGTATTCTTTATTCATTTTCTTGCAAAATGTATTAAACACGTTACTGAAAGTTTCTCCAAACGATTCTATATCGGTATATAAATCATTGGGATTGTACTTTACTTTAAAGCCAGATCCAAAATCAATGTATTTAACGGTATCAATTTCTTCAACAATTGTAAAAATAAGTTCTGCTGCTCTAATAAAAATATCGGGGTCAATGATATCTGAACCACTATGAACATGAATACCTTCGACATTTAATTGAAAATTTTTAATCATTCTTTTTACAAGAGGAAACTGATGAATTGAAATTCCGAACTTTGAATCTATATGTCCGACAGATATTTTTCGGTTACCACCAGCCATTAAATGTGGATTTATTCTGATACAAATTGGAATTTCTTTGTAATTTGTTCCAATAAATTCCAAAAAATTAATATTATCAACATTAATTTTTACACCAATGCTAATAGCTTTTTTATATTCATCCTCCGACACGTTGTTAGGAGTAAATAAAATTTGTTGAGGTTTAAATCCAGCTCTTAAGCCAAGCTCAATCTCTTCAATAGAAACACAATCGAGACCTGCCCCAAGCATGCAGAAAAGTTTTAAAATATTAGTGTTGGTAAGTGCTTTACAGGCATAATAAACTTTAAAGTTTTTTGTACTAAATGCTTTAACAAAGTTATTGTAATTAGCTGTTATTTTTTCGGAATCGTAAACATAAAGCGGTGTTCCATATTTCTCACAAAGATTTATCATAACATTTTCCATAACATTAATTTATTTGATTTTTTAATTTTTGCAAACATAATAATTTTGAATGAGTTATTAAAAACCCATTTATAATAAAAAAGGGCTTCCCAATATCAGGAAGCCCTTTTTTATTTGTTACGAAACAACTAATAAATTACAATTTTACTGATTTGTTGTTTACCATTTCCTGTAATTTTCAAATAATAAACACCTTCGGCAAGTTTTGTTTCGTTATAAACTTCTCTGATTTGATTTACGTTTTTGTAAGCTTTTGAACTTACCTTTCTTCCATCGGCAGAAATTAAATCGAATTTAAAATCGCTGATGTTTTTAACATTTACTTCAACAATAAACTTGCCGTTAGTAGGATTAGGATATACACTAATACCTTCCGATAACGAAGCAAATGGTGCATTTGTAATATCAGCTACTAATACAGAATCGTTTGCTGTACAAGAGCCACCAGTAACCGTTAAATAATACCAACCTAAAGCAGGTGCATCAAAAGTGCTTGCTGTTCCGGTAACTGAACCATTAGAATTTGACCAGAAATATGTATCGTAAGTATATGGGCTGCCTTGAACTAACAATGTGTAAGGCAAATAAACAGGGTCAACTAAAATTGTGTCGCCACCTTGAATAGCAACGGTTAACTGATAATTAACCTGAGTAGTAATTATAGTATCGTTTGATGTATTATTATCTCCGGCATAATCAATCCAATTATTTACTAAATATGTGGTATATGCTGAGAAATTATAAGTCTGGCTAAAATCGAAGAAAACAGAATCGCCGGGCATTAAATTAGTTGCAAGAGTTAATGTATCTGCTACAGGAGCATTTAAATCTACTTTATACCATGCGTAAATATTATCGCCAGAGGGAATTGAAGTTGTTCCAACATTTTTAACACAAATTGTTATAGTGTCGGTAGCTGACATTCCGCATTGTTGATATGTTCCAGCAACCGGATAAACGAGAGCAAGGTCTGAAGTTTCGTAAATTTCGAAATCATCGAATGCAAAACCATCATAAGAGTTTCCAGAGCCATCAGTTCCAAAAACTATTCTGAATTTTACATTTGGCTGTCCAGCTAATGAAGCAATAGCATGCGAACTTGCAATCCATCCTGTTCCATAGCCAGTCCAACCTGATTGAGAGCCGCTAAAAGCTAATCCGTTAATTGCTCCATCGTTATACCAACCATTTGGATCGCCTAATGCACCAACATGTTGCCATGTTATACCGCCATCAATTGATGATTGTAATGCAGCACCATCATAAGAGTTTTCAGCCCTAACCCATCGTTTTAATCTGACATTAGGATTTGTTAAAGTTGTAAAATCGAAACATGGACCAACAACATAACTTGCTTCATTATTGTTATAGTATCCTGTTAAATTAGTCATCCATGCATTTGTGCCTGAAGCGGCAGTATTAATTATTGTTCCGGCAGGAGCTCCAAGTTGCCACGAGTTTAATGATCCCCCAGAGGTCCAGTAGTTGTTAGCTGTTTCGAAATTATCAAAATATGGGAATGTATTAACTACTGCTGATGAAATAAGTGTTTTAGAAGCGGTATCATTTGCATGAAGCATATCTGAAACATCCATCGTAAATGTTTTAACTGTAAATGAACCATAAGAAGTAAAATCGGCAGTGGCAGTAAATGTATAAATTGCCGAATCGCCAGGATTTAATGTTCCTGTAAAAATTTCAGGACCAACAACAGGATTTGAGTTTATTTTAAATCCTAAAGGAATATTGCTTTGTGCAGCCGCTCCCATGTTTTTAATTTTACAAGTTATATTTTCTGTAGCCGAAAGTCCACAACCTCCGCTAGGGTTAATAACCTGAGTTACAGCAATATCATTAGTTGGTGCAGGTTCGTAAACAATATCGTCAATATAAATATAAGTATAAGTAGAAGATGTACCATGTTTAAATGCAAAATGTTCGTTAGCACCGCTGTACCCAACAAATGAAACTATATACTCAACCCATGTTGCAGTATTCAAATTATTTATTGTTGTTAAAGTAGTAAAAGTGTTTTCGTTTGATGGGTCGGTCATTGTACCAACTATTAATGAACTACCACCTTTTGCCCAAAAACGCACTTGTGTTGAATGGCTTGTTAAATCAGTAAACTGAGGGCTAACAAGTAAAATATGAGTTGTTGCACCGGTATTTGCAGAGTTGTACATTGCAACGCAGTTTGCTGCTGAATGAGGAGCAGTTGTAGAAGTTTGAACATAAGCACCAGTTCCTGAAACAGCTATTTTTGCAGTCCAGCACAATGGTATTGCAGGTGCAGTAACTGCATCAAAATTTTGTGTATATGTTGCTGTATAAGGAATGCAAGGTAATGTAAACGAATATGGTCCTTGCCAGATACTCGTATCACCAATGCCACAAATAGCACGGACATAATATGAATAACTTAATCCTTGAGATAAACCAGATAATATATAAGGATTGGTATTAGCAATAACAAATGTTCCGGTACCATGTATAAATCCATAAATACCGTATTCGATTTGCCATTGTGCTTCGGCACCACCATTTGTCCATGATAAATCGGCAGAAGTAGGTAATAAGTTGGTAGCAGTTAAATTAGTAACGCGTGGGCAACTTGGAGGATTGCAATTTCCTGCAAAACTAAAGAAGGTACCTGCTGCAGGTGCACTTCCAGCAACAAAACTTGTAACAGGATAACCATAAAAGTCTGTCATTTCAAAACCACACTCTGATGGCCAAGAGCCACCAGCCCAAATTAAATTGATATTTGCACTATTGCAAATACTAACTGAATCATTATATAACGAACCTCCTGTTACAGTAAAAACTTTAATGGTAATTCCGGCTTGCTGTACTGTAACTGTAGCTCCGTTCCATCCATCATTCCCAGAATCAGTACCTTTTAAATAGTACATACACATTTCGGAAGGATTACAAGTAGGCGTACTAAACGAGTATGGACCTTGCCAAATACTGGAATCTCCAACTCCACAATATGCCTGAATATAAAATTGATAATTTGAAGAATTTGCTAATCCTGATAATGTATAAGGATGAGATGTAACATTAACAGTAGTCCCAGTACCTTGAGTAAATCCTGTTAGTCCGTATTCAATATTCCATGATGTTTCTGTTCCCCCAGGGTTCCAGTTAATATCAACAGAAGTAGAAGTAATATTAGAAGTCGTAATTTGCATAGGTTTAGGACAAGAAGGAATAACTTCGTAATAAACGTCATCAATATAAATATTTTGATTAAGAACAGCTAAACCATGTTTAAATGCAATTGTTTGATTACTACCCCCATACCCTGCAAACGAAACGACAAATTCCTGCCATGTATTTGTTATAGTTGTAACACTTTGAAAAGTAGAGAAAGTAGTTGGATTTGTTGGATTAGACATTGTACCAACATTTAAAACGCAAGCTCCCGAGCCGGCATAACGAGCCATAAAACGAATTTCTGTAGTATGTGTTGGCATATCAGAAAATTGTGGTCCAATTAATAAAATATGTGTAGTTGAGCCAGTTGCAGTTGAATTAAATAATTGAGCACAATTAGGTACAGAATATGGTGTAATTATTGAAGTTTTAATAAATGGAGACCCCGAAGAACCTAAAACAATTGTACTCCAGCAATTAGGAATAGCAGGAGTGGTAACACCATCAAAATTTTGCATATACAAAGCAGTTGTTGGTCCGCAAAGTGTAGAGAACGAGAATGGACCAGTCCAGTAACTTGAATCGGTTGGGCTACACTGTCCTGAAACATAATATTGATAATTACTACTTGCATTTAATCCGGTTAATGTATAAGGATTTGTTGTAACATTATTCACAATTGTTCCGGTACCTAAAACAAAACCAGTTATTCCATATTGAATATCCCATGAAGTTTCGGAACCACCATTTGTCCAAGATAAAACAGCTGATGTTTGTGTAAAAGTACTTGCTGTTAAAGCAGTTGGTTGCGGACAAGTAGGAACTGGTAAAAGGTTTACGGTATAATCTTCGGTTTCACCATATCCATAAGTGAGACAAGGAGTTATATTATCCCCTGGATTACCTTCAGCGTCAATAATCCGCATTCTTGTGTTTCCTGTTAAAGCAGTAACCGGAATGGCAATTGTCCCGGATACCACTGTTGAGGGAACACATGTAATATTTGCCAAAGCACCATTTGAGTAAACTTTTTCGCCAGCATCTGTAAAAAGACCATTTTGGTTAAAATCAATAAAAATTGCTAATCCGCTATTATAATTACTAGTTCCGCAAGTATTCACTTCAACTGAGAATGGATACGATAATGACATGATTAAATTTGTAGGTGTAATTGCAGTATAATTAGAATATTCGTTAAGAATTGAACCAGTTCCGCCTGTTGTTGAACAATTAGATGAATTATTTAATGTGCCCATTGTTACATTAAATATTTCTTCATCGGCAGTACTTGTTGCATTTGACGTGCAGTAACATGCTGTTGGAGCATTCATAGTTACTTGTATAACATTTGATGTGTCTGACATACCACTTAATGTACATGTAACAATGCACTGATAATATGTAGCAACTGTTTGTGTTGCAGTATAGGTTGTACTTGTTGCACCGGCAATATTGCTAAATGTAATATTATCAGGTGATGACTGCCATTGGAAATTAATTCCGCCATCGGTACCAAAACCCGTAAGTGCTAGGTTAAGATTTTCGGCAACGCAAACACTTGCAGGTGCCGATGCCGTACCAACTATAGGAACTCCTGTACAAGCCGTTAATAAAGTTGTAAAAGAATAAGGTCCTGCCCAGAAACTTGAATCAGTAGGACTGCATTGTGCTAAAACATAATATTGATAATTTGTAACAGATGTTAACCCTGAAAGTGTATAAGGATTTGTTGTAACATTTTGAATAATAGTTCCTGTACCAAGTGAAAATCCATTTAATCCGTATTGAATATCCCATGCAGTTTCAGAAGAATTGGCATGCCATCCAAGATTTGCAGAAATGTCTGAAACAAGTGTTGCATTTAACGAGTCAGGTTGAATACAGGTTGGTGCAGGTGCAATATTTACAGTATAGTCTTCGGTTTCGCCCCATGTATAAGTTCCACATGGACTTGAAGGAACAGAAGATTCTGTACAAATTACTCTCATTCTGGTATTTCCTAAAGTTGCTGTTAATGGAATTGTAAAACTTCCTGTTTCAAAATGTGGACCACTAGTTGTGGTTGATGAAGAATAAGCATTTTCACCTAAATCTGTAAAATCTCCATTTTGATTATAATCAATCCAAATTGCAACACCATTGCTATAATTTCCGCCACAAGTACCAACTTCAACTGAAAAGCCAACATTTGTAGATTGCCCAATATTTGGAGGAGCAAGAGCAGTATAATCAGAGTACTCATTTAATATAGAACCTGTTCCGCCTGTAGTAGAGCAAGTTGATGTGTTATTTAAAGTACCTAAAGTTACATTAAGAATTTCCTCGTCAGCAGTGCTTGTTGCATTTGAAGCACAATAGCAATTAGATGGGGGGTTTATTATAACTTGTAAGAATGTTGAAGTATCGGCTAAACCGCTTAAAGTACATGTAACAATACATTGATAATATGTAGCAACTGTTTGAGTAGTAGAATAAGATGACATTGTTGCTCCTGCAATATTACTATATGTGATATTATCAGTAGATGATTGCCACTGGTAAGTAATTCCTGTTTCAAAAATTGGATTTTGTAACGATAAGTTAAAATTATTTCCGGAACATACAGGATTTAAAGTTGAAAGAGTATTTCCAGGAGCAGGTGTTCCACTACAGGAAGTTGCTGAAACAAATGAAATATAACCTATATACCCGCGTGGTGTATTTCCAGGTACTTCGGGAGGAAAATCTCCGCCATAACCAATATTATCACCTGTAATAATATTACAACCTCCACCAGGAATAGTATAAGTACCGGCAGTAAGTGTACTATATCTTAAATTTGCTGTAGAAAAAGATATACCATAAGTTACTCCAGCAGGAACTAAAAGAGACAAACCTGTTAACATAGTTTGTGGTGTTGAAGTAGTTGTGTTTGAAATAGCAGTGTAACTGCCAGTACCAAACGAATTCCAACCATTAGCTGTCGAAATAGCTCCAGGAGAACCGTTAATTGGCGTTGTTTTATAATAAGCATTTGCTGTTGTAATTCCTGTATTACTTGTAACACTACCCATTTCTGTAATTATTACATCAAAGGCATTTGTGTTCTGAAAGTTGAAAGTAACCTGAGAAAATCCATTGTTATTTGTAAAATTTGTAGTTATTGTTACTTGAGCCGTTGCGTTTATTATCGTTATTCCTAAAATAACAATATAAACAAATAACCTACGCCATGTTTGGTTGTTTTTTTTATTAAAATTTTTAAGTTTTTTCATATAAAAATTGATTTGGTTTCTAAATTTTAAACAAAAATACAATTATTTTTTAATTAAAAAAAAGTTTTTATAAGGCACGCTCAATATTAGCAGAATACAAATTTTATTCATGTCATTTAACAATTTTTACAACATATGCGTTACAACATATAAAGTTTTACCGTATATTTGCAAAATAAATTAAATAATAATAGTATGAAAAAAATGAATTTACTTTTATTAGCTGTTTTTGTAGCAATTACAGTTAATGCACAAACAACAAAATGGGATTTTGATGCTGTTCATTCTTCAGTAAATTTTAGTATCGAACATATTGTAATTTCTGAAGTTTCGGGACAATTTAAAAAGTTTGAAGGAAGTGTTTTTAGCGATAAAGAAGATTTTTCGGATGCAAAAATCAACTTTGTTATTTCGGCAAATAGTATAAATACCGATAACGAAATGAGAGATAATCATTTAAAGGGTTCAGATTTTTTTGATGCTGAAAAATTCCCGATGATTACATTTAAAAGCAGTTCGTTTAAAAAAGTAAAAGATAAAAATTATCAGCTTACCGGTGAATTTACAATGCACGGTGTTACAAAAATAATTACTTTAGATGTTATATATGGTGGAAATGTTGTTGACACTTATAAAAACACTAAAGCAGGGTTTAAAATTACCGGAACTCTTAGCCGTAAAGATTATGGTTTAACATGGAGCAAAACAATGGAGTCGGGTGGCTTAATGGTTGGCGATGATGTAAGTTTTACTTGTAGAATAGAGCTGGCAAAAGCAAAATAATTAGTGTTTGTCCATAATGTCCGCCATTTCAAAAAAATAAAATCATTAGCCACTAATTTACTCATATTTATGTTTATTTTTAAAGGTATTCGTGAGATCGCTTCGCTAAGTTCACGAATGAAAACAAAAAAAATAAAAAACAATTCGTGCAATTCGTGGCATATTTCTGACTTTATAGACAGACACTAATTAATTATTTTTCGGTAAGCTTTATAAATAAACTCTAAAATTTTTTGATTATTTGGATAATCATAATGAGTTTTTGCAGGTAAATTCATTATTTCATTAAATTCATTTACAGAAATACCAAGCTTTTTACTAATGTATTCTTTTTCTTCAGAAACTTTTTCAGGGTCATAAGGTTTGTTTTGTAATTCTGTTAAAGCTTCTTCGCGTGTCATTTCGCCAGCACAAATTTGTGTTGAGAAAGTCGCAAGGCGATAATCAATATTAAATTTTTGGGGTAATATGTATGATTGTAAAAATCCAGTGTATTTCGATTCGTAATGCTTGCCACCATAATATTTCCAATCTAATTCTTTTTCAATTACTTGCATTGCTTCTTTTTTAGAGTAAGGAACATAATTTAGCAAATAAATAATTTTAATGCCTTTAAAAAATTTGTAATACATTTCTTTTAAAAAGCCAAAAGTTGGAAAGGTTTTAAGTTTTTTTGTGCCAAAAAGCTTATGAATTGATTTTAAATATTTTTCGTCTTTTGCATCGTAGTGCCAGCTTTTAGGTAATATCCCTTCAGTAACAAAGTTTCCTCCGCTAATTATGTATTTAATGTTATATTTTGCTGCAACTTTATGTAAGGCTGCAAGTATTGCTATATCAGTTGGTGTTTCGGCTTCGGGAACCGATGCTTTTAAAAACGAAAGTTGTAAATCTTTAAATTCTTCCCAATCTAAAACATAACTTTGGTAATCGAAACCAAGTTTACCTGCAACATATTTAATGTTTTTAACAGCAGTTTCCGAATTCCATCCATTATCTAAATGAACTGTTAATACTCGTAATCCAAGTTGCTTGGCAATATAAGCAGAATAACAACTGTCAATTCCACCGCTCAATCCTAATACACAATCGTATTCTTTATTTTTTTCCGTTTTTTTAATTTTTTCGACAAGATGAGCAAGAATTTGGTCGGTTTCTTTTCCTCTATATGTTCTTTTCGAAGTGTTTTCGAAATATTCTAAGCAGTGATTGCAATAGCCGTTTTTGTTAAAAGTAATTTCCGAATCACTTGTATCCATTACACAACGGTTGCACTGCCTATAAGTCATTTTATTTATAAATAAAGTTTTACGATTCTTTTAACCTACAAATTTAGTGTTTTTTAGTTTATAAATAAGAGTTTTGTGTTAACTATACTGTGAATGGTTAAAATTTTAACTTTTTATTTACTCACCCTAACCCTCTCTACACGTAGAGAGGGAACAAATTGTAAAGTTAAAATTTCAACCGTTTTGAGTATAATAAAATGAACTAACTGTTATGCAAATTGTTATTAAAATCATTTTCCGATTTATCAGGATAGTTTATTAAAACCCCTTTAGTTTTACTATGATAAACGAACATGCTACCTGCTGCCAATCCGTTTGCAAAACCTTCGTTATATGCTTGTTTTAAATGGTTTAAGTTGCCCGCACCACCTAATGCAATTACTGGAATACTAACCGATTCCGATATTTTTTTAATTAAATCAATATCGTAACCTTCCATTTTTCCATCTTTTTCAATAGATTGAATGATTATTTCGCCAGCACCTTTTTCTTCCATAATTTTTGCAAATTCTTCGGGCAAATAACCAGTTGATTTAGTTCCCGCATTTATCCACGTTTCAATTTTTCCAAAAAGCTTCTTTTTCACATCAATGCAAACTACAATTGTTGACGAGCCAAAAGTATCGGAAGCCTGACGAATAAAATCTGGATTTTGGGCCGCATAACTATTTATAATTACTTTTTCGGCTCCAGTTTCAATTATTTTGCGAATATCTTCTATTGTTTTAATTCCACCACCAACGGCAAAGGGCATGTTTGCTTCTTCGCCAACATTTTTAATAAAATCTAAAGATATTGTTCTGTTTTCTTTAGTTGCTAAAATATCTAAAAACACCAACTCATCGGCTTTTAAATCGTTAAATATTTTGACGGCATTTATTGGGTCGCCAATATATCTATAATATTTAAAGGCAATAGATTTAACTAATGCTTGATTTTTTAAAAGTAACACGGGTATAATTCTTGGACGGAACATTTCGGGTTGTTAATTAGTGGTTTGTAATTGGCTTTTAATTGATTTTATGAGTCTCTGGAGCATTTTTTACTTGTCGTTGACAATTGGCAATTAATTGTATAGTCCATAAAAATATGGTTTTCGTACGGTTATGATTATGTGTTGATTAAAGTATTTGTTTTTTTTAAATAAACGTGTAATTATATTCGGCACATTTTTCTTATTCAAAACTTGATATGTAACAAAAGGTTCATGAAACATGGTATTACAAAAAATTCTTGATAATTCTTTATAAGTAGTCAAACCATTATGCTCATTATCAGGATTATTTTTAGTATGAGGGATATGAATTTTAAAAGGATTTTTGAATTTTAATACAGAATATGTTTTTTTTAATAATGTTGAAACCATAAGATAGTCTTTATTTGGTGTTTTAACAGTAAAAAATCCACCTGGTTTTAAAACGCGGTATATTTCGTTAATAAAATTTATTTTTTGTTCTTTAGTGATATGTTCAAATACGTCTCCTGAAAAAACTGTATCAAAAGTCGAATTATCAAACAATAATTTCTCACAATTACCTGATTTTATTTCAAAATTTGAAAATCCATTTTTTTTACAATTGTTTTGTGCTCTGTTTACCGATTCAACTGAAATATCCTGACCTGCAACATACTTGGCTCCAAGCTTTAAGAATGTTAATGTATATAAACCATCTCCACAGCCAACATCAAGAATTATTTTGGATTCTATTTGTCCTAAAGTAAAAAGAGAAAGGTCTCTATATCGAAGTTCTTCGAAATCTCTTCGAAAATATTCTTTATTACCAAAATCTTCATAAAAAAAACCCTGAGCCCAATAATTTTCTCCAAGGTTTTCACGCTTAATTAATTCATTTGTTTTCCAATTCTGCATTTTTTTGTTTTTTATTTGTTACTTGCATATTGAAACTTGTATTTAACATTTTATAACTCTACAAAATTCCTCAACACCATTTCTCCCACATCATGGCTTTTCTCGGGATGATACTGAACCCCAAAGATATTGTCTTTTTCAACAGCCGAAGTAAATTTATTATCATATTCTGTTTCGTTTAATATATCTGCCGAATTATTACATTTAAAATGATAAGAGTGTACAAAATAAAATTCCGATAATTCGGGTATGCTTTTCATTATTGCACTTTGTTTTGTTTTTGTAATTTGGTTCCAGCCAATATGTGGTATTTTATATTTTAATGTGTTATTTGTTTTAAATTTTATAACATCAGCATCAAACCAACCAAAACCATTTACATTTCCCTCCTCGCTTTTGTTTGCCATTAGTTGCATTCCCAAACAAATTCCTAAAATTGGTATCTTTTTTATTATTGCAACCTCATTTATAACATTATACAAATTAAGTGCGTTTAAATTTTCGATTGCTTTTTTAAAATGCCCAACACCAGGCAAAATTAATTTATCGGCATTTAAAATATCATTCGGGTTCGACGATATAACAGCATTAACTTTAAGGTGCGTGAGTTTTTTCTTAATCGAATTAAGATTACCCATTCCGTAATTTATTATAATAATATTACTCATTAATTCTTTTCAACTATTGGGAATTTAGCAAATAATTTTAGTAACGAAATTGTTTCTGATTTTAATTTGTTTTTTACAAAATTTTTCATTTCATCGTTCATTAATTCCCCTAACCCGTTTAATAAAGAGGTTTTTTTTATTTTTTCAACAGAACTTATACAGTTATTTAAATAATTTTTTAATTCTGTTTTGGTGCGAATTTCAACAATGTTTTTATTAATTGCGATTCTGTTTTGCATAAAAAACCAACAATCAAAAATATCTCTATTTGTAAGCATTTTTCTATCAAGTAAAGCACAAAGTTTATATGCAAACATATCCGATTTGTTCATTACCTTCATTTTAATGCCTAAAAAATCTTTTATTTCATATCTGTCGTCGAATTGACGTTTAGAAATTTCAATTTTTAAATTTCGTTCATTTTCACCATAATCAAGCACTAATATTATTCCAAAATGTTTTTCAGCTTCATCTTTTATACGACCATATTTAGTTAATATTTTTTTTACTTTTTCATAAATAAAATTGCTTTTTGAAATGTTTAACAAATTAAAATCAATGTCAACCGAAAATCTTGGCAAATCGTAAAATAACATTAATGCAGTTCCTCCCTTAAAACCTAATTCGTTTGCAATTTCTAAATCCGAATATATGTCTTTTAGAATTTGTACTATAATAAACTTATGTTTATTCAAATCAATCATTTTCTAATAATTTTCTTACACGTAAAGTTAATTGTTTTGATTTATAAATTGGCAATAATTTATAAATCAAATCTTTATTTAATGTTGAAACATTATCAAAATAAAAATCTTTATTCATATACAAAGTGTCTAAAAAAGCCCTTTCGGCAGTTGCTATATTTATTCCTTTAGTTCGTTTTATGCCTGATGTGTTCAATAAAATCTGATTTTTAATTTTTCTGAAGAGCAATTTATAATTATCTATTTCAATTTTTCGGCACAAATAGCTTAATACAGTTGTTTGCTCATTATATTGAAAAATAACTCCTTCTTTTTGTAATACATATTCCAACGAAATATAAGCCGGCACATATATCTTACTCGCAAGTTCTTCGAGATTGTATTTATTTTTAACATAAATGCCTCGTCTAATGCTATTAATAGCACCTGTACGGACATAATAATTTATTTTTTGTTTTAATGTAAAAAAATTAGATTCATTCAATAATAAAGCAATATCGTTCAAGCTAAAAACAGTTTGATTAGAATTATACAATGTTAATATAAAATCGTTTTTTCTCATGTGTGAACTAAAGGTCTTAAATATTCTAACATTTAGTTCACAAAATTAAAAATAAAAAAGATAACATCAAATTTTTTATATGTTTTTGACTTGATATTTTAGTGTGATTTATTAAATATATTGCATTTTACAATAGATAATCGAAAAATATTCGATTATCTATGTAAAAGATTTTTTCCCCATTCCGTAATTTAAATAATTATTTGAGTGGACATTGTTTATTCTTTAAATTTCATCAAATCGGTTAGTTGTAAAAAATAGCTATTAAGCTGGAAATTTTATCGTTGGGTGAACTATAATTGCCTAATAATAGCTTTAATGCGCCATTTGTAAAAGGAATTATTCCAAATTGTTTGAGCTGTTTCATTATGCAAAAATACAAATTTTGTATAGATAATCGAATATTTTTCGATTATCTATGCAAAAAAAATAAAAATTAATATTCTTTAGTTTAAATAATTATTTGAGGGGGCATAATAGTTTATTTATGAGTTTTTCTTAAATATTTTTAATAATCTCCGCCAATTTTTCGGTTTGGTATTTTCTCGAATATTTTTCTATATTTTTTGTGTTGCATTTAATTTGCCCAGTTTCTGTAAATTCTTTGTAAAGTTTCTCTAATAGTATAAGTAAATGCTCTGAGTCTTGAGCAATGTAACCAGAGTTGGTTTCTTTTATTAAGTCTTCTTGTAAATGATGACTATACTCATCCTCTTTTTCAATGTTATAATATTTTTCTTTTAATTGTAATGCTTCTTTGTCGTTTGAATAACAAAGTAAAATTGCTCTTTTTATTGCCAAATAATCATAAATTTTTGTTCCCATAAATGAGTAATAATTAAATAGTAACATTAAATTGTTTTTGGCTAATTCTTGTAAAAGCACATTATTAGGTGTATTGGGGTAGATGTTTATGTTTTGTTCTATGTTAGGAAATTCTGTTGATACCATCTCGCTTAACTCGGATGTTATATTAATTCCATAAAAATTTAATTGAAGTTTGGCAGAAGGATTTTTATTAAGAAAATTTGAAATTACTGAAATAAAACTTCTTATCGGATGCCAATTGTATATTGTTCCAACAAAAGCTATTGATAAAACTTTATTGTTTTGTAAAATGTTTTGAGAATTAATCAGTGCTTCAGGATTGTAGCCATTTGGTATAATGTAAAATGGTTTGTTTTTTATTATTTCTGAAATTTTTAATTTAAAAAAATCTGATACTGTTAATGTTGAATTTACATTAAACAATGTTCTCTTTTCAAAAAACATATTCCACAATTCAATAAACACATTTCTACTATTATTTTTATTTTGAGTCCAAGGGTCTCTATAATCAGCAATCCATGGAATATTATATATATTACTTAATTTAGAGGCATATTTAAATAAAATAAAAGGGTCGCCTGTTGCAATTATTACATCTACTTTATTTGTTTTTAAATATTCGTTTGCTGCAAAATATAATTCCGACTTTGGACCAATTAAAAAAAACCATTGAAAAAACTCGTAATAAGCCGAAATTATTTTTCTTACAAATTTGAATTTATTTTCACCATACTTTAACATTAAACGATTTGCCAAATTTGGTTTGTATGGTGTGCGAATTATAATTCCATTTTCTGAATTTTCAATTATTGTGTTCTTTGTTTCACCTGGAGCTATATAATCTAATTTATTTCCATATTTATTGTCCCATTGTCGTGTTACAACAACAGGAAAAACATCAAATTCGTGCAAATATTTATACCACGCATAGGGGCGTAATCCACCTACTGAAACGTAGGGGGGAAAATCATAAGCAAGAATTAGGAGTTTTTTCATGTAAGGTTAATGAATTTACAAAAACATAATATTTCAACTAATTAAACAAAATGCAGCGTACAATGGTATGGACTTAATGTTATTTTCAAAGCCGAAGTTTTTTTCTGAAAATCGAATAGAATATGGCGGGTTATATTTTTCGCGATATACAGAAAGACTGCGGGATTTTACATTTATACCTGATTTTACTTCTATTGGAATTAAATCGTCGTGAATCATTGCCACAAAATCTATTTCTGCTCTATTACCCGAGGTCCAATACCATAAAGATAACCCTTTATTGACTAAAACTGTAGCAATATAATTTTCAACAATGGCTCCTTTAAAACCAATTGACTTCTGGTCATTCAATAAAAGAAGTTGTTGTGGCACTTGAGATTTTAAGGTTAATAACCCTGTATCGCTCATGTAAATTTTAAAATTAGGCAGGTCTAAATAAGCTGTTGGTGGAATTACTCCTTGTGTTATATGAGAACATTTTAAGGTGATACCGGCTAAAGTAAGCCAGTCAAGTGCAACACCAAAAGCAGACGCGGTTCCGCCTCGCTGAACAATTTTATATTGAAATTTTTTGTTTTCTTTGGCAAGTTGAGTTACTAGTGAATCGTAACACGCTTTTATTTTAATAGATTCGTCGTTTTTTGCATATTTCGACATATCTGCATTATACGAGTCAAGTATTTTTTGTTGAACATCTGTTATAGTTAGCATGTTATTGTTCTCAATATATTCGGCTACAACTTCTGGCATTCCACCTATAATCAAATATTTACGATATAAATTTAGTGTATCTATATGCAATGCGTTCGGTAATGGAGTTAAATTACAATAAGCTTCTTTTATACTTTTTATGAGTGAATTTTTGCCCATTGCAATTAAAAATTCTTCAAAATCCATTGGATACATTTGCAACATCAACACTTTTCCAACTGGAAATGAATACTTTTCTCTGTTTATTGCCACACCTAGTAAACTGCCTGCAGCAATAATATGATACTGCGGAGCATCTTCGGCAAAATATTTTAATGATGTAATGGCTCGCTCGCACGATTGTATTTCATCAAAAATAATTAATGTTTTTTCTGGAATAATCTTTTGTTCAAATACTATTTCTAAAAATTCTATTATTTTTTTAGGAGAAATATCTGCATCAAATTCCTTAGCAATGGCTAAATTTGCCTCAAAATTAATGTATATAAATTGTTTGTAATGTTCTTTTGCAAAGTGTTTTAGAATATAGGTCTTTCCAACCTGTCTTGCTCCAAGTAGCATTAGTGGCTGTCTGTTTTTATCGGTATTTTTCCATCTTAAAAGTTTATCAATAATGAATCGTTTCATATACATATTTGATTTTTAACTGTGAATAAATACGTTGTGATATGACTATTTTGCAGTTAAGTATTTTTTACAAAGATAAAAAAATATTTGTAAAACGATTTATACAATTATTATGGGTTATATTTTGTGGGAATTGATTTTATTCTTTCTTGCAGTGAATTTTTTAAAATTCTTAAAACAAAAGATTCGTGCAAATATTTATACCAAGCATAAGGTCGTAATCCGCCTAAGAAACATAAGGGGGGAAATCGTATGCAAGGATTAGGGGTTTTTCATTTTATTATTTCCCAATATCCGCCTTTAGCGGGGCCAATTCTTTTAATTAATTTTTTTTCTTGTAATTTTTTAATATACCTTTGAATTGTTCGTTCTGTTATTTTTAGCTTGTTAGCAATTTCTTTAGCCGATAGCGTGTTGTTTTCTTTAAGTAAAGCTAATGTTTTTTGTTCATTTTCTACGACATTATCTACGACATTATCTACGACATTATCTACGACATTATCTACGGCATTTTCTGTTAATCTTTGTTTTTGATAACTAAGTTCAGCTAAAAATCCACCTTGAATTTCTTTAAAGTCAAATTTCATAGTTGGATAGTTTTTTAAAGCTTCACGAATTCTACGATACCCTGTCCCATATTTTTCAATATCTCCGGTTAAATAGTCGAACCTTAAAAACCCTTTTTAAAAATTAAAGTCATTGGTAATTTTAATTTAGATTTTTTTTATTTTTCTTTTTTCACCACTA
>MENF01000168.1 GCA_001769035.1 Bacteroidetes bacterium GWA2_32_17
GCACCTTATGTAAATGCAGGAGTTGATGTTAGTATTTGTTCCAACAATTCGCAGGTAAGTTTAAATGGATTAGTAAGTGGCGGTTCATCAACAGGCTTATGGTCCTCAAGCGGTAGCGGAACATTCAGTCCCGATGCTCTGACATTAATTACAACTTATAACTCAACAACAGCCGATACAGCAACTGGAAGTGTTAACATAGTATTAACATCAACAGCAAACGGAACATGTTTGGCTGTAACCGACACTTTGTTAGTTACATATACACCATCGCCTGCAGTAAGTGCAGGAGTTGATTTATATTTGTGTAAAGATGATTCTGCCAATTTAAGTGGAATAATTTCAGGAGGAGCTACAACAGGTATTTGGTCATCAAATGGTAGCGGCTCATTTATTCCTGATTCGTCAACATTAAGTGCAATTTATGCTCCAAGTGCTGCCGACACAATTGCAGGAAATGTAATATTAACTTTAACATCCACAAATAATGGAAGTTGTCAGGCAGTAACAGATAGTTTACTTATAACATTTACTGACCGTCCAATAGTTGATGCAGGTTCAGACATAACAATTTGTGCCGGAACAACAGCAAATATAAATGGTTCAGTTTCAGGAAGTGCAACAACAGGTACATGGATAACGAGTGGTTCTGGTACTTTTACTCCAAACGATTCGACTTTAAGTGCGACATATATTCCATCAATATCTGATGAAAGTAATGGACAGATTACACTTACTTTGGTTTCTTCATTTTCATGTCCGGTTTCTGACCAGTTAATTATAAATATTACACCTGCTCCTATAGTTGATGCAGGAATTGATGTTTCTATATGTGTAGATCAATCGTCAGTAAATTTGAATGGGAATGTTTCAGGAGCCACTACTACGGGAGTTTGGTTAACAAATGGTTCAGGAACATTTTTACCAGATAGCACTACTTTGAATGCAATATACCAAATTAGCTCTGCTGATAGCATTGCAGGAGCTGTAAATTTAATTTTAACATCAACAAACAATGGAGTTTGTCAGGCTCAAACTGATACTATGACTATTTCTATAACTCCAGTACCTTATGTAAATGCCGGAACTGATACAACAGTTTGTGCAAATACATCTCTTAATTTATCGGGAACAATTATTGGGATTCCCGGAACTGGTTATTGGACAACAACGGGTACAGGTACCTTTGTTCCAGATAGCACTTTATTAACAGTTGTTTATAATTTTAGTTCTGCTGATACTATTGCAGGAAATATAATTTTAACTTTATATGCTTCGGATGCGTGTACACCTGTAAGTGATGATTTGCAAGTAACAATTACTCCTGCACCTTTGGTTGATGCAGGAAACGATGTTACCGTTTGTGCAAATAATGCGAATGTTAATCTTCTGGGCTTTGTTTCTGCTGGGGCTACAACTGGAGTTTGGTCAACAAGCGGAAGCGGAACTTTTATTCCAGATACAGTTACTTTAAATGCAACTTATGTCCCAAGTGCTTCTGATACTTCTAATGGGCTTGTTGTTTTAACATTAGTATCAACAAATTATGGTAATTGTAATCCTGTAAGCGATAGTATGGTTGTTACAATTACCTCTCAACCAATTGTTAATGCAGGCAACAATATGTTTGTATGTAATGATAATAATGTGAATTTGAACGGAGCAATAACAAATGGTAATGGTACTGGAGTATGGACAACAAATGGCACTGGCACTTTTAATCCAAATGATTCTTCACTGATAGCAACGTATATCCCAAGTTCAAGCGATACTACTATAGGAACAATAGTGATGACTTTAACTTCAACAAATAATGGAGATTGTTTACCAGTAAGTGATTCGCTAATAGTTAACTTTACACCAAGACCTTTAGTTAATGCCGGAAGCGATTTAACAATTTGTAGTAACGATTCGACTTTGTTGGCAGGAAGTGTTTCAGGTAGTTCAACAACTGGTTATTGGATAACATTAGGTAATGGATATTTTTATCCCGATAGCAGTAACTTAAATGCTTATTATATTCCTGATTCAGCCGATATTGCAAATGGTTCAGTATCTCTGATTTTAACTTCTTCAAATGCTTGTCCTGTTAGCGATTCTGTTGTAATAACATTTCAACAAATACCTGTTGTTAATGCAGGACCAAATCAGGTGATTTGTTTGAGCCAAAATCAGGTTATTTTAAATGGGAGTATCTCAGGTTCAACAAACACAGGTATTTGGTCAACATTAGGTACCGGAACATTTATGCCTGATTCTGTTACATTAAATGCAACATATCAAATTAGTTCTGATGATAGCATTGCAGGTGCTGTAAACTTAATATTAACATCAACAAATAATGGAGTTTGTCAAGCTCAAACTGATACTATGACTATTTTTATAACTCCAGTACCTTTTGTAAATGCTGGAATTGATACAACAGTTTGTGCAAATACATCATTAAATCTTTCAGGAATAATTGTTGGTGTTCCCGGTACGGGTTATTGGACTACAAGTGGTTCAGGAACATTTATGCCTGATTCCACTTCATTATCAGCAATATATAATTATAGTGCTGCTGATACAATCTCTGGTAATATTATTTTAACACTTCATGCTTCGGATGCGTGTACACCTGTAAGTGATGATTTGCAAGTAACAATTACACCTGCACCTTTGGTTGATGCCGGTGCAGATGTTTCGGTTTGTGCAAATAATGCTAATGTTAATCTTTTAGGTTCTGTAACAGCAGGAGCAACTACCGGTGCATGGTCTTCAAGCGGGAGCGGAACATTTATTCCCGATTCTTTAACATTAAATTCAACTTATATACCAAGTGCTTCTGATACTACTATTGGGAACGTTGTTTTAACATTAATATCAACAAATTATGGAAACTGTAATCCTGTTTCTGACAGTATGATTGTAACAATAACTACTCAACCAATTGTTAATGCAGGTAACAATATGTTTGTATGTAATGATAATAATGTGAATTTAAATGGCTCTGTAACAAATGGAAATGGTACTGGAGTTTGGACAACAAATGGTACAGGAACATTTACTCCAAATGATTCTTCACTGATAGCAACGTATATCCCAAGTTCAAGTGATACTACTATAGGAACAATTGTTATAACACTATCTTCAACTAATAATGGTGGTTGTTTGGCTGTAAGTGATTCAATTACTGTTAATTTTACTCCCCGACCAAATGTTAGTGCCGGCAATGATGTTACTGTTTGCAGTAACGATTCTGCCTTATTAGCAGGAGTTGTTACAGGTAGTTCAACAACAGGTTACTGGAGTTCAACAGGAAATGGTTATTTTAGTCCTGATAGCAGTAACTTAAATGCTTATTATATTCCTGATTCAGCCGATATTGCAAATGGTTTTGTTGATTTAGTATTAACATCTTCCAATGCCTGTCCAGTAAATGATACAATAACTGTTTCATTTATTCTTGCTCCTACTGTTGATGCAGGAAACAATATTAATATCTGTGCAGGACAAATGACTGTAAATTTATCTGGTACTGTTTCTGGTACAACAACAACAGGGGTATGGTCAACAAATGGTACGGGAATATTTAATCCGGATAATATAACATTAAACGCAACATATCAATTAAGTTCACAAGATAGTGCCAATGGCGGAGTTATGTTAATTTTAACTTCTACTAATGCAATTGGTTGTTCAAATGTTTCTGATACTTTACAAATTAATGTAGTGTATCCTCCAACTTTTGATGCCGGTTCTGATATTGTTGCATGTGCAAATAATAATCCTGTTTTGCAAGGTGTTGTAAGTTCCGGAACTTCATATTGGACAACCAGTGGAGATGGAAGTTTTGCCCCCGATAGTTCTGATTTGAACGCTACTTATATTTTGGGAAATAATGATACTATTTCAGCATTTGTTTCAATTTATCTGAACATTGTTAATGCTTGCGGAATATACAGCGATATGCTCAATATTACTGTTACTCCAGCTCCTTTTGTTGATGCAGGACAAGATATTGTAACTTGTTCTAATACATCACAAGTACAGTTAAATGGAATTATAAGTGCCGGTTCAAACTCAGGAATATGGACAACAAATGGTAGTGGTATGTTCTTACCTTCCGACTCAACACTCAACGCTGCATACATTCCTGCATCAAATGATACAACAAATGGTAACATTGTTATAAATTTAACTTCAACAAATAATGGAAATTGTATTCAGGTGAGCGATTCGTTGGTTGTTACATTTACTCCAACTCCAATTTTAAGCGCCGGCTCAAATCAAACAATATGCAATGTAAATACCGCAGATTTAAGCGGAACTGTTACAAATGGAACTGTTTCAACACAGTGGCTCACATTGGGCACAGGAGCATTCTCACCTGACGATACTTCATTAAATGTTGTTTACACCGCAAGTATTGACGATATTAATAATGGTATAGTTCAAATTATTTTAACTCCTGCCGGAAGTACCTGCAATTTGTTAGCAGACACAATTATATTAAACTTTATAAGCTCAAGTTCCGGAGTTGATATTGGCTCCGATAAATCAATTTGTAATGGCGATAGTATTAGTTTAATACCTGTTATTATAGGCGATACCGGAGTGTTTAACTGGTCTTCTTCGGGAACAGGAATATTTACCCCGGGTGATTCGTTGCAAAATGTTACTTATACTCCTTCTACTGCTGATATTGATTCAGGTAGTGTTTATATTTATTTACAGTATAATTTTACATGCGGTAATATTTTTGACTCTTTATTGCTTACAATAAGTCCGTTACCATCAGCAAGTTATAATTATTCAGTTGATTGTAATTCAATGACTGCAAGCTTTACAAATACTTCTACAATTTCTTCGGGCAATATTGTAAATAATAATTGGACTTTTGACGATGGAAATTCTTCTACTCAACAATCTCCAATTCACACTTATACTAATTTTGGAAATTACAATGTGGAATTAATTGCTCTATCAGATTCCGGATGTAGCGATACTACTTCGCAACAAATTACAGTTTATCAAACTATTGTTGCTCAATTTAGTGTTTCTGATAGCACAATTTCAACAAGCGAAAATGTAATATTTACAGATCAATCTGTTGGGGCAACAAGCTGGTTATGGAACTTTGGTGCGCAAACTGATACAATTCAAAATCCAAATTACACTTTTAACACAGTTGGCGATTACGTTGTTTGGTTATATATTAGTGGGGCTGGTGGATGTACCGATAGTGCAAGTCAAAATATTTCGGTCGAAAATCATGGATACGCAATTCCTACCGGTTTCTCTCCAAATGGCGATAATTTGAATGATGTGTTCTGTGTAAGAGGTGGTCCTTTTAACGAATATTCATTAAGAGTTTTTGATTCATGGGGTAAACAAATTTTTATGTCCGAAAATCAATCTGTTGGATGGGATGGTACATTTAAAGGCGTTGAACAACCCGAAAGTGTTTATATTTATATCTTTAAAGGTGTATTATATGATGGAAGTCCTGTTGAAATTGTTGGTGATGTAACATTAGTCAGATAAAAAATGAACAATATGAAAAATATAATTATTTTAAAGTTGGCAATAGTAATTTGTCTCTTTGCAGTAGCTCCTGCTTATAGTCAGGATCATCATTTTTCGCAATACGACATGAGTTTGCAGTATTTGAATCCTGCACTAACAGGAATGATAATTGACGAACCTTATGCTTGGCGTGTAAATACTTTATATCGTTCGCAATGGAGAAGCATTGCTTCCAAACCGTTTACAAACCAGCTTATTGCTTACGATATGCCATTTAAGAAGTCAATTGGATTGGGTGGATATATTCTTAATAACAGGGCAGGAGCAGGGCAATTAAATACTTTAAATGTTATGGTTAGCGGTGCTTATGAGATAACAATTGACCCTTCAAATAAACATAATCTATTTGGTGGCTTACAAATTGGAATTTTTCACCGTAGTTTAAATGCCGACAATTTACTGTTCGACAGTCAGTATTCAACATCTACAAATTCGTATGACCCTTCAATAATTAGTGGCGAAAATATTAGTAATAAATCTATTATCAGATTCGATGCAAATCTTGGGTTTTATTATAAGTATTTCGATAAATCAAAAAAAGTTAGTCCACATGGTGGTTTTTCATTATTTAGAGTTGCTATGCCAAACGAATCTCTTACTGGCGAAATGAACAGACTACCAATAAGATGGCTTTTTACCGGTGGTTGCGATTATAAAGCAAACGAAAAATTAACAATAAGCCCAAATTTAATGTTTATGACTCAGGCAAAAGTTACCGACATTGTTTTATCGGCTTTGTTTGATTATAAATTTGAAAGTTCAAAATATTCAGTAGTGGGCGGATTAGCATATCGTTATAAAGATGCAGTTATTGTAAGAGGCGGATTAAAATTCGGAAGAAATATTTTTAGCATTAGTTACGATTTGAATGTTTCTAGCTTAAAAACATATACTCACATGCGTGGCGGATTTGAAATTGGTATTATTTATATTAATGATAAGCCAAAAAATCTTTCAAGAATGAAAATGATGTAACAACTTGTAAATTTATTTCATCAAAATAGTAAAATTTGATTTTCATTTTGTAAACTTGTGAAAAAATAAAATCATGTCACGAATTCTTATTATTGACGATGAAAAAAGTATTAGAAATACTTTAAAAGAGATACTCGAATACGAAAAATATGAGATAGAGCTTGCCGAAGATGGCGTTAAAGGTCTGGAAATTATTAATTCTGTTAAAGTAGATGTTGTACTTTGCGATATTAAAATGCCAAAAATGGACGGTATCGAAGTATTGTCAAATATTGTAACAAATCACAGCGATATTCCCGTAATTATGATTTCAGGCCATGGCGACATCGAAACTGCTGTTGTTGCTCTTAAAAAAGGTGCTTTCGATTATATTCAAAAACCATTAGATTTAAATCGTATATTAGTAACAATACGCAATGCCTTAGATAAATCGAAACTTGTTACCGAAACAAAAACATTACGCAAAAAAGTTAGTAAAGCTTACGAAATTGTTGGCGATTCTACAGAAATAACAAAAGTTAAAGA
Organism: Bacteroidetes bacterium GWA2_32_17; assembly: GCA_001769035.1. Lineage (GTDB taxonomy): Bacteria > Bacteroidota > Bacteroidia > Bacteroidales > GWA2-32-17 > GWA2-32-17. Next base: position 7,069 of record MENF01000168.1, read on the forward strand.
AATGATTGAACGCATTGCACCAACCGATGCCCGTATATTAATTACAGGCGAAAATGGTACCGGCAAAGAATTAGTTGCTCATCAAATTCATGAAAAAAGCAATAGAGCCAACGGACCATTTATTGAAGTTAACTGTGCTGCAATTCCATCAGAATTAATTGAAAGCGAATTATTCGGACACGAAAAAGGCGCTTTCACTTCGGCAATAAAACAACGTATCGGGAAATTTGAGCAGGCAAATGGCGGCACACTTTTTTTAGACGAAATTGGCGACATGAGCTTATCGGCACAAGCAAAAGTTTTACGAACATTACAGGATAGCAAAATAACACGTGTAGGGGGCGAAAAAGAAATTTTAGTTAATGTTAGGGTTATTGCAGCCACAAACAAAAATTTAAAAGACGAAATCGAAAATCATAATTTTCGCGAAGATTTGTACCACCGTTTAAGTGTTATTTTAATACGAGTTCCATCATTAAACGAACGTATTGAGGATATTTCTGCACTTGCAAATCATTTTATAGAACAAATTTGCAACGAATATGGAAGTCCTAAAAAGAAAATTTCTAACTCAGCAATCAAGGAATTGCAAAATATAAAATGGACAGGAAACATACGTGAATTGCATAATGTTATTGAGCGATTAATTATACTTAGTCAAAACGAAATTAAAGATACCGATGTTGTTGCTTATGCACAACCTATTGGAAGGTAATTTATTTATTAAAAATTTAAAAAAAAAATAAATGGGAATAAATGTTTTTAAACGGTTAATGTCGGATAAGGTACACATAGCGATTAGTTACCGCCAAGTGTAAAAAGACAGACGACAGAACCAAAAACAGAAAATAAACCATTGTGAAAGGACAGAAAAACGAAATATTGACAAGACAAGTAAGCCGACACTCAAGCCGACCCGATGTTTTTTATTTTTTGCCCACCGCACATTTATAAAACAATTTGCCGACCCACATTGCCCACATTGCCCACATTGCCAAAGCCCCACAAACCATCGCTGCAACCAAAGCTTTGTCAAAGAGTGCAATTTTGCCGACTTTAAAAAATGCTAACTATAGTATGTTGTATATTTTGCATACTATAAATAGCTTTGCCCATTGAAATTTACTCAATGGACAACAAAAAAATACTCATTAAATTTGGTGAAAAAGTAAGAAGTTTAAGAAAGGAACGAAATCTTTCTCAGGAAGAATTATCCTTTAGAGCTGAATTACATCGTACTTATATTGGTATGATTGAAAGAGCTGAAAAAAATATAACTCTTATCAACATTGAGAAAATAGCTAAAGCTTTAGAAGTTGACATTAAAAAACTTTTCTAATGGAAAAAAGAGTTGATAGTTTAGTATTCAGAAGAATGACATATGCCGACTTCCGACATATCAACAAAGTTGGAGGAGAGGAAGAAGGCGGAGGCGGACAGTCATACATTGATTTTCCAATTGCAGACATCTCACTTCAAAAATGGTTTGACTTTCTTGGGAAGAATACTGGTGTTGGAGCAGGTAACAGACCACAGTGGGATTTTTCGATAAACAGTTTAGGTATTAAAAAACCACAAAAACTAAGAATCTATCAGAGGCGTACCGCCTCTGTAAGTATTGCTGCACAGAAAATTCATAGCAGAGCAGCAAATAGAATTCCTTCTTGGCATCCTGATAATTCATTTCCGATTGACTACAATCCAAATAGCGACAACCTAATTGTTTATATTCTTAAAACGAAAGACAATCAATTTTGGGCTGGTTGGTTTTTAAAGAATGAAATTCCGAAAAATTGGATGATGAATGATGAACTCAAACAAATGTTTGAAGAGGAATCAGCAGGTTACATCAAACTCAAATCAAAAATTCTTATTGATACAGAGAATAAGGAGTGGGCATTCTACTTTGATGCTAAAGAGGCAAAGAACCAATTTAAAACTGAAGAAGACGTTGAAGAAGATTTGTTGAACCAAGATATTTCTCCAAATCTTGAAGAACTTGCATCAAAAGCGAAACCCGAAGTAAAGGAAAGAATATTTAAAATTCGCCAACGTAATAATCAGATTGTAAAAAATCTTAAAAAACTTTATAAAGGTCATTGCCAAATTACAGGTGACTCACTTACTTTCAAAAAGAAAAACGGCGAACTTTATTCAGAGGTACATCATTTAATTTCATTAGGAGAAAACGGTTCTGATGCTTATTCAAATGCCATTGTTATAAGCCCTTTGATTCATCGTATGCTACACTATGCAAAAGTTTCAGCAATTGACCTTTCACAAATTGAAAATTTTAAACTAAAAATTAGAATCAATGATAAAGATTTTGAAATTACTTGGCATCCTGACCATTTGAAAACTGTAGAAAAATCTTTGAAAGATTAATTGCGATGCAAATGAATGAGATATTCATTCAAAGTTGCTTCTTTCTTTGTATCAGTCCTGCTTTTGAATCGTTTATACTTAATATCTTTCTTGACAACTTTGCCATAAGTTGACAAGAAAGAAATCAAATCATCAATCGGCAACAATCCATCTTCACTGTAACTTATCAGAAAGTCATTGCACTTTATGTTCGTTAGTATTTTATCAAAGGAACTTCTGATTTTTACTTTGGAACAAAAGTTCGAATACTGGTCTCTCCAAGGTCTTAGCCCACTTTCTCCAATTGCTTCGGGTTCATCTTCTCTTGCAATTGTTTCTAAAATATGATAGTTGGCGGCATATTGTCGCTTGATATATGGAGGATCTATATAGCAAATATCACCAGTCAATTTGCTTGCAACATCTTCTGCATATCCTTTGAAAACTTCGTGTCCTTTTACATTTCCACCATTTGAAAACGAGGAGGTATAAAGCAAAATCGGGTCTTCTGCCCTCTTGACAAATTTTGACAAGTAATGACCGTAAGTTCCTGCAATGTTTGCAATATCATTTGCAGCCATTATCAAATCGTGCAATAAAAGTGAATGCTCATATTCGGTTATGGCATTTTTTTTTCGGAAGTTTTTAATTTTTTTTCTGATTGCATCAATCTTTGCCGCATTCTTAGCGGTGAAATATTTCCTGGGTCGTAATGTGTTAGTAGGTTCTCCATCCGGGCTAAATTCATTGTAGAAATATCCTTTGATTGGACTTAAATTGTTCAAGTAATTTAAAACCGTTTCGTAATTACTTCCACCAAATAAATTTTGTGTTTTGTATTTTTCAAAATCAATTATAGTTTCCATTCCTTTGAATAAAGGAGCTTCATTCAAAAATAAATGCACATTCAAATGATGATACGAGTATGTCATAACATCAACAGCCGATACTTGAAATCCTTTTTCACGAAGTGCCAATGAAAAGAGACCCGTGCCTGCCATCAAATCTATAATATGCTTTGCTCCTTTTTTTGTGGACTTGATTTCCGAAATAATAATATCAGAAAGTTTGTCCTTTGAGCCGATGTATCTATAACCCATTTTCTGTAAAAATCTCTTTGGTGTTGCAGTTCAATAATCGTTTTATTGGAATCAATTGTTCAGAAGAACTAAGCGTTTCAAAAATTGCTTTATAATCTGTTTGATTCAGTTTGAAAAAATGTGCAACAACTCTTTCAATGAATAGGTCATTTGCTTTTGCAATGTTTTTTTCTTTTGATTTAGAAACTTCGCTTCTCACAATTCTAGTTACACGACTAATCAACTTCTTTGCATCGGGAGAATTGAAATCAATTTTAGGGAAAGGCAAATTGATAAGCATTGTTTGTGTTAAGTATGGATGACTTTTCCATTCATTCTCCCCAAATTTTTTTATCAAGTAATAAGTCATAGCCCTTGAATTAAGAACTGCTAAAACAAATTCTAATGACAATTTATTTTCAACAGCAGTTTTTAATTTCAAAATGTAAACAACTTGATTGGTAACTGCATTTTCATAATCCATACTTGCAGTAATTCCGACACCAGTTTTCCTAACAAGAATTTTATCGCCGTCGTAAATGCTCAAATCCTTATAGTTGATTCCTTCTTTCAAGGTGTTAATCCAACTCTTAGAAACCGAAGTGAACCGAAACAAATCTTCACCAACCTTGAGTTTGATATTTCCAACTCCGTTGTGATTGAGAATGATTTTTTCTTTCACAACAGAATCAATGTTGAGTGCAGTGTTACAGTTGTTGCATTTCGGTTGCTTTGACTTTGGGTAAGGCATCCAGCGTTTACATTTCGGACATTGACAAACAACACCCTTCTTTGAAATTTCAGCACCTCTTGTGTTTTTTACAAATTGCTTTATAGAAAAACTACCTGTTTGAATTTTTTCAAAAGTTTTTTGCTCATCAGATTTTAAATCAATATCAAAAACGCAATTATCGTTTTCGATAAATCTGCTTTGAGGAACTTTGTGTATCAATTCCTTTTCAACTTCTTCCAACGATAACTCGTTTGCCATTACTCGTTTCTTGTAATTTGAGGACAAACGAAAACAATCAACCTGATGATTGCTTTTTGGTTTTACTTTTTCACCAACTATAATGACACATGCCCTATTTATTCCTGGAAATATTTTTTCTCCTAATCTTGCGATTAAATGAATGGTAGTATTCTTTGAAAGTAAGCATCTGAATCTAGCTTGTTCCTGACTGAAAACAGAATCGGGAAGAATTAATCCGTAAATTCCATTTTCATTAAGGTTATTTAAGATAACTTCAACAAATAAATCAAAAATATCAAACTGTCCTTTTGCTAAAGCAAAATTGAAATTTAAAGTAATAGGGTCATAATCATTCAATTCTGCACCCCAAGGAGGATTGCTTAGTGCTATATCAAAACCATTTTTACTTTTTAAATCTTTTCGCAATTCGATCCAACCTTCAATTGAGTTTTTCCCGTTGACAGGAAATAAGCCATCAGTATTAATGAAATTTGTAACAATTTTTTTAAAAGATTTATCGGCAAACTTTGAAGTTGAACTTATAATTGCATTTATGTCTTTATCAACTCCAAAAATCTTAGGAAGATTTTTGTCTGAGGTTTCCAATAACTCATTTGCAAAACTTCGTAGTAAAATACTATCACCGCAAGCAGGGTCAATAATTGTTGCAATATTTCTACAGCCTAAATATTTGACAATCTTTTTTGATAGATATTCAGCAAGAAACGAGGGAGAGTAAAATACTCCATTCAATTTTCTATATTCCTTTGTATAAGATTCTACAGGACTCATTTCGTTTTGATTTTTTTAAGTAAAGGAGTTATTTGTTCTTCAACTATCCTAACAGCTTCATAGGTTGTTTCATTGACACCGTATTCCTTAATTATTTTTTCTGCCGTGTGCATTACTTTTAAATCCGCTTCTGCAACTTTAAAATACTTGCATAATCTTTTGAGTTGTTCAAGAGTTGGCATTCTTTCTCCTCTCTCTACCTTACTTAACATCGGAGAATCAATATCAGTTCCCTTTGACACTTGATGTAATGTTTCCTCTTTCTCTTTGCGGAGTTCCCTAAAGTGCTGACCTAAATGTGATTTTAAATTTTGCATTTTAACGACTTGTCAATAATTGGCAAATTTAATCAATAAAAAATATTTTTGATTTCGTTTGCCAAAAAAGTTATTAACATTTTGTATTTTAGCCAACGCATTTGCAAGCACATTGCCAAAGCCCCACGAGCCAACGCACCAACCAAAGTTTTGTCAAAGAGCTTGCTAAGCCAACGCTAAAGAAAAATTGTTTTTAAAAATTTCCCGACCCTTTAAAAAATACAAAACGCAAACTCACAAGCCGACTCAGAAAGACAAGAAAGTAAAATGAAAATGACAACGAACCTTAATATTAACAATGGTTTACAAAGACAGACGAAAGAACACCAGGCGGTAACAGGCGTTTGCTGTCAGTGGCGGGACAGTGCTTCGTATGACAGTGAAGTGGTTATTGAAACTTTTGTTCTTCGTGGAAAATTCAGTGGTAAAACCGCCACCGAACAGCAACCGCCAAACCGTTAGAATTTAACGGGCAGTAACGTACAACTTGACAATGATAACAAAATACAAATATATTAGCGGTTTGACACTTTCTGCGGTTAAATGCCCAGCTTTTCCAAGCGCCATACGTTATTCCAATAATTCCATTGGCTATATATATTTTTCGAAATATTATCACAATATTTCGTGATAAATATTTTTTAGTCTCACACAATCGCCTTATATTTGATTAAAATTTTAAAAAATGGGTTTTTAGACGGACTGATGTTGGCAACAACTATAAAAAAACGATATATGGAAACAATATTAGTAATAGGAGCAACAGGAATGTTAGGAGAACCAGTTGCTAAAAGACTGCAAGGCAATTTTAAAATCAGATTATTTGTAAGAGATATTGAAAAATCTAAAAAAATATTTGGAAATGATTATGACTATATCATAGGGGATATATTTAATAATGATTCTCTAGAGAAAGCAATGAATAATTGTTATGGCGTACATATTAATCTTTCAGGAGAGATTGAACAGGCTGGCACTGAAATAATTGTTGAGATGGCTAAAAGAAAAAATATTCAAAGAATAACTTATATTTCAGGCACATCGGTTTGTAAAGACACAATCTGGTTTCCATTAGAGAAACGAAAATATTATGCCGAACATGCAATAATTTCAAGTGGGATACCATACACAATCTTTTGCCCCACCTGGTTTATGGAAAGCTTACCTAAATATGTTAAAGGGAATAAAGCCTTTGTTTTTGGGAAACAACCAAATCTATATCATTTTATTGCAGTTGACGATTATGCAAAAATGGTATTGACAGCATATCAAAAAGATGAAGCAAAAAACAAACGGTTTATTGTTCATGGTAAAGAAGGAATTCTTTTTAAGCAAGCACTTGAAATGTATGTCAGAGAGAGAAATCCTTCCATAAAGTCAGTAAGTGTAATGCCATATTTAATGGCAAAATTAGTTGCAGTAATTGCAAACAAAAGAGAAATGAAAGAAGTTGCGGCCTTGATGCAATTTTTTGAGAAAGTTAGAGAATTAGGTAATCCACAAGAGACATATAAAATACTTGGCATACCTGAAATTAGTTTAGAAAAATGGATTAAAAAACAAAAATAATAGCTGTTGCCAACACGATGTATAGTTAATAAGGGTGTAAGTAGGGCTTGCTGAATAAATATTATTATTCTTAATATAGAATATTATGGAGTAAATGCTTTTTTAATTGCAAAGGATTTTCACTAAAAGCGTAAAATTCTTTGCTTATCCTTATTTATTTTACTCGTAGTTTTTAAATCTGATATCTCTTAACCGAATTTGCAACGAAACTTTATTCATAAAATCGTTTTTATCAATCGAATAACATATATCAAAATTTCGGGTTTCGGCAATTTCCGTGGCTTTGTTTCCGAGTCCAAAACCAATTGCAGGAAAAACAGTAGGTAAATTATCCTGAATTATATCAAGTTTTAGATGTTCATTTTTTCTGCCAACAGTTTTACCGGTACCAAGGTCGTGTACATTTTTAGTAACAAATATTGGAGTCATATTACCTGGCCCATAAGGTTGAAACCGTTGTAATATTCTAAAAAATTTAGCATCAATTTGCGATAAATTTATTTCGTCGTCAACTTCAATATGTGGAGTAAGTTGCTCTTTAGTAATGCTTTTATTTACAACTTCTTCAAAAAGAGCAATAAATTTATCAAGATTTTCCGATTTCAAAGTTACACCGGCAGCAAACATGTGTCCTCCATAGTTTTCTAACAAATATCCGCACTGGTCAATTGCGTGATATAAATCGAATCCCTCAACTGTCCTTGCAGAGCCATTAATAAATCCATTAGACTTTGTTAAAACAACAGTTGGGCGATAATAACAATCTATCAATCTGGAAGCTACAATTCCAACCACGCCTTTGTGCCAATCGGGGTTATATAAAACAGTAGTATTTTTATTCTTAAGTACTTCATTTGATTCAATCATTCCCTGAGCATCGCTGAAAATTTTTTGGTCAAGGTCTTTTCTATTCTGATTACATTCATCAATATCTTTAGCAAATCTTAAAGCATCGTCTTCATCTTGAGAGACAAGCAACTCAACAGCTTTAGTTCCTGTTTCTATTCTACCTGCGGCATTAATTCTTGGTCCGATTTTAAAAACAATATCGTTAATATTCATATCAATATTTTCGATACCCGAAACTTTTTTAATTGCTTTTAAACCAATAACAGGATTATCGTTAAGTTTTAACATTCCGTGATAAGCAAAAATCCTGTTTTCGCCAATCATTGGAACAATATCGGAAGCAACACTAACAGCCACTAAATCGAGGTATTCAAAAACTGCACTTAAATCAATTCCTTTTTTTATACAAAAAGCCTGAATAAGTTTAAATCCAACTCCACAACCCGAAAGCTCTTTAAATGGATAATTACAACCAGGTTGTTTTGCGTCAAGAACTGCAACAGCATCTGGAATTATATCTCCAGGAAGATGATGGTCGCAAATTATAAAATCAATACCTTTTTTATTTGCGTATTCAATTTTTTCGACTGCTTTTATACCACAATCTAATGCAATAATTAAAGTGTAATTATTTGTTTCGGCATAATCAATTCCTTTATACGATATTCCATACCCTTCGCCATATCTATCTGGTATATAATATCTTATTTGAGAATATTTTTTTTTGAAAAACGAATAAATTAAAGCAACAGCAGTTGTACCATCAACATCATAATCGCCATAAATTAATATTTTTTCATTATTTTCAATAGCTTTTTCAATTCTGGAAATAGCTTGAGCCATATTCTTCATTAAAAAAGGGTCGTGTAAGTTTGCTAAATCGGGATTAAAAAATTTTTCAGCTTCTTTGAATGTTTTTAGTCCACGCTGAATTAAAAGATTTGCAATTACCGGGTCAACTGTTAATTCCGAAGCCAATTTCTTAATCAGTTCATCATCTCCTCTTGGCTTTAAAATCCATTTTTTATCCATTTTAGCGAATATCTAAATTAAGATATAATGCAAGATACTTTGTTAAACATTCCTTTACATCTTTGATGTATTGATTTTTACCTAACTCATTGCTCATAGAAGTTACCGATTTATCGGTAAAACCACAAGGATTTATAAATGAAAAATATTTTAAATCGGTATTTACATTAAGTGCAAAACCATGCATCGTAACAAATTTTGAAGCACGTAAACCAATTGAACAAATTTTACGTGTTTTTTTTGGTTCGTTTACGCCAATCCAAACTCCGGTAGCACCTTCTAAGCGTTCTCCAATAATTCCGAAGCATTTTAATGTTAAAATTACAGCTTCTTCGAGTGCCCAAACATATTTTTTAACTCCTAACCCAGCGGCTTCCATGTCAATAATTGGGTATCCAACTATTTGACCGGGACCATGATATGTGATATCTCCGCCTCTGTTTGTTTCGCAAAAAGAAGCATTTATATCTTTTAATATTTTTGAGTTAGCAAGTAAATTTTTTTTATTTCCACTTTTTCCTAATGTAAAAACATGTGGATGCTCACAAAACAACAAATAATTAAATTTTGATTTTCCGAAATTCTCTTTTTCCGAAATAATTTTTTGAAGCAAATTCTCCTGCACATCCCAAACTTCTTTATATTCAGACTTCTGCAAATCTTTCACTATTGTTTGAACTCTCATTATATTTTATTATTATTTTTTCTAAAGTTAGTTCAAAATATTCAAATAAAAAATTAAATATTTAAAAGGTTCTTTCTCATTTTGAGTGAGTAATTTAACCACAGAGATACGCAGAGAGTTTTTTTACACAGAGAAACACAGAAAATTTTATGTTTTTGCCAGTTATTCACTTTGTGATTATTTTACGACGTAATATTTATTTATTGCCCTTTTTAATCCATCCTTTAATTTAACTACATTAAAATTTATCAATAATCCTATTTTGCAATTAGCTAATGTGTTAAAATTTGAGCAAGATGAATTTCATTTAATGCAGCAACGGATTTTGTTTCAACCACTACTTGCTCTTCAACAAGTAAATCTGCTCTATAGCCACATTCCAATTTTATTTTTTGATAAATTATCGGAATTGGGTATTCACTTTTTACTTGTAATCCGTCTTTTTGAAGTTCATATATTAAACATGCTTTATAGGCAGATTCCAGCAATCCAGGACCTAACTCGGAATGTACTTTTATAGCACAGCCAATAATTTTTTCTGTAATTGTATTTATTGGGAATACGGTTAACTCATATAAATACTACCTGATTTCATTGAGATTCTAGAATTAATTTGTTACTGTTTGGGTTTGAATTCAGCTTTATTAAAATTGCCACGACCTTTAGGTCGTGGATTAATGATGATTTAAATTTGGCTTTAGCCACAATTTGTTGTTTCATTGTTTCGGCTAAAGCCGTTTTGTGTTTTCTATATTTACCACGAGCTAAAGCTCGTGGCAATTATTATCCTACCCGAACAGTAACATTAATTTTTCATAAACAGGATCATGTGATATTGCTTGTTTAAGTAAAACATAAAATAAATATCCTCTACTTTTTGCGTTTTAGGATATTCCATTCCGCAATATTAAACATATTTTTTGTATGTGCGAAGCGTATACCAAGATTGTATTTATATCCATATTAAAATATTTATTATATTAAACTACTTTGAACCAAATTTTTAAGTTTTCACTCTGTGCTCTCTGTGTGTTTTTCTCTGTTTACTCTGTGGTTCTCTTTCATCAGTATATTAATTTCACATAGTTACCCACTTAATTTTTATAAGGAACCATTTAAAACAACAATTGCACATTGTTGTTTTGATAATTAAATTTATTTAAAACTTCAATTTTATTAGAATCTTCTGTTTTTGAAGATATTAATTTACTTACAGTATATGCTTGCATTTTGTTTTCGGGATATGGTTTACAAAATGCAAGAATATTTTTTTCGTTAATATCGTTTGTAAGCCATTTTATTTCATCTTCGGAATTAAGAATTACAGGCATCCTTTTTTTTATGTTATGAATTTTTTCCATTAAAGGATTTGCCTTTGTTGTTAGAATTGAGAATGTTTTATGAATTTCACCGGTACTGGTGTTAGTCCACTCTTCCCATATTCCTGCAAATGAAAAAACTTTAATTTCTTTTATAAAAATGAAATAAGGTATTTTATTTTTGCTAATATATTGCCACTCAAAAAATCCTGTACTTGGAATAATACATCGTTTATTTTTTATTGAATTGCGAAACGATGGTTTTTCAAAAACTGTTTCCGATTTAGCGTTTAATGTGTTTGTTTTTATTTTTTTTGCATCATCAGCATTTTTAACCCAATGAGGAATTAGACCCCAATTGAATTCAACAATTTCATTTACATTCTTATTTGTTATTACAGGCAATTTAATAAAATTAAAAGCATTGCCATGAAAAATAGGTTTGAAATTTTTATTATTATCAAATTTTGCCTTATATCTATGTTCAAGGTCTTGAGCTGTAACGCTTAATGAGTTATGGAAACACATTTTAAAAATATAAAAAAAGATGCTTTCGCATCTTTTTTATTTGTTTTCGGGTATTAAAATTTTTGTAGGTGGATTTTGATATGCCTCAGTTGTAACATCATTTAAAGATTTAGATTTCTTTTCTAATACAAATCTGCATTTCGAAAATTTATTAATAGGCCAACCACCCCATAATACATAATCTCCATATTGGTCTTTCATATTGTAACGTGCAGTTGTTTGGTCATCCCAAACCCAAGTCATTTGAGTATTTGTTTCGTTGAAAGAAACACCAACATTAATAAATTTATGATAAACAACTGTTTTTAGCCATTGGGCTTCAATATTAAAAAGCTGTAAAATTTCAGCTAAAGTATTCGTTACACCACCACCAACTCCTTCAAGTTTCATTTCAAGCGCAAATCTATCTGGAGTTCCATCTGCTACAAAAAACTCACCACCATTAAAAGTGAGATTTGCATAATTAAACCATTGATTAATAGTTGATGTAATTTGCATAAATTTACTGTCACCATAAACTAAATATGTAGTTAACGGACCAGCAGTAGATAATACAGTATTATCACTACTAAAATAAAACACTGTAACAGGAAGAAGATGATTCTGAAACTTGCTTAAAATATCTACACCTGTTGAATCGTGCGCTTCTTTAATTACCCATACTCCTTCCATTTTTGTTTTAGTTGGAGTTTCATCTTTTTCTTTTTTACAACCTGCTGCAAAAATTACTGATAGCAACAATAAAATTGTAATTCTTTTTGTTATGTACATAATTTTAAATTTTAATTTTATACAAATATAAAACCTTTTTTTGTAATACGATAATTATTTATAAAAAGTTTCAAAAGTTTGAAATTTATTTCAGAACTATCTGTTTTTCAAAAAGAAAAAATATTTTATTTTTTTTGGAATTTCAATTACATTTTTATTAAAAACATTTTCTAAGTAATTATTAAATTCTTCTTTACCAAATTCTGTGATTTGTTTTGCATTTTCAGTAATATCTATAAACTCAATATTTATCTTACGTTTAGGAACAAAAAAAACAAAATTAGCAAAAGCTATAAAAATTCCTTTTAAAAACGTTTTAAAAAAATCGGGTGATTTGCCATTCTTTGCTTTCGACCACATACTTCCCCATAGTCCAGTTACTTTAACAGCTATTATCTGAACATTATCGGGTATTTCTGAAACTACCGAATAAGCAGATTTTTTATTTTTAATTTTTTCATACCCATCATCAGTTATATGTCCTGATGGATATAACAATATACTTTTATTGTTCTTTAATGCTATTAAAATACTGTTTGTAATTGTATGCAAAACATTCGTATCTCTACTTCCTGCTGATAAATCGCTCACTGGCACAGCTTTTATCATTTTTAAAATATTTTTAACTAAAGGTATTTTAAAATAAGATTCTGTTACAACAGGAATTACCGGAGTTATTTTATAAAGTTGAGTATAAATTATTTGCGGGTCAACTATTGCCTGATGATTTGGTAAAAAAAGTTTCGTATAATTTTTATTAATAACTTCTTTACCAGATATTTCTATTTTATATCGTATTTTTAATAACAATCTGTATATAAACACAATACCTTTCATTGCTTTTTTGAAAATAAAATTTGTAATCTGTTTTTAAAATCTTTAACAAAGAACAATAAAATTAAAGTCATTGAAATAATGATAATCAGGAGAAAAAGAAAAACAGCATTTGTTCCTAAATTATCTGAAATAACACCAAACAAAACTGAAGCAATAAACAATAAAATAAAAGTAACAAAATTTGAATAAGCTATCATTTGTCCTTGTTTACGCCCCTCTATTTTTAATTGAATATAAGAACTTAATGGAACCATATAAAATCCGCTAAACATGGCAATAAAAAATATAAAAAACGAAAATAATACAGCATTATTTGGTTGAATAATAAATGTTAAAAATAAAAATATTGTCATTCCAAAACCACCAATAAGTGTTAGCAATAGCTCTACTTTTCCTCCGGATAAAACTCCTGCTGTGTAACTACCTATGCCAATACCAATTAATGCAACCGACATAATCATACTCATTTGTGTATTCGACAGTTTTAAAAAATTTGGACAATGCACAATTAAGTTCATTTGTAACATTCCATCAATCATCCAAAAAATTCCTAATCCTAAAACAATTATATTCATACCGACATAACTTTTTGCCCATTTAAATGAATTTATTAAAAACATAATTGGATTTATTGTTTCATTAATGTTTGTATTTGGTTCACTTTCTGTAACTTTAATCATTACTGTTGTTATTAGACTTAAAACTGCGACACCAATTAATATCAAAGATAACAATGTGTAATTATAATGGTCGGCAATAATTGAAGCTACAACGGGACCAACAATATTTCCAAAAAAAGTTAGCATTTCGAGTGTTCCTGTACCAAAAGAAATACCTTCGTTGCCACCAATATCGCGAATTAAACCATATTTTGCCGGTGAAAACAATGTGCTTACTACACCTAATAAGAAAATACAAACTAAAACGATATAAATATTTTCAAAATAAAATCCCAAAGCACCAATAGAATAAATAGGAAATTCGGCAATTCTTGAATATAAAATTATCTTCTTTTTCAACATTATTTGTGCAAGATTTCCTGCAAGTGGTGAAAAAAGAATATAAGGAACAAAAAACAACCCTGAAGCCAACGAAACAATATAAGAACTTAAATTGCTGTCTTTTGGAAACCAATTAACTGTAATAGTAATAATTAATAGTTTAAAGTAATTGTTATTGAAAACACCTAAAAAGTTAGTCGAAAATAATGGCAACCACTTTGTTCCTTGCTTCATTAATTAATAATGTGTTAATTTTGGTCGCAAGTTAATAAAATAAATAAGACCTAACAGGTCTTTAAGACCTGTTAGGTCTTTAATCTTTTTAGTTTAAAAGATTGTGAATAAAAAAAACATTACTGTTAACATATTTGTATAGTATATACTCAACTTTATATTAAAATAATTAAATTGTAAAATGTCAACTTTAGGAATTTACGATAAACTTAAAATCTTTTCAAATTACTTTGAAGGTGATGTATATATTGATGATACAACTCGATTATTATACTCAACTGATGCATCGGCATATCGCGAAAAGCCTTTAGCTGTAATAAGACCAAAAAATGTAAGCGATATAAAAAAAATCATTGCATTTGCATCTGAAAATAATGTTCCGATTATTCCACGCACTGCAGGAACTTCATTAGCCGGGCAAGTTATAGGAAATGGAATTGTTATTGATGTTTCAAAATATTTAACCAAAGTTCTTGAAATAAACGAAAAGGAAAAATGGGTTAGAATTGAACCGGGAGTTGTATTAGATGAATTAAATAAATTCCTTGCTCCAAAAGGATTATTTTTTGGACCAGAAACTTCAACATCAAGCAGATGTATGCTTGGCGGAATGGTTGGGAACAATTCCTGTGGAGCACATTCTTTAATTTATGGCAGTACCCGCGACCATCTTTTAGAATTAAAAACAATTTTAAGCGATGGCTCGGATGCAACATTCAAAGCCATTTCCGATGAAGAATTTAAAGTAAAATGTAATGGAAACAAATTAGAAAATAAAATTTATCAGAATATAAATGAAATTTTATCAAGTCCTGAAAATATTAATGAAATAAATAATCAGTATCCCGATAAAAGAATTCATCGCCGAAATACAGGTTATGCAATTGATGTTTTAAGTTTATCTTCTCCTTTCATAAAAAACAATGAACAATTTAATTTCTGCAAATTGTTAGCAGGTTCCGAAGGAACTTTAGCTTTTACTACTGAAATAAAACTCAATCTGGTTAATTTACCACCAAAAGAAACAGGTTTGGTTTGTATTCATATAAATTCTTTGGAAGAAACTTTTAAAGCAAATCTTGTAGCACTAAAGCACAACCCTACTTCAATTGAATTAATGGATAAAGTTATTCTTAATTTAACAAAGGGCAATATAGAACAGAATAAAAATCGTTTTTTTATTGAAGGAGACCCCGAAGCTTTATTAATTGTTGAATTTGCAAAAGATACACGTGAAGAAATTATTGAAATTGCAAAAAATTTAGAAGCCGATATGCTAAAAAATGGCTTCGGATATTATTTTCCATTAATATTTGGTGCCGACACAAAAAAAGTCTGGAATCTTCGTAAAGCCGGTTTGGGAGTTTTAAGTACAATGCCAGGCGATGCTAAACCTGTTCCTGTAATTGAAGATACTGCTGTTCATCCTGAAGTTTTGCCACAATACATGAAAGAATTAAATGAACTTTTTAAAAAATTAAATCTTAAGTGTATTTATTACGCACATATTGCAACAGGTGAAATTCATATCAGACCTATTCTTAATTTGAAAAAAAGCAAAGATGTTGAGATGTTTCACAAAATTGCTTTTGAAACAGCAAAACTTGTAAAAAAATATCGTGGTTCGTTAAGTGGCGAGCATGGCGACGGAAGACTTAGAGGCGAATTTATCCCTTATATGCTCGGTGAACATTGTTATACACTGTTAAAACAAATAAAAGAAACATGGGACCCAAAACATATTTTTAATCCCGGAAAAATTACCAACTCGCTTCCCATGAATTCGAGTTTAAGGTATGAAACCGACAAAGCTGACAAAAAGATTGAAACTATTTTTGATTTCTCTCAGGATTTGGGAATTTTAGGTTCTGTTGAAAAATGTAATGGTTCTGCTGATTGCCGAAAATCGGAAATTATTGGCGGTACAATGTGTCCAAGTTTCATGGCAACTAAAAACGAGAATCAAACTACTCGTGCAAGAGCTAATATTTTACGGGAATATTTAACAAATAGTAAAAAACAAAATCCGTTCGCACATAAAGAAATTTATGAAATTATGGATTTATGTTTGTCGTGTAAAGCATGTAAATCGGAATGTCCCAGCGGTGTTGATATTGCAAAAATGAAGGCAGAATTTCTTCAACATTATTACGATGAATATGGAACACCTTTCAGGACAAACATGATAGCTTTTAGTCCAAGAATTAATGCTTTTGGTTCTAATTTTTCAGGAATTTTTAATCTGTTTTCTAACCTTGGGAAATCATTTATTGGTTTTACATCAAATCGAAAAATTCCAAAAGTTTATAGCAAAACTTTATTAAAGTACTACCATAAAAATGAGATTGCGGGTCAAGCCCGCAATGACGAGAGCATGGATGAGATTGCGGGTCAAGCCCGCAATGACGAGCGTACGCCATCATATCGTCATTCTGAACTTGTTTCAGAATCGCATAAAAAAGTATTCTTGTTTGCCGATGAATTTACAAATTTTAATGAGCCGGAAATTGGAATTAAAGCAATTCTTTTGTTAAACAAACTTGGTTACGAAGTAATTATTCCAAAACACGTAGAAAGTGGCAGAACGTATTTCTCAAAAGGTTTGTTACGAAAAGCTAAAATAATTGCCGAACAAAATGTAAAATATTTATCAGAAATAATTACAGCTAATACCTCATTAATTGGAATTGAACCATCTGCAATACTTGCATTCAGAGACGAATATCCTGAAATTGTAGAAAAATCTTTAGTTGAAAAATCAAAAGCATTGGCAAAAAACACATTAATGATTGATGAATTTATTGCTTCCGAATTTTCAAAAGGAAATATTAAAGCTGAATCGTTTACTTCCGAACCTGCTGAAATTAAACTACATGGACATTGTCAACAAAAATCAATTGCCTCAACTGCTCCAACTTTAAAAATGCTGACTATTCCAGTTAATTATAAAGCAACTGAAATTCCATCGGGCTGTTGCGGAATGGCTGGCTCATTTGGTTATGAAAAAGAGCATTACAAACTCTCAATGCAAATTGGCGAATTAGTTTTATTTCCTGAAATAAGAAAAACCAATTCAAAAACAATTATTGCTGCTACCGGAACAAGCTGTCGTTGCCAAATTAAAGATGGAACAGGAAGAAAAGCGAAACATCCTGTAGAGATTTTGTATGATGCTTTGGCAAAATAAAAAAAGGTGATTGAGCATCAACCACCTTAAATTATATAAATAGAATCGTCTAAAATATTATTCACTAATGTTATGCAAAAATAATAGTTAAAATAATAATGATGTGTTTATTACTTTGTATTAATAGAAAATTCAAACAATATTAATGTCGTTCAGATGTTTAATATCGAAGCAATTGATGCCG
>MENF01000169.1 GCA_001769035.1 Bacteroidetes bacterium GWA2_32_17
TCACCTGCCAGATACTCGGCTATTATTGCCTCTTTTTTGATGTTTTGTCTGTCCATTTGTCTACAAATTTACTGTAAAGCTATTTCAGGACGAGACAAATGTTCGAGTTATGAGCAATGCGATTCAACTAACTATGGCACGGTTTTAAACCGTGCCATAGTTTTGTTCGAAGAATAACGCAAAAAATCGGACATTATAGACAGACACTAAGTATGATAATATTTATTCAGCAAGCCCTATACAAACTATTTTCTCTTTAAACCGAAACATTTACTCGAAAACTGTTGATTTTTTCTGATTTTTTAAATTTGATGAAATAAACTCATGTTTTTACGTATTCGAAGTTTATTTTAGTAATAATTTCAGGATTCCCATTTTTCGAAATATTTTTTTACGCTTCAATGACTTTATTTTCTTTATCAAAAAATAATATTTTCTTAATATTAATTAATTGATTCATATATATATAAGATAATATTTCTAATTTTTAAAAATAAATAGTTCAAAAATATATTGAAAATAATTTAAAATTTTAAAAAAAAATATTTTTTTTTAAAATATTATTGTTATTTTTGCGGGAATACTTAATATTGTACGATAATAAATTGAAACCCTTATGAATGTTAAATTATTGAGCATTAGTAAATTAGTAATTATCTCTGTATTTACTGCAACCGCATTAATGGTTGGATGTAACGGAGATAATGCGAATGTAGAAGACCAAATCGAGGATTCTGTAAATACAAATAATCCCGATGAATTTAACAAAGCAAAACAAGTTATTTATGGAATTCCTTCGCCCATAGAAACTGCTATGTTAATGAAAAGAGCAGGAGCAAAGTATAATCAGGATTATTTGAATCCGATTACTAATCTTGGTAATTATACTTCAACAAAAAGCATGGCTTTAAATTTAGGTGTTTATGGCACCGATTTAAGTTTTGCAAGTATGTTCGACCAGTCGCAAGCATCAATAAAATATTTGTCAGCAACAAAAAAACTTGCCGACGATTTAGGTATTTTAAATGCAATTGATAAATCCATTATTACAAGAATGGAAACAAATATCAATAACCGCGACTCGTTAATGCAAATTATTTCGGAAACTTTTATGAATTCAAATTCATTCTTAAAAGAAAATGACCGTGCCGAAATTGCAGCAATTATACTTGCCGGTGGATGGCTCGAAGGTTTATATGTTGGTTGCCAGGTTGCTAAAAATACTGCTTCAAATAAAGAACTTATTGAACGTATTGCCGACCAACGCTTATCATTAAATACATTGATAAGTTTAATGGGCGAATATAAAGATGACCCTAACATACAGGCAGTTATGCCAGATATGGAACGCTTAAAAACCGTTTTTGATAAAATTCAAACTTCATCTTCAAAAATGGAAGTTACCGAAAAAGATGGCAAATCTATTATTTCATCGAAATCAGAAGTTAAGGTTTCTACTGAAGTATTTAATGAAATATGTAAAACATCTGCAGAAATTAGAGCAAACATAATTAAATAATTGGAAGCCATGAGAAAAATAATTATTTTATCAGCAGTAGCTTTTATGATTGCAGCGCTTCCAAGCGTAGCTAATGCACAATGCAAAAATTTTGCAAAAAAAATATGTAAACTAGAGCTTTTACCTTATGTTCACGATGGTATTTATAACGCTACCGTTTTATCTGAAGGTGAAACAGCCGAACTTTATAAAACTTTTTATTCAGGACAGGAATATAGAATTACTGTTTGTGGCGACGAAACCCTACCTCCAATTCAATTTCAGGTTTTAGATGCTGAAAGAAATGTGTTGTATGACAATAAAAAACATCAGTATGCTAAAAGTTTTGACTTTAAATTAGAGTCCAGTAAGCAATTAATTATTGCTATACAGGTTCAAACATCCGACCAACTTTCCGACCAGATTTTAAGTGGCTGTGTATCAGTTTTAGTTGGATTTATGAATATCGAAAATACATTCGACCAGAATAAATAATAATTAATAAAAATATTTAAAGCTATTGCATTGCAATAGCTTTTTTTTTGTAGAAAATTTAAATTTTCTCACACAAAAGTTGGTATCCTCTCAAACCGACACACCTGTGGTTCGTGTCCTCACGAACCGACTAATCCCCACCCTATGGTTCGTGTCCTCACGAACCGACTAATTTGTTTATCAAGTATTTACCTGTTACTGAATTTTTATTTAAAACAATTTCTTCGGGAGTTCCTGCAAAAACAACATTTCCACCATTTTCTCCTCCGCCTGGTCCCAAATCAATTATCCAGTCGGCACATTTTATAACATCTAAATTGTGCTCTATTACAAGTATAGTATTGCCTTGCAAAATTAACGCTTCAAATGATGCTAATAATTTTTTAATATCGTGAAAATGTAAACCAGTTGTAGGCTCGTCGAAAATAAATAAGGTTTTATTTGTAGATGATTTATCAAGAAATGTTGCTAATTTTAGTCGCTGCGATTCGCCACCGCTAAGCGTACTCGATGACTGTCCGAGTTTTATATAACCTAATCCAACATTTTGCAGAACTTTAAGTTTTTCAACTATTCTGTTTTCTGAATTTCCTTTTTTTATACTAAAAAACTCAATTGCGTCATCAACTGTTAAATTTAAAATATCATAAATGTTTTTTAAGTTATATTCAACTTCAAGTATTTCGGGTTTAAACCTTTTACCTCTGCAACTTTCGCACTCTAAATTAACATCTGCCATAAATTGCATTTCAACTTTTATTGAACCTTCACCCAAACATTCGTCGCATCTGCCACCATCAACATTAAATGAGAAATGCGATGGTTTAAATCCATTTTGTTTTGCTAATTGTTGATTTGAAAACAATGCCCTGATTTCATCATACGCTTTAATGTAAGTAATTGGGTTAGAACGCGATGATTTGCCAATTGGATTTTGGTCAACTAATTCAACATTGCTTAGTAAATGCAAGTCGCCCTGAATGTTATTATAAGAACCTGCTTTATCTGTTACACCATTTCCTATATGTTTATTTATAGCAGGAAAAAGTATTTTTTTTACTAAAGTTGACTTACCCGAACCGCTCACGCCAGTTATAACTGTGAAAATATTTAAAGGAATTATAACATCAATATTTTTAAGATTGTTTGCTCTTGCTCCAATTATTTGAATATTATTTTTCCAGTTTCTTCTGTACAACGGAACCTCTATTCTTTTTTTTCCTGTAATATAATCGGCTGTTATGCTGTTTTTGCTTTCAATTAACTCTTTGTAATTTCCTTCGAAAATAATTTCGCCACCGTTGCTTCCAGCTTCAGGTCCCATATCAATAATAAAGTCGGCAGAGTTCATTATTTCCTCGTCATGTTCAACAACAATTACAGTATTACCGATATTGCATAAATTTTTAAGAACGCTAATAAGTCGCAAATTATCAAATGGATGCAGTCCTATGCTCGGTTCATCTAATATATACAACGACCCAACTAAACTGCTGCCAATCGAAGTTGATAAGTTAATTCGTTGAGACTCGCCACCCGAAAGCGTTGACGAATTTCTGTTTAATGTTAAATAATCTAAACCTACATTTTCTAAATATAATAATCGCGATTTTATTTCAATTAACAAACGGTTGGCTATTTTAAGTTCATCAGCTGACAGTTGTATTTTATTGAAAAACTGGGTTAATTCTTTTATAGACATTATAGATAGCTCCGTTATTGCCTTTCCATTAATTTTCACAAAAGATGCTTCGGTTTTTAAACGGGAACCTTTACATGTTGGGCATATAGTTTTACCTCGATACCTCGAAAGCATAACCCTGTATTGAATTTTATAAAGATTTTCTTCTAAAAATTTAAAAAAATCATTAATTCCATTAAAATATGTATTCCCTTCCCATAACAACTTTTGTTGTTCGGTAGTTAATTTATAGTAAGGTTTATGAATTGGAAAATTAAATTTATCAGCTACATAAATCAACTTATTTTTCCATTCGCTCATAGTTTCACCTTTCCAACATAAAATTGCATCATCATACACCGAAAGAGATTTGTTTGGAATAACTAAATCTTCGTCAATTCCAATTGTTTGCCCAAAGCCATCGCATGTTGGACAAGCTCCAACGGGGCTATTAAAACTAAATAAATGGACATAAGGCTCTTCAAATGTAATTCCATCAGCTTCAAACTTATTTGAAAAAACATATTCTTTATTTGTGCTTTCGAATTTAATTATGCAAGTTCCTTTACCTTCAAAAAAAGCAGTTTCAATTGAATCGGCAACTCTGTTATAAAAATCCTGCTCATCGCTAATTTCGAATTTATCAATTAATAATCTTACTTTATTAAATTTAATATGTTGATTAACAACGTCCTCTATTTTTTCTATATTATTATTAATTTCAATTCTTGAATAACCTTGTTGTAACAACATCGAAAGATAATTGCTTGTCGAAATATTTTCATCATATATAAAAGGTGTTAATAAAATTGCTTTTTCGCCAGTTTTTTGCAAATGTAAAAAATCAATAATATCATTTGTATTATGTTTTTTTAAGATTTTATTTGAAACAGGCGAGTATGTTTTCCCAATTCTTGCATATAATAATTTCAGATATTCATATATTTCTGTAGAAGTACCAACGGTTGAGCGAGGATTACTTGTGTTAACTTTTTGTTCAATAGCTATTGCCGGGGGAATACCATTAATTTCATCAACATCTGGTTTTGAAATTTTTCCAAGAAATTGGCGTGCATAAGCCGAAAGGCTTTCAACGTAACGACGTTGACCTTCGGCAAATAATGTGTCGAAAGCTAAAGAAGATTTTCCTGAACCAGATAAGCCAGTTATTACCACAAATTTATCACGAGGAATGTTAACACTTATATTTTTTAAATTATGTTCGCGGGCACCTTTTATTTCTATAAAATTATTTAATATTTTTTTTTGTAAAGGCATAATATTTTTTAAAAATGCAAAGTTATACCTTTTATATATATAATAGTGTATGTCTGTAATATCAATATCTGGTTCATTTGTTTGTAGTTCGTGGTTTGTTGTTTAACAACAAACAATAAAATTTTAAAAATTAAAAATATCAGACATTACTGATAAACATTACATAATAACAGACAAATTGCTTTGCTATATAAGACAAATTTTTATGAAATTATAATAGAATTGCCACGACCTTTAGGTCGTGGAATATAAAAACAATAAATCTGGCTTTAGCCAAAACAAATGAAATTATCGTAAAGATTACAATCCGATAACTATCGGAAATAAACAAGGGTTTGGATTTAGTAAAAAAATCCGATAGCTTTCGGATTTGGCTAAAGCCGATAATTTTGTTTATAATTTAAACCACAACCTTTCTTCGACTTCACTCAGGAAGACAGGTCATGGCAATAAATGGGCATACCCGTCAGACCTCTTGGAGCGGTCAGACGGATATGGTGGCAATAAATGAGCGTGGTATCCGATAACTATTGGATTAAAAGTTCAATTTGCAAGATGTTTATTAACAAAAAATAGAAAATAAATTAAATAATCTGTTAAAAAAGCAACTTTTTAATTTTTTTATCGTAAAAAACTGTACATTTGCAATTATTAATTTAACAAAAAGGAGGACTTGCTTATAGACTAAACTTCTACCACACAATTTTTAAAAAAGTGGATATGAAGCAATTAGAAATCGCTGATAATGAACTTATAAATGAGTTTATATCAGGTAATCAGCAAGCAATCGAAACACTTATTAAACGTCATAAACGTAAGGTTTTTACTTACATTTTGATGGTAGTTCGTAATCGCGAGGTTGCCGAAGATATTTTTCAGGAAACTTTTATTAAAGTATTCAAATCAATTAGCGAAGGTAAATATACCGATGATGGGAAATTTATTGCCTGGGTTATGAGAATTGCTCACAATCTAATAATTGATAATGTTCGTCGCGAAAAAAGATTGAAAACTATTTCGAGTGATGATTATGAATATGATATTTTTAATCATAAAAAATATTCCGAACAGTATAAAGAGCAATCTGTTATTAAAGAAGAGGTTGAAACTGATTTAAAACGCATAGTGAATGAATTACCTGATGTTCAAAAGCAAGTTGTTATTATGAGGCACTTTATGGATATGAGTTTTAAGGAAATTGCCGAAGAAACAGGAGTTAGCATAAATACTGCTCTTGGTAGAATGCGTTATGCAATTATTAATATGCGAAAAATTATTGATGAAAAAAAAATAAATCTATTAATAGAATAAAATTTTTAATTTAGCACAATATTCTTTTAATAGTTGCGTTTATTAGGCATTATGAATAAAAAATTAAATAATGCCTATGAAAAAAAGCTCTACTATTTTAGTTACATGCGAGAATATTTCTTCAGAAAAATTGAACAAATCACTTATCGTTTTAAATGATAATTTTAATGAAATTGATGAAATACTCGAAAAAGTTTCGGTAAACCCACCAGACTATCTTGTAAACAGGACAATTAAGATGATACAAGAAATGTAAAATAAATAAGGAACCAAAAGGTTCCTTTTTTATTTGTGTTAAAAGTAATCGCTTTTATTATATTTAAAACGGTAACAATTTTAACTTTACATTTTGTTCCCTCTATACTGTTAGAGATTTGTCATTTTGAGTGATTAGCGAAAAATCTTTATTAGGTGAGTATATAAAAAAAATAAAATTAAAAATTATTTCCATTCACAGTATATATTTTAGTTAAATAATTGAAAATATTACCTTTCAATTAGTATTTTTGAAGATTACTAATTTGCAAAATATAAATATGGACGAAAAATATAAGTGTACTGTTTGCGGATATATTTATGAATCAACATTGGGTGACCCAGTTTCTGGGATTGCTGAAGGAACATTATTCTCCGAGTTGCCAGCAAACTGGGTTTGTCCGATTTGTGGTGCAGGTAAAGAAGATTTCGAAAAAATAGATGGTTAAAAACATTGTTAATAAAATAATATTAAAATAAAATAGATTTTAGGCAACCCTTTGCAAAAGGTAACGTCTTAATAATGTTTAACAGCAATGATAAACTTAACAAATAAAGATGATGTTAAAGATTTAGTAGAATCTTGCATTAAAGGCAATCGAAAAAGTCAGGAGCTGTTATACAAATCGTTCTATGGAAAAATGCTTGTAGTTTGTATGCGATACTCACGAAATCGTGAAGAAGCGCAAGATGTATTGCATGATGGATTAATAAAAGTTTTTTCAAAATTGAAAAGTTTTGAAAATAAAGGTTCTTTTGAAGGTTGGGTTAGACGAATTATTGTAAATGTTGCAATTGACCATGTTAGAAGTCGTAAAGATTTTTACATTAATGAAGAACAGGAATTTTTGCTCGATAACATTGTTGATGAATCAGATGATGTTGCTGAACTTGAAAAAATAAAAAAAATGAATGCTGAAACAATAATCGGATTGATGCAAAAATTATCACCGTCTTATAGAGCGGTTTTTAATCTCTTTGCTGTTGAAAATATGCAGCATAAAGAAATTGCTGAAACGCTTAATATTAGCATTGGAACATCAAAATCTAACCTTGCAAAAGCAAAAGTAAAATTAAAAGAATTAATAGAAAAATATAGAGATAAACTTGAATATGAATAAGAGTAGTGAATTTGAGCAAATTATAAAGGAAAAACTAAACTCGTTTGAGTATCCTTATAATAACAGTGGCTGGAAAAAATTTAAAAATGAAATTCCGGGCAAAAACACTTTCTGGGGTTCTGCTGCATTAATCAGCGTTGTTTCAATTATAACAATTGCAATAGTTTGGTATTTTAATACTAACGAGATTAACAATGTTATTTGCAAAAATAACCAAGAAGTAATTTTAAACAATAACGAAACAGAAACTCCTGATAACAACATAGTTATAAGTAATAATAAATCACAAAAAGACAACAAAAAAGAGTTTATTGTAAAAAATGATATTTCAAATAATAATACTGACGAAATAAACAACGTGCAATATAATAATTTTACAATCAATAATGTAGTTCCGCCGATAAAATCCGAAATAAAAAAACAAGGAGCACCTGTTGCATCATTTGTTTGCGATATTTATGAAGGATGCCAACCATTATCTGTAAAATTTACCCCATCTGAAATTTCTGATACAATAATTTATTCATGGGATTTTGGAGATGGTACAATATCAACCGAAAGAACACCTTCTCATATATACTCAAAACGTGGAAAGTATTCAGTATTATTAATGGTTAAATATTTTAGATCGGAACCCGTTATTTCAAATTTAAAGCAGAATGTTATAAATGTTAATGAATTACCTGTTTCAAATTTTGTTTATCAAATTAATGGTTACAGTGTTAATCTAGTTAATCAATCGGAGAATTATCAAAAAAACAAATGGCTCTTTAATGATTCAACTTCAACCGACGAAAATTGTTCTAAGAACTATTATTTAAACGGAAAATATATTGTGAAACTTGTTACAACAAATAACGCTGGATGTTCTGATACTTCATCAAAAGTTCTTGAAATAAAAATTAAACATCCTATTTTTGTTGCGTCAGCATTTAAACCACTTACAGACGGAATAAATAGTAAAATAGGACCACAAATATTAAACGAAGAAGATTATTATTTTGAATATGAAGTTTTTAATAAAACAGGGCAAAATATTTATCAGGCAAAAGGTAATAATGTTGACTGGGATGGTAAAAATAAATATACTCAACAAATTACCGATGAAGATTTCTACTTTTATAAGCTAAAAGTTGTGGATAAATATGGTAATGTTGATGTAATTAGAGGTAAATTCAAATTGTTAAAATAATTTAATAACAATTATATGATTTAATGAAATTTTATAATATTTTTACTTAAAAAATAAACACATGAAAAAATTAATTATTCTATTTGTTTTTATATCCGGCACTTGTTTTTCGCAGGATATGATTTTTAGTTTTCAGAAAGATAAACTTTATAAAATTACGATGGAAGGCGCCAATGATTTTAACAAAGCCGATAACATTGGACGAACAATGGAAAAAATGCAATTAGCCATTTTCTCTTATGTTGACCCAACAACAAGCACAGGTTATTTTATTGTAGATAATTTTTACAAAGTTCATGAAATTGAGAAAGCAATAAATAATCAGAACGGTTATAAATATTTTGGTTTTGAAGAAATGCAATTAACCGAAGATTTTTTTCTTGAAATTTATATGAAAAGAGGAGGATTTGGGACTGCAGAATTCTCATATCAACCACCTAAAAAAATACAAATGGGCCCTTTTAATGAATTAACAAATAGTTTATTTAATAAAGCAAACGAAATTTGGGATAAAAAGTATAAACAATAATGTTTTTTTGTCATTCTGAACAGAGTAAAGAATCTATTCTCTAATAAGATTCCTCGCACACTCGGAATGACAATAGTTTTCATTCTGAACGATAGTGAAGAATCTAATATAAAATATAAGTTCTTGTAATTATTATCTTAAAAAAGAAAAAAAAGTGTTTATATCAATTCAATAATACCATTATAAAGTTATGAAAAAAATAAATTTATACTTCGACAAAATAGGTTTGAAAAAAAAATCAAACCTATTTGCTCAGTATAACTGGGTTCTAAACAGGTTTGTAAAAACAAACCTGTCAAGAATCAGTATGTTTTTTATTTTTATTCTATGTTTACTCAGTATAAATGGATTAGGGCAAGGTACAAGTTGTGGCGTTGCCGACCCATTTTGTACAGGTACAACATATAATTTTCCTTTAGCAACCAATAATGGAACTGCCGAAGCTGGTCCCGATTATACATGTTTAGGTACTCAGCCAAATCCTGTTTGGTATTATTTATTAATTGACCAACCAGGGAACATTGACATTACAATACAATCATCACCGGGAGTGTATGATGTTGATTTTTCGATGTGGGGTCCTTTTAGTTCGATAAATAATTGTGGTAATTTAACTGCAGGAAATACTGTTGACTGTAGCTATTCAACTTCTGATATAGAATATGCTAATATTTCCAATGCCTTAACCGGACAATATTACTTATTGTTAATAACAAATTATTCAAATGCAACTACTGATGTAACATTCTCACAAACCGGAGGAAACGGAAGTACTAACTGCGCTATTGTTTATTGTAATATGACCGGCTTAACTGCTGTGCCAGGTGCCTGTATAGTTGGTAATACATATACTGTTACCGGAAATATAGTTTTTAACGGAGCTCCTGCTACTGGAACATTAACAGTTACAAATAGTTGTGGGGGTACTCAAACCTTTAATCCGCCATTTAATAGTCCTATTGCATATTCGTTTGCAGGTTTACCATCAAATGGAGGTGTTTGTTCTGTTACTGCTACTTTTACTGCTGCACCAACCTGCACAATGACAACCAACTATACTGCACCTCCGTCTTGTAATACTTGTTCGGTAAATGCAGGTGTTGACCAACTAAATGTTTGTGGACTTACGACAACTTTAGCAGCAACAGTAACAGGTGGTTACACTGGCTATCATTGGGACCCAGTAGGTGGTTTGAATTTTGGAAATATTAATTCATCAACATCCACTGTTACAGCTTCTGCCCCAGGCACATATATTTTAACATGGTGGGGAACAAATAGTAGTAGTATTACATGTTCGGACCAGATGACTATTACCTTTAATAATCCTGTTGCTGGTTTTATATATAACAATAATCAATGTTTAACCGGAAACTCTTTTAGCTTTACAAATACAGGTTCGCCTCCTCCAGCTACTTATTCTTGGTCATTTGCAGGTGGTAGTCCTCCTTCTTCAACAGCACAAAATCCTTCAGGAATTACTTTTAGTACCGCAGGTCCTCATACTGTTACACAAATTGTTACAGTTGGTGGATGTACTGCTACATATACTCAAACTATAACAGTTTATTCGCAGCCAACTGTCAATATTACTCCAACAAATGTTACTTGCAACGGGGCTTGTAATGGAAGTGCTATAGCTGCCGGTGCAGGTGGTTCTGGAACTTATACTGGTTATAGTTGGTCACCAGGAGGACAAACTTCTGCATCAATTTCACCACTTTGTCCTAATACATATTTTGTAACTGTTACTGATAATTTAGGTTGTACTGGAACAAACTCTGTAAATATTACGCAACCAGCAGCTCTTACTTTAACACCTTCGCGTACCGACCCTACTTGTAATGGTGCATGTAATGGGACAGCAAATGTTGTTGTAACCGGAGGAATTGGTCCTTTTAGTTATCAATGGTCAAATCTTGGAACAGGTCCAAATATTATAGGTTTATGTGCAGGCACATATTCTGTAACAGTTACTGATAATGCATCAGCAGGTTGTACACAAACTGCAAGTGTTGTATTAAATAATCCATCACCTTTAGTATTAACAAGTTCAAGTGTATCTGCTACATGCGGGATGTCTAATGGCTCTGCAACTGTAAGTATTACAGCCGGTGGTGTACCTAATTATAATTACCAATGGTCAGATGGTGCTTTTACTATGGGTACTTTATCAACTACAAATACTAATTCCAGTTTATCCGCAGGTGCTTACACTGTTACTGTAACAAATGGCAATGGTTGTACAGCAACTACAACTGTAAATGTAGGAAGCAGTGGTGCTCCAACTGCCACAATTTCACCAAGTACAAATCCAGTTTGTTTTGGTCAATGTAATGGTACTGCAACAGTTAGCTTAGGCGGAACTTTAAATCCGCCTTATAATTATATTTGGTCAACAGGTTCTAGCACAATGGGAACTGCTGCAATAACTAATTCTGTAAGCAATTTATGCAATGGTACTTCAAGTGTTACGATTACTGATATTTTGGGATGCAGTGCAGTTGCAAGTGTTACAGTTACTCAACCTACTGCTGTAAACGCAATTACTAATACTGTGAGTGCAAACTGCGGTGCAAATAATGGTTCAGCAACAATCACAGCAAATGGTGGTACACCCGGTTACACTTATCAATGGAATGCTGCAGCAGGTAATCAAACTACAATAACGGCAGTAAATTTATTGCCAGGTACATATCAGGCAACTGTAACAGATGCAAATTTATGTACATTTGTTGTTAGTGCAACAGTTTCAAATTTGGCTGGTGTAGTTGCTTCAATATCAGGAACAACACCAGTTGCATGTAATGGTGGAAACGACGGAACAGCAACAGCAAGCGGTACTGGTGGAAATATGCCTTATTCTTATCTATGGCCTGTTTCGGCTGGGAGTCAAACTACTGCAACTGCAACAAATCTTACAAATGGAACTTATATAGTAACTGTTACAGATGCAAATGGTTGTACATCTACTGCATCAGCAACAGTAAATCAATCCACTGTTATAACTGCATCAATTTCTGGATTTACAAATGCATTATGTAATGGCGCTTGTAATGGAACCGCAAACGTTACAGTTGCTGGTGGAACGTCGCCTTATACATATATTTGGACAAATTCTCAAACAATTCCAGGTGCAACAGGTTTATGTGCAGGTACATATTTTGTTACGGTAAAAGATGTAAATTTATGTTCGGTAATTACTTCGGTAACAATTACTCAACCTCCAACTTTAACCGCATCAGCAACAACTACCAGTGCAAATTGCGGACAAGCAAATGGAAGTGCAACAGCAATTCCAGCAGGTGGTACTTCACCTTATACTTATGTATGGAGTGGTGGAGGACAAGTAGGGATTACTGCTATAAATTTACTTTCAGGAAGTTATACAGTTACAGTAACTGATGCAAATAATTGTACAGCAATTGCTAACGCAAATGTTGGTAATATTTCGGGCGGTACAGCAAGCATTTCTTCAACTGTTGATGTTAGCTGCTCGGGTTTGTGTGACGGTTCTGCTACAATTTCAATGGGTGGTGGACAAATTCCATATACTTATTTATGGCCAAACGGTGCTATTACTCCCAATAGTACAAATTTATGTGCAGGTTCATTTATCGGAACTGTAACTGATGCAGTTGGTTGTTCAGCAACAGCAACAGCTACTATAAACAGCCCAACACCATTAACTGTTTCAATTGTAACAAATGATGTTAGTTGTTTTGGCGATTGTGATGGTATTTTGACAGCTGTGCCATCTGGTGGTACTTCACCTAATTCTTATATGTGGACTAATATGTTTGCAGGTGCAGTAAATAATAACTTATGTGCCGGTTCATATACCGTTACGGTTACCGATTTACATAGCTGCACAGCCATTGCTAATGGTTCAATAAGTACAATCCCTCCGATAGTATTAAATACAGTAATTACAAGTGCAAATTGCAGTGGTGCTGATGGTGCTATTGATTTAACAGTTACTAATGGGTCAGGTCCTTTTATTTATTACTGGTTACCAGGGGGAAACACTGAGGATTTAGATAGCTTACTTGCTGGTGTTTATAATGTTACAGTTACTGATGTAAAAGGTTGTACACAAATTGGAAGTTACACTGTGCCAAATATATCTGGTCCAATAGCCGGTATTTCTTCACAAACAAATGTTAGTTGTTATGGTTTAAGTGATGGTATAGCTCAAGGAAGTGTAACAAATGGTACTCCATCATTTACTTATGCATGGAGTAATGGTCAGGGAACACAGATTGCTACAAATTTAACAGCCGGAGTTTATACTTTTTCTGTAACAGATGGTGTTGGCTGTGTTTCAACAGCTAATGTTACAATTACTCAACCACCAGTTCTTACTATTGTTAGTATAACAAGCACTAATCCTTTATGTAATGGAAATTGCAATGGAACAGCAACTGTTCTGGCAACTGGCGGAACGGGAACATTAACTTATCAGTGGGTAGGAGGTACTCCTTTTGGGGGAAATAATCCAACAAGTACAACAACAACAGGAATATGCAGTGGTAATTTACAAGTATTAGTTACTGATGCAAATAGTTGTACAACAGGAGGTTCAACTTCAATTACAGAACCAACTTTTATCTCTCTTTCTACTTCTTCAACAGCAGAAACCTGCAATGGATTACATGATGGTACTGCAACCGTAACTCCTTCTGGTGGTACATTACCATATACTTATCAATGGGATAGCCAATCGGGTGGGCAAAGTGGAAGTACTGCAGTTGGTTTAGCTGCCGGAACATATTCAGTTACTGTTACTGATGATAACTTTTGTACCGAATTTACAAGTGTAACTGTAACTACTCCAAACCCGATAGTAATTTCAAGTATTACACCAACTCATTTAACCTGTTGGATGTCAGGCAATGGTAGTATTGGAATAAATGTTACGGGTGGTACACCTAATTATAGTTTTGTTTGGACAAACTCAACTGGTACATATAATTCCACTAATCAAAATATTGGAAATTTGTCTGCCGAAACTTATTTTGTAACTGTTACGGATCAAAACGGTTGTTCTATTACTACAAGCCAAATTATTAGCCAGCCACCGCAACTTCAATTAAATTTGGTTAAAACAAATGAAACTTGTTTCCAATTTTGCAATGGAACTATTAGTGCAAATGTTATGGGTGGACAAAATCCTTATACCTTTTTATGGTCTAATCTTCAAGGTAGTCAATTAATTGATAGCCTTTGTCCTGCAAGTTACACAGTAACTGTAACTGACTTCAATGGATGTACAATATCTTCAAGTTCTACTGTTACTGGTCCTCCATTATTACAATTAGATACGCTTAATATTACAAATGCATCTTGTGGAGTTTCTAATGGTT
Source organism: Bacteroidetes bacterium GWA2_32_17 (assembly GCA_001769035.1). Taxonomy (GTDB): domain Bacteria; phylum Bacteroidota; class Bacteroidia; order Bacteroidales; family GWA2-32-17; genus GWA2-32-17. Next base: position 14,727 of record MENF01000169.1, read on the forward strand.
CAGCTACTATAGGTGTTCAAGGTGGTTCAACAGGTTATACAATTATATGGTCAACAGGTGGAAATGCTTTAACAGAAACAGGTATGCCCGCTGGTAATCATACAGTTACATTAATTGATTCGATGGGTTGTACGATTGTTCAGCAGATTGCAATTCAGAATTTAGCCGGACCACAAATTATTGCAGTTACCCCAACGTCTGTAAGTTGTGCAGGAATGAATGATGGAGTTGCTATTGTAAGCTATTCGCCATCAAGTCCGCCTGCACCACCTTATATTTCAAATTGGTATAGTTATAATGGTGGTAACACATTCACAGGTGATACGATTAGTAATTTAGAAGGCGATTTATATTATGTTACTGTTACTGATGCAAATGGTTGCCAGGCAGCAGGTTCAATAATTGTAAATGAACCAACATTGTTTTCTTCAGTTCCTAATGCCCCTACAAATAACCTTTGTAATGGCAATTGCAATGGCACCGCTTCAGTTCTGACGGGTGGTGGTACTCAGCCTTATACATGGAACTGGTTAGGCACGGGAGATACTTTATCAAGTGCAACAAATTTATGTGCAGGTCAATATACAGTTGTAGCAACCGATGCACATGGTTGTACAAGCGTTAACGTGATTAATATTACTGAACCTACACCAATTAATATTACAGGTGTAGTAACAGATGTTTTGTGCAATGGAAACTCAAATGGTATTATTACTATTTCTCCTTCTGGCGGAATGCCAGTTTTTCAGGCTAATTGGCAACCACCTGCCTCAGGCACAAATTATACAGTTGCAAATTTACCGGCAGGAACTTTTTCGGTAATTGTTACAGATATTAATAACTGTAGTGCTACTGCATCATTTACTGTTAATCAACCTTCACCAATATATGTTTACTCATCAACAACTCCAGCTCATTGTGGAATAGACAACGGAACTGCGACAATTGATTCAATTAATGGTGGAACTCCTGGCTATACTTATATTTGGTCGCCCGGAAATGCTACAACACCTACACTAGACAGTTTAGCAAGTGGAAACTATTTAATAAATTTAACTGACAATAATGGTTGTCAGGTTACTACGAATGCTTATGTTACTAATATAGCCCCACCATCGCAAATTACATTTATTGATACAAATGCAACATGTAATGGAACTAATACCGGCTCTGCAACTGCTAATGTAGTAGGTGGCTTAGCACCTTATACATATTTATGGTCCGATTTACAAAATACTCAAACTGCTTCGGCTCTTGCTGCTGGAATATATACAGTTACAGTAACTGATGCAAATGGTTGTACTTTTGCAAAATCAACAGTTATAACTCAACCCAACCCAATTGTTGTATTTGTAAGCGAAGCAGATTCTATTTGTTTAAACTCTTATGCTGTAAATATTTCAGTAAATGCTTCGGGTGGCACTTCACCATATAATTATTTATGGACAGGATTGGGAATTACTAATCCTACTGCACAAACTCAATTAGTTTCACCAGTTATATCAACAAATTACTATGTTGATGTTTCTGATGCAAATGGTTGTGTTGCTTCTCAACAAGGTGTTGTTCCAATTTATGTTTATCCGGCACCATATACCAACATTTCAAATAATGCAACTATTTGCGAAGGAAATTCTTTTCCTATTCAAGCTCAGGCTTCGGGAGGTAGCGGTGCTCCTTATAATTATTATTGGAGTCCTTCCGGTTCAGGAAGTATAAATAATGTTTCACCAATTGTAACTACAACTTACACTTTATACGTTACTGATGGCTGTGGTACTCATTCTGATACAGTTTCTATGACAATTGACGTTCAACAAGCACCGCATATTATTAATCCACCAAGTTTTGTAAATGGTTGTATTTCATTATTAGCAAACTTTAGTGTTATTGATACAGTTGAAAGTGGAGATGTTTCATACCTTTGGAATTTTGGAGACCCGTTATCATTAACCTTGGATACTTCAACTAATAGTGTAACATCTCATTTATATACAACTTCAGGAAGTTATAATGTTACTTTAACTTTAACTTCCGATTATGGTTGTAGTTCAACTACTGTTTATACAAGTTTAGTTAATGCTTATCCTATTCCAAGTGCTGAGTTTACTTTTAGTCCGATTGTTGTTGAAGACCCGATATTATTTGGTGATGTTCAATTCTTTTCACAAACCGAAACTACAAATCAAGTAAGTTGGACTTTTGGAGATGGAAATACTGCCGATGGAATTTTTTCGCCAATACATAATTATAGTGAACCTGGAAATTATACTATTACATTATTTGTGGAAACAAATGAAGGTTGTGTTGATACTGTTATTCATTCTTTACACGTTAATGATGTTTTCCAATTATGGGTACCTACTGCATTTTATCCTGGTACTGGTACGTCAAGCGGATATTTTTATCCAAAAGGAGTTGGCTTCGATAAAAATAATTACTATTTAGCTATTTACGACAGATGGGGTCAGATTATTTTTGAAACAAAAGTATATCCCGAAGGAACTAGTTTAACTCCAAACGAGGTTCAGGATAAAGCTAACCAAACACAAGGTTGGATTCCCGGTGGATGGAATGGTGGATATAAAAATGATGAGTTCAAATTAGTTAATCCTGGTACATACACTTGGTACTTAAGAGTTAAAGAAATAGATGGTGGTGAACTTCACGAAGAAACAGGACCAGTAACAGTAATCAGATAGTAAATTTCAATAGTTGGCGGTAAATAGTGTCTGCAAACACTAATAATTTTTTTGTTGAAAAGTTTTAACCCACATTGCAACTTATTATTCGTAACTATTTAATAGTGAACCGATTTAATTTTCGGGATTT
>MENF01000170.1 GCA_001769035.1 Bacteroidetes bacterium GWA2_32_17
TGTGAAGCGAAGGAGCGTAGCTCGGTACGTACAGTGGTGTGAGAGGTTCTCCCCACCAGATTTTCTGGTGGGGCAGCCTACTCGATTAGCCATAGTTATTATTCTATTTTATTAAAATTGAGCCAAAAATGTATCAATTCTATTGAAGTTTTTTCAATATTTCTTTTGTGGGTTGATTTATACTTTGCAATTTTTTTAATTTCAACTGGTTTTAGATATTCTGTTTTTTCTGAAATCCAAGAATTTACTTTATTATGCCAAAAATTAAAATCTTCAATTTCAATATAACCAATCATAGCAGAGTAAAGCAAACCTACTCCGTGCTTATTCTCTTTAAATCGCTGAATTCCACCAGTCTTTCCCGAAACATATTGTTTACTTTTTGTTGTATCGTACAATCGTTTACATTCTATATCAAAAAAATGTTCTGACTTTTGGTCATAAATATAAATTCCTGTTTCATCTGATTTTAATTCCTTTATTCCAAAATCAGGCTTACTTTTATTTTTATGCCTATATTCCGGGATTAATTGAAATGCATAATTGCGAGCATAGATGTCAAGAAAACTGAATAGTTCTTGGTTTAATTCCCATTCGCTATCTTTTATATTTTTTACATATTTCTCTGGAAAAATAGGTAAGAAATTTTCTAAAAAATTCAATAATGAAATAATTCTACCGTCTGCGGAAAATTCACTTTTAACCGACTGACTTATATTTCTTTGAATATAATCTGACTGCATTATTTTTCTTCCTTAAAAATGTTATTTCCAAATTCAGCAAAACATTTCATCGCATCTCGATCTGCAATAGATTTTAACCAATATCGTTTTTGATGTGGTTTTATGTAGTAAATTTTATTGTTTACAAAATCTATATATTCAACAATTCTTGTTATTTTTTTATTTCTTCCGATTTGTGTCTCAAAGTAGTTTTGGTATTCTTCTTCTGTTTTTTCTTCAATAGACATATCAATATTTTTTTCGCAATAATGGAATTCCACTGCTATATATGATTTTGTTTTAGTAATTTTCCCCGTCCAAAAACTTTTTTCTTTAACTGGATTATAATTTAAATTCATTAGCCAGGTGAAAGTGTCTGCATAACTTTTCAGCATATTATCATTAGCAACTTCGTTTAACGGATTGTTTTTAGATACTTTGCCTTGATGAATATAATAATTAAAAACATCTTCTTGCCAAATCTCTTCAATTTCACTGAGTTGTAAATTTTGTTTATTCTCTTTTGTTTGCGGATAAGGAAATTTATCAATTTCATCTTTCCCTATTGCCTTTTCCCTTCTAACAAGAGCAACACTTCCGGTTAAGATGGAGTAAAAAACTAATACACGATTATAAATTGTGTTAGTTAAAAATCTATGTAAATCACTAGCAACACCACTTTCATTTTCATTATAATGAATTCCTGATATTCCGTCTTTGAAACATAATATGTTCTCATTTTTAGCTTTTTCCTGTAATTTAATCTTATTATAATCAATCATTATAATCGGAATCTGACCATTTTTTAAGATAGTTTTCTTAATTAATATTTGCGGTTTACGGAATAATAATTCATTACGTTTATTAGCGAATATATCTTCTTTTTCAATAAATATTTTGGAATAATCAAGACCTTTTTCAGAAAAAGCATTTTCAGGGATTGAATAATTACCAGTGATAAAGTTAGCTTCTTTTGTAGCTGTTTCCTTCCCAAGCGTATAGCCATCCAAATACTCCCAATTACTATTTTGTTTTTTTTCTTTTAGAAACTCTTCCAAAGTTGGTTTAATTCTACTCAATCTATCAACTATCCAATTTAATCTGCCACCACCTACAAGGTTCGATTTCCAGACGTATTTTTGAGTTAAAGCAATCGATAACGGGATAAAATGAAAGTCGTAAGTATCGAACACAAAAAACATTTTATTCTCTTCATTTGTAGTTCGATGACTTATTAAATGTAATATTTGACTTTCATTTTCAGGTATTTGTTTTTTTGCAAAAAGTGCACAGGTGGCAATTCGTCCTTTATTTTTATTTTTCCCACTTTTAAAAAGAGTTTCTCTTAAATGTGTAAAATCAATAATTTGCGGAACAGTATATTTTTTAAAAAAAGAATTTCTGTATTTCATTACCCCATCATTATATAGAATATTAGATGATGGTAAAATCAAACATTGCAAACCATTTTCTTTAAGTAGTTTTATTGATTGGTCGAGGAATAATATTGATAAGTTTGCAGGAATTTCATTTGGGAATTGTAGTTTGTAATCTTCTTTTAATTTATCGAAGTTTTGCCTGATAAACGGAGGATTTCCAATAACTAAATCAAAATCATTTTCAGCAGTTTGCAAATAGTTGAAAAAATTATCATGTACAATATTCTTTTCTTTTAAATTATTGAATTTCTTATTTGTATTATTTCTTTTATCTCCAAAATCTAAGTCTTCCCATAATTGTATTGGTGTAAGTTTTTCAAGTAAGGCTAGTATCAAACTAAAAACAGCAATATTTACAGCTTCTTGTTCTTTATCAACCCCGAAAATATTTCTTACAAGTATTTCTTTTAGTGTTTCAATTCTTAAATCTTTACTCCATTTTTTTGTTTTGTGATATTTGTTAATGATATGCCAATCAATTAATCTTTGATACGCAGAAACACAAAAAATGCCACTCCCGCAAGCGGGATCAATAATTTTAAACCTGTCATTACTAAATTTTTTGTAATCATCAAGTGGCATACATTCGTCTATCAACAAATCTACAAGAAAAGGCGGGGTGTACACTACTCCTATAGTATCTTCTTTATCGGGAATAAACTCTTCGTAAATACGACTTATTAATTCTATGGGGAGGTATCTGAATGAATACAAACGCCACAAATATAGTTGCTTATTTTTGGTCTTGTAATTTGCATTTACAAAACCTGAAAGATTATTAAGGATATTTTGGGAAAGGTTTTCTATTTGTTCTTTTTCCTCTTTTGCAAGTTCAAAAATTTTTCCGTTGAATTTTTCAGAAAGATAATTTAGAAGTTTTATGAACCCCCCATTTTTAATGAGTTCTGAAAAATTATTTACATTCCATTTTTCTTCAAAAATATTACCTTTTACTGTAAAGACATTATTACTATTTTCATCTTTTTTTTCTTCAAGATATTTTATAAGAATAGTAAAAATGACAATTTTATTAGCTATTTCTTTTGATATACCATTATCGGTTAGAACTTCTTTTAATTCATATAAATTATTAATAAGTATCTCAAAGGGACTTTCTTTTGTAATAGCATCTTTTAAATACTTTTCAATGTAGAATTCTGTTTCCCAGAATGAACCGTTTTGAAAAAGAAAAGCAGAATAGTTATTTTTTTTCTTATGAAAATCTGTTTTTGTTTTTTCTGAAATTTTTAAAATATCTGTAGGATTAATTTCCTCTTTTTCCTCTTTATTATTAATTGATATTTTTTGTTTTGTATTATAAATTTTAATTTCTGATTTCTCTAAAACAAAATACAGAGGAACTATTTCGCTACTCCAAAGTCTTTTATGTATTTCACTTAATGCAACGGAATTAAATTTATTGTTGTCCGTATTATCATATACAAATATTTGAGGGATATATTTTTTATGATTTTCTTTTATTTGAAAAAAAACAGCATCAGCGAGATAGTCGTATTGTGCAAGATATAAGATTTTGCGTTGTGCTTGACTAATATTTTCATCTTTTTGATTAACAAATAGTAAATCTTCGTTATTATCAAAATTTATATGTTTTAATAACTCTTTAAGCATTATCAACCAATCTGATTATATTTTTACAAAAATATGATTTTTATTCAAATAAAAATACTTCATTGTTTATTTTATAGAAATCAGGTGTTGCTTGGATTAATTATGGCTCCTTTATATATACACCTTTTTACAAATAAGGTGCACATATCTGCCCAATTTGGTATATATTATGCACTTTTTGGTTATCAAAAGTATATAAAATTTTAAACAAATATAATACAAATTAATATAAAACAAAAAAAATTTTACAAATCATCAAAAGGCGATTTTATTTTTTGTAAATATACTAATTTATATAATTCCAAACTTCAAAGCAAAAACTTGGGACATGATTAGTTCGGCTTTGCTCACTACAAGTCTTGGAATTTGGAATTTGGGACTTGGAATTTGGGACTTGGAATTTGGGACTTGGTATTTTAAGGATTAAGAAGATAGAAGTTAGAGGTAAGAAGTTAGATATTAGAGGTTAGATATTTGGAATTTGGTATTTGTAACTTGGTATTTGGCATTTGGGATTTTGCATAACATCAGTTATGTTGGTATGGTAATCCTTTTATAATTGTAGCAGCACGATACAACTGCTCAATAAAAATTAGTCGGACCATTTGATGAGTAAACGTCATTTTGGAAAGGGATATATTATTACTATATTTATTTTTAAACGATTGCGAAAAGCCATAAGGTCCGCCAATTATAAATACTAAACGTTTTTTACTTGTATTCATATATATTTCTAATTTTTTAGCAAACTCAACTGAAGATAATTCCTTACCATTTTCATCTAAAAGAAAAATATTATCGTAATCATTTATTTTTGATTTAAAAAGTTTTGCTTCTTCGTCTAATTGCCTTTTAAGAGCTTGTTTCCCATGTAATTTGGGTTCGCTTATTACTTCTATTTCGAACTGGAAAAAATGTTTAATTCTTTTTTCGTAATGTTTAATTGCCTCAATAATAAAATCTTCATCAGTTTTTCCAAACACTAATAATAAAATCTTCATAAAAATAAATTATATTTGATTTTTTTATAACTTGCAGTCATAAATTCAGAAATATTATAAGTTAAAGATAATATAAGTGGTTTAATTTTTGTTAATACTTTTTAAAATAAAAATTAAGAAAATGAAGAAATTACAATTTATTTCTCTGATTATAAGCACAATTCTACTTTTTATAAATGTAGAAATTTCTAAAGCAGGCGACTTGCCCGATGGAATTGTAAATTCATTAAAAACAGGCAACGCAAAAGAACTTGCTAAACATTTTAATGCAAATATTGATTTGACATTAATTGATAAACAGGAAATTTACAGTAAAACTCAGGCAGAGCTTATATTAAAAGAATTTTTCAGTAAAAACGTACCTTCAAATTTTACAATTATTCATCAAGGCGAAAAAGAAGGTTCAAAATATGTTATTGGAAATTTAACTACTTCAAAAGGCACCTTTAGGGTTTCGTTGTTTCTTAAAAGCCAAGATAATACACAAGTTATTCACCAACTTCGAATAGAAAGCGGAAATGAATAAATTGTGGCTCACTTCATTTATTAAAAATGCTATTAATGAAGATATTGGCGATGGCGACCATACTTCGTTAGCATGTATTCCGCCCTATATAACAGGAAAAGCAAAATTACTTATTAAAGAAAACGGAATAATTGCAGGAATTGAAATTGCCCAACTTATTTTTAATGAATTTGATAGCAACCTTAAATTCGAGATTTTTAAAAAAGATGGCGACATTTGCAAACCAAGCGAAATTGCATTTTATGTTGAAGGAAGAGCTATTCTTTTATTGCAGGCAGAGCGATTAGTGTTAAATGTTATGCAACGTATGAGTGGAATTGCTACACAAACAAATTTATATGTAAAAGAATTATCGGGTTTAAAAACCAAAATTCTTGATACTCGAAAAACAACACCCGGATTCAGATTTTTCGAAAAAGAAGCTGTTAAAATAGGTGGCGGAGTTAATCATCGTTTTGGTTTATTTGACATGATTTTAATTAAAGATAATCATATTGTTTTTGCAGGTGGCATTGAAAATGCAATAAAAAGTGTTAAAACCTATTTGTCAAATAACAATAAACAACTCAAAATAGAAATTGAAGCAAAAAACATTTCTGACATAAAAGAAATTATTAGAATTGGCAATGTAAACCGAATAATGCTCGATAATTTTTCGATTGAAAACACAAAAATTGCTATAGATTTAATTAATAATAAATTTGAAACAGAATCGAGCGGTGGTATTACATTACAGAACATAAGAAAATATGCTGAATGTGGCGGCGATTTTATTAGTGTAGGAGCTTTAACACATCATATTAAAAGTTTGGATTTAAGCCTAAAAGCTGTATAACAATGAACCCAAAATTAATAAATAAAATAAAAAGTGTTTTACCACTAACTCTAATTGAAAAAATAAAAAACTTTACTCTTCCAGGGTTCGACAAACAACCACTGTATGAAGTCGGTAAATTTTTTATTCATAGCTTAAATAACGGAGCGTTAACAGTTAGAGCATCGTCAATTGCGTACAATTTGTTTTTGGCTATTTTCCCAGCATTAATTTTCTTTTTTTCGTTAATTGCTTATATACCTGTTGATAATTTAGCACAGGAATTACTAAAAGTTTTAAAGGATATAATGCCAACAAATGCTTATCTATCAATTAGAAGTACAATTATAGATACTATAGTTCATAAAAGAACAGGGCTTTTATCATTTGGATTTATTGCTGCATTATATTTTGCAACTAATGGTATAAACTCACTAATTGCAGCATTTAACGCATCGCAATCGGTAACTGAGCGAAGAAATATGCTTCAGCGTAGAGGAATTTCAATTTTATTAGTTATATTGTTATCTTTGCTTTTAACACTTGCAATTGGATTGTTAATATTTAGTCAGAAAACATTTACATATTTAATTTTACACGAAATAATAAAACAAAATATTATATACTATTTAATGATTTCGGGTAAATGGCTTATTGTTATTTTATCGTTTTTTTGTGCCATTTCTTTATTGTATTATTTAGCTCCTGCACGAAAATCGAAATTCAGATTTATATCAGCTGGTTCATCGTTGGCTACAATTTTAAGTTTGTTAATTTCAGTTGGATTTTCGTTTTATGTTAATAATTTTAGTAATTACAATAAAATTTATGGTAGTATTGGCACATTAATAGTAATTTTGATATGGTTATATGTTAATGCTTTAGTTTTATTAATTGGGTACGAACTTAATTGGAGTATAAAAAATGCAAGCAATAAAAAACAAATTAAAACTAATCAACTTCCTTAATTTAAAGCATTTATACAATAACTTGAAAATGTTTAATTAATTTACCGTATAAAAAAAGTGAAAAGTAGGCAGTGTGCAGTTGGAATTTTGAAGTTGGCAGTATGCAGTGGGCAGTGAATATTAATATATTGATTAGGTACGAAAAAATGAAATATGTATAAAATAATTTTAATAGCATTAATTTTTGCACAAATCTCTGCTTTCGGGCAAAAAAAAATTAATTATGCCGATCTTGAAGAGAGAAATAAACTTTTTTACGAAATTGGAACAAAAACTCCATTTACTGGTCAATGCGTTACAACATTCCCAAGTGGTAAACTCGGAATGGGCGGAACAATAAAAAACGGCTTACGCGATGGCGAATGGATTTGGTTTTACGAAAATGGTAACAAAAAGCGATATTGCGTTTATAAAGAAGGCATTAAAGATGGTGCGAGTATATTTTTTTATAAAAACGGCATAAAAAAATCGGAAATAATTTTCCAAAACGATGTAAACGTAAAACAGACTTCGTGGGACGAAACCGGTAAGCAAATTAAAAACCCATCCTTTTCATCGTTTAACTGACGGTTTTCTGGTATTTATTATAGAATTAAAAGCTCAATTTATCAGATTAAACTTCAAAATACCTGACCTATCGTAAATATAAATACAAAGTTTTTCAAATTCAAAATAAGTTCCAAATCCCAAATATCAAATTCAAAGGGGGCTTGGTAAATGAGACTTGAAATTTGAATTTTTTTTCTTGGGATTTTATTTTGCGATAGAATGGCTGTAACTATATGATTATCAAGAATGGGGTCAGGAGGTCTGACGTTATGGGCAATGCTAAAAACTAGCATAACAACTTGACAATTAATAATACTTATTAACATGGGCATAACACAGCCTTGCTGTAACTAGGTGGGCGGTGGCTACTTGACAATGGTAACAAATCAAAAACATATTAGCGGTTTGACACCCACTTGGTCTAAACACCCAGCTATATCAAGCTCCAACCGCTAATGCTCAAAATCTAAATTTAATTTATCTTTCAATGTTTGTAAATCGGGATTTTTTTGAGCAAAATACTGATATTTTTCAGCATCGGTATATGGCTTTGTGCTATTTGTTTCGGTATTTTCAGTTAACTCAATTTTTATTGTTATAAAATCGTTATCCAGATTTTTTTTAAGATAAACCAATAATTCGTCGTGTAATTTTTTTATTTCATCTTCCTGCGATTTGTTTATTGCAGGTACAATAATTATGTTATTAGCGGAAATAGTCGGGATATTTGTTAGCAAAAACTGGTGTACACGTGCTATGCTTTTTTTTGTTTCCGAATATTTAAGCCATGTATCTTTAAGTTCTTCATTTGTAAACGATTTGTTTAGTTTTTCGTAATTAACAGGCTCGTTAATTTCGTTTGGTATATTTGACTCGCTGTTAATTTTTGGCTTTAATGTTTCAGTTATATCGTAACCTTTAGGTTTTAAATATATTTCGGCATTTACTTTTTGTTGTTCTTTTTTGACAGATTGCTCGGAATTTTTGTTGTTAATTATTGAAGCTTCTTTTTTTTCAACTGTAGATTTTTGTTGATTAATATTTTCTTCACTTTTTAAAGTTGTGGGATTTGTTTGTTTGGTGATATTTGTTGTAACAACTGACAGATTGCATATTTTTACTAATGTTAATTCTACCAACAGTCTTTTGTTATGACTTAATCGGTAATTCAAATCGCATTGGTTACTAATTTCTAATGCTTTATATATAAAATCGGCAGAAAGTTTGCTGGCTTGGTTCCTGTATCTTTCTGCAATTGCTTTTCCAACTTCCAACAATTGCAAAGTAGTTTCATCTTTGCAAACTAAAAGGTCTCTGAAATGACTTGATAAGCCAATTATAAAATATTGTGCTTCAAATCCTTTTGATAATATTTCGTTAAATAGCATTAACGACTGGGCAATGTTTCCCGAAATAAAATTGTCGGTTAGTTTAAAATAGTAATCATAATCGAGAACATTAAGAGTTTCAATAACTTTGCTATATGTTATTTCTGTTCCGCAAAAACTAACAATTTGGTCGAAAATAGATAATGCGTCGCGCATTGCTCCATCGGCTTTTTGTGCAATAATATTTAATGCTTCGGGTTCGGCATTAATATTTTCGCTTTTTGCAACAAATTGCAAATGTCCAACAATATCGTTAATTTTAATTCGGTTAAAATCGAATATCTGACAACGCGAAAGGATTGTTGGAATAATTTTCTGTTTTTCGGTAGTTGCTAAAATAAAAATTGCATGTGCGGGTGGTTCTTCCAAAGTTTTAAGAAAAGTATTAAATGCCTGATTTGAAAGCATGTGAACTTCATCAATTATGTAAACATTGTATTTACCAAGTTGGGGCGGTATTCGCACCTGGTCAATTAAATTACGCATTCCATCAACCGAGTTGTTTGATGCGGCATCGAGTTCATGAATATTAAACGAACTTGTTCTATTAAATCCTTTGCACGATTCACATTCGTCGCATGGCTCAATATTTTCGGTAGGGTGAAAACAGTTAATTGTTTTTGCAAAAATTCTTGCACAAGTTGTTTTTCCAACTCCACGAGGACCGCAAAATAAATAAGCGTGTGCTAAATGTTTTGTTGATATAGAATTTTTAAGAGTTGTAGTTATAGATTCTTGTCCAACAACAGTTTTAAATGTGTCGGGACGGTATTTGCGGGCAGAAACAATATATTCAGCCATTACTATTAATATTTTTTCAAAGATAATAAAAAAGAAAAAAATATAAAAATAAATTATGTTTAGTAACGTGCCATATTTTATTTAATTCGCCATCTTATTAATGTTATGCAAATTAGTACTTTAGGAGATTGCAGGGTCAAGCCCGCAATGACGGAGAACATAAAAAAAGGTTCTATAAAATTTACAGAACCTTTCTTAAATACACGAAAAAACTATTAATTTGGTTTAGCTCTCAATTTGATAGATGTTACTTCCCATGTTGGAACTCCTGTTGTTCCACAAACGTATTTAAATGCAATGTAAACATTTGTTCCTGTAATGCCTGATAAATCGATATCTCCTGAAGGTGTAAATAAATAGTTGCCTGCAGAAAGAGTTGCAGTAGTTATTTCATTCCAGGTTGCTAAGTTTGGATCGCCAGTACCAGAATAATCTGTTGATGTGTAAACTTTTAAAGTTCCGTCACCAGCAGTTCCATATTTCATGGCGGTTCTGAAACTGAAAATTTCTTGGTTGTAATTGTCTAAATTTAAAGGTTTACTAATTAACCAATCTTCGTTAGCGAAATATCCGCTTGCATATCCACTCATTTTAGCAAATGTTTCGTCACCAAATGATGAGTTTAACCATATTTGTGCACCAATAACACTATATTGTGTAAAAGAACCAAGTGAAGATGTAAAACTCTCATCAATAATATTTGTAGGAAAAGCAATGGTTGTATCCCAGTTTTCAAGGTCATTTAAATCACGTATGTAAAATTGATAATCTCCATTATATGCACTTAAAATTCCTACAATATTTCCTTGACCTTTTGGCATTAGTTCTGCTCTGAAATTAGCATATCCGCTATTTCTTAGAATAATAGAAACAGCTTCAGTTGAATCAAGTAATGTGCGATTAGTACTTACGTTAACTTCTGCATAAACGCTTCCTACTTCTTTAAAATGAACTTTCTTTAATCTTACAAGCATATTCATATCATTTCCACTTATTGAACTAATTGTGCGATCTAATGGAATTGGAGTAGCACCAGGTAAGCTATCATTAAAAAAGTGTGAATTAATTAACACTTCAGGTATTCGTCCTATTTCTCCACCATAAGTATAACCTATTTGAGTCAGTTCTCCATAATTCCCCAAATACAAACCTTTAAGTTTTACAAAAACCCTTTGTCCTTTTTTATAAGTAGTATATAAACTAGTTTTGTCTATTGCTATTTGAATTCCACCTGTATTGTCTTGTAAATATAATGTTTTATAAATATTTCCAGATTCATCATCAGCACTTACAATGCCTTGTATTACAGGATTAATAATAGTATCGGTAGTATTTATTATCAATGTGTCGCCAATTAAAATTAAGCCACCTAAATCGGCTGATTTTAATTGTGATATTGTTAATGTTGAAGTAAAATCAACTATAGGTGTTACTTGCGATGGAGTGTTGTATTTTTCCTTAATACAACTGTTTAGTAGTACTACACCCATCGAAAAAAGAAGGATGAAAACTTTAGTTGTGTATTTCATATTTTTATAATTTTATTTTATTAAATTACTACTGTTAACAGTTATTTTAATATTCCTGTTAGTTTTGTTTTAGTTAATTCCCAACTTGGAACACCTGATGTTGTACATAAATATTTAAAAGCTACATATACATTTGTTCCGGTAATTGCAGATAAATCAATTGACCCTGAGCTTACCCAGATAAAATCACCAGTTGATAAAGTTACAGGTATTATTTCTATCCAAGTAGCAAGATTTGGATCTCCTGTACCTATATAATCAGTTGATGTATATACTTTTAATGAACCATCACCAGCAGTACCATAATCCATAGCCGATTCAAAACTCAATGCTTCCTCAGTATAATTATCAAAATTTATAGGTTTGCTAATTAACCAGTCTTCATTTGCATTATATGTTCCGTCAAAATAACCAGTCATATACGCATAAGTTGTTTCATCGTGTAATGCAGGAACCCACATTTGTGATCCAGTCACACTATATTGTGTAAAAGAACCAAGTGTATCTTTAAAAGTTTCATAAAACAAAAAAGAAGGAACTGGAGGAGTGTCAAAATCACCTTTAACGCAACCATTTAAAAAAGTTATTCCTGTAACAAATAACAAAATGGTTATAATATTTTTGATTTTATTCATGATTTATTTTATTTAAAATTTTAAAATCTAAAAGATAACATTAAGAAAAAGGTTCTTCCATACCCATAATAATACTTAGGTAGAAATTTATCTAAATCTTCTATACTATATGAGAAACGCAACTGTTCATATCCTCCGGTAATTAAATCCTGATTATTTAGTACGTTATTTACGTTTAGGTTAATTCCGATATAATATTCTTTAATTTTCCACGATTTACCAATAGAAAGGTCAAGAGTATATCCACCATCTAACCTAACTTGTTCAGTTACTTGTTTTATCGCTGGATCTCCAAGTCCAACCCCAAGAGTTTGCATTGCATATTCTGTTCGGGGTGATGCAGCAAAATCGAGATACATTTTATCGAAATAATTTAAATTTGCACTGGCAAACCAATATTTCGAATTATTGTATTTTAGTCCAACTGTACCAGCATTCTGTGGACCTGGAACAAAAAAGTATTTCTGATATACAGTATATATCTGATCGGGCACAGAGCCATTTTCAGCAGAAAGAGTTTCTGTTGGTCTTGAAGTAAATCTATAGTTACCAATGTTTAAAGCACAATTTGCAGAAATTTCTTTTGTTACTTTTACATCTGCACCAAATTCAATTCCCTGGTGAATTTTATCAATACCTTGTAAAGCTAATTGAACAAATGAATGATATGAGTCATCATAATAACTCTTAACATCTGTTTGGTTATTAAACGAAGTTTCATAAGCTGTTATTCGAGCATTAATAAATTCACCTTTATGTATATAGCTTAATTCACCACCATATACAACTTCATTTTCTAAATTTGTTAATAACCTATTTCCAACATGTGGAGTTAAAAATGAATTTTCGGGTAGTGGCGATTTTGTGTAATATGTAACGTTTGCTTCAAAGTAATGATGTCCACTTAGTTTATAGGTAAGTCCACCTTTTGTTAAATAATTTATAGAATTTATTTTTTCACTTTTGCCATAAGAGTTTGTTGGGTATCTACCGTTCATCATATTTCCTTCGCGATAGAATGACGAATTTGAAAGTTGCAAACCAATATAAAATTCTACTTTATTATATTTGAATTGGCTTAAACCCCACAGCAATTCTTGTGTATAATTAATATTATAATCATAACCAAACTTATCGCCCACAAGAATATGTCTGTTTGGGTTATTCAAATCATTTTGCATTGCATTTGTGTCGCTCGGAAAATCTCTTTCGGCAAACTGGTCAACATCTAACCAATAATTTGCACCAAGCAAATCAGACATCACTTTAAAATAATGTGTGTTGCTATGCATAATCATTAGTCCGCCGTTTAACGAAATGTTTTCATTTAACTCATGATTCAAAATTGTATGAAAACTAGCTTGTTGATTATCTTTTCTTTGTTCTTCAACAACATATCTTGCCGATTGTCCTGCTCCATTTGCCAAATAATTTGTTTGATATAATTTATCCCAGTTAATTTGACTAACAGATGGGTCAGTTTTCCAATTTTCAGCCATCATTGCAGGTATTTCGGAATGTACACTAGTATCTGCAATTTGATAACTTGGAAAATATCTGTAATAATCGGGGCGTGGGTCGTTAGTATTATACCAGTTTAAAGCGGTTGTTCCAAATCTGCCAAAAGAATATCCAATAGATGTTGTGAGTTTTGTTTTTTCGTTAAATTTAAAATTATCTGTTAATAAAATTGATGGCTGATGTACGTTACGTACTTTAGCATTTCTTTTTTCTCCATCCTGATAACCCCAATTTGGATTATAATAATGTGTTCCTGTTAAATCATAAGCTTCTTGAATTGCACCAGCTTGCATTGCTCTTTTATAAGGTGAACCCATGAATGTTAATGCAATGCTATGATTATCTGAAAGTTTTTTTTCGGTACCAGCAAAGTATGAATAAGCATCATACCAGGTGCCTTCGGCATAGCCGTTTACAGCCCAACGTTTGGAACCGCTTAATACAAAAGCCCAGCCATTTTCCTGCATTCCTGTTGAGTATGTGTACATTATTCTATTGTTGTATGATTTGTTAGCAAGAGCATACGAGAAATTATTTTGTTTTCTGATTTGACCGGCACAGACATTAATATTGGTTTCGCCTCCGATAGTTCCAAGTGAATATTTAGAAGGAGCAATACCATTCCGACTGTCTTTGTTTCTTGTTACATTGTTTAATCCGCCCCATTCAGAGTATGAAGCACGACCGTTTTCAGCATCGTTTAATGGCAAACCATTCATAAACATAAGAAAATTTTCGCCGTCATAACCACGAACTCTAAATCTTCCGCTGCTTAAAGCAAAAGATGCAGCAGAAATAAAGGCATCGTCACTTGAATGTAATAGTCCGGAAACATTTTGACTTGATTTATCATTATCTACGTCGGCATCAGATAAAGATATTTCAGCAATACCGTTGCCTTCGGATATAGCTGAAGATTTAGGTTTTAATGATAGATCGCCAAGATCAAGACTACCGGCAGGTACTTTTATTAAAGACGAGTATGACGCCCATTCATCCGATGAAATAGTAATTACATAATCGCCGGAAATAACTGAAATTTCGAATTTACCTTGTTCATCAGTTTTGGTTTCAAAGTTCTGAATGTTTACTGTCGTACCCGAAATCGGGTTCTTTGTTTGATCGTCAATTACGCGGCCGCTAACAATGGTACTGTTAGTTGGTGTTGTTTTTTCAATATTATTAATTACTGGTTTTATAAAGGTTTTGGCTTTTAATAAAACATCGCCTAAGTCAAGCCCTTCTTCACTTACTTTAATCGGCTGTGAAAAGTATTCCACTCCATCAGATGTAAAAGAAATAATATAATCCCCAGGTGTGATATTATAATCTCCGGGAGCAATAGCCATTTTAAATCTTCCAGAAGCATCTGAAAAAATAAAATGAATAATACTGTTAGTTTCTGTATTTTTAATAATTACAGTTACATCAGAAAGAGGTGCTTTTGTCTGTTCATTAACTGCACGACCTTTTACAGTTACGGTTTGTGCAAAACATTGCCATGTAATACAAAGTGAGAACACTATAATAGATATAAATTTCATTATATTAATATTTTTAATTTATTCGATAATTCAAAAAGGGCAACAAAGTTAGGTAAATATTATATCGAAAATATGATTTTTGTAATTATTTTTTTTAATTAGTTATAAGATTTTATTATTAAACGAATTAAATTTTGTTTAATAGATAATTTATCAAATAAAAATTATAAATTATTATCGCTATAAATCAGGGCTAAAGCCCACATCTATTCTGGTTTTTTAATCCCGACCTCTACGCAATCGCTCGCATCTTGCGAGTGATTATTTATTTGGTATCTTGCCCTATTACAGCAAAACACATTTATTTTTGATTTATGAGTGAATACCGTAAAACAACACCAAACAAATTGTTTTTTGTAACAATTCCGATACAGGAGTTTAAAGCAAAAATGCCAGAGGCAAAGAAAACACTCACTCGCAGGATGCGAGCGAGGAAAAGTTATTGAAAAAACAGAATAATTGGCTTTAGCCATGACATATTTTCGTATTCGATATAAACTCTAATATCGTTACAAATAAAAAGTAGAAATAAAATTTAAAACTTACATTTGTAAAGTTAAATATAAACATAAATGAAAATAAAATTTATAGGTGCAGCACGAGAAGTTACAGGAAGTAAACATCTTATTACAACTAATTCTGGCAAAACAATTTTATTGGATTGTGGAATGTTTCAAGGAAAAGGACTCGAAACTGATAAAATGAACCGCGAATTTGGGTTTGATATTATTAAACTCAACCATATTATTTTAACACATGCTCATATTGACCATTCGGGTTTAATACCTTATATATATAAAGAAGGATTTACAGGTTCTGTAATTTGTACAAATGCAACCCGTGATTTGTGTGCTTTAATGCTTGCCGATTCCGGATTTATACACGAGCATGATATTAAGTGGTTTAATAAAAAAAGGGCAGCTCATCATTTGCCCCCTGTTGAGCCAATTTACAATAGTGCAGATGCTAAAGAATGTATGAAATTATTTATTGGTGTGGCTTATGATCGTAAATTTAGAATTGACGAGAATATTACTGTTAGTTTTACTAATAATGGACACATGTTAGGCAGCGGAGTAGTAAATTTATCAATTAAAGAAGATGGAAAAATTACAAATATCGCTTATACAGGAGATCTTGGACGTCCAACAAATAGAATTTTAAAATCGCCTGAACCATTTCCTCAAGCTGATATTGCTATTGTAGAATCAACTTATGGCGATAGACTTCACGAGACATATAAAGAATCTGAAGACTTGCTACTCGATGTAATTACCGATACTTGTGTTAGAAAACAAGGTAAGCTTATTATACCTGCTTTTAGTGTAGGTAGAACACAAGAAATAGTTTTTTCGTTAAATAAATTTTATATTCAGGGACGATTACCAAAAATTCCTATTTTTGTTGATAGTCCTCTTTCGTTTAATGTTACAGCTGTATTTCGAATGCATTCCGAATGTTTTAACGATGATATTTTGCACGAAATGGAACACGTTACCGACCCATTCGGTTTTAACAGTTTGCATTATATTGAATCAGTCGAAGAATCGAAACGTTTAAATACAATAAAAACACCTTGTGTGATTATTTCAGCTTCGGGAATGATGGAAGCCGGGCGAATAAAACACCATCTTGCAAATAGTATTTCCGATCCTAATAATACAATATTGGCTGTTGGTTATTGTGCACCTTTAACATTAGGAGCTAAAATATTGCGTGGCGATAAGGAAGTTTCAATATTTGGAACAAAATATACTGTAAAAGCTGATGTCAGAAAACTGGAGTCTTATAGTGGACATGGTGATTATAAAGAAATGGCAAATTATTTATCTTGTCAAGATAAAAACAAATTACAAAATCTTATTCTTGTTCATGGCGAATACAAAACGCAATTAATATACAAAGAATATCTAGAATCGCAGGGTTTTAAAAATATATTAATTCCCGACAGGGGAGAGGAAATTGTAATTTAATGTGAATGCTCAGCAGCCAATGAAAGAAGATTAAGATTAAAAAACGAACAATGCCAAATGTTCAATTTACAATGAACAAATAAAAAAAGTAAAAATGATAAAAGAAGAAAGTTTGATATTGAAGATCGTTTAATAGATTTTGCAGTTATGATAGCGGAGATTGTAGAAACCCTGCCGAACACAAAAGCTGCTAATCATATAAAGAATGTTTGAAACTTCTTGCTATCTTTTCAAAAAGTATTGAAACTGCCAGAAAGAATCTCGATCGCGGCAAAAGTCCGGTTGACAATTATGCGAGTCCGTTAGATTACGAACGATGACTTGAACATTGTTAGTTGTTCGTTTGGCATTGAACATTTTTTATGGTTTCTTATCATTG
>MENF01000171.1 GCA_001769035.1 Bacteroidetes bacterium GWA2_32_17
CAGCATTTCAGAATGTTGAATAGCCCCCGACTTTAGTCGGGGGTAAAATGAATTAAAAAATCCGGGCTTTAGCCCCATATTTGAGTTTTTCAGCAGACCCTAAATAGAAATTTATAATCAAATAACTCACGTTACGCAAATTTTATGGCTAAAATGATAATTGATGTTAATAACTTTGTAAGTCATTGAAAATAAGGAGCCATTTAGTAATCATAAAAACTATCTCGCAAAGAGATGCACTGATATTATCGAAGTGTCGCAATGTACGCAATGAAAATAAAAATCTGCTCTCTATCGGATAAAAATGATAACTAATGAGAAGTTTACAACTTGAATAGTAAGCTTGCTGTAAGCACGCAATGAAAAAAATCATTAATGATTTTTTTTAACTTTGCGGGCTTAAAACTTTGCGTAACATAATATTTGCGAGAAATAATTGTAATAAATTTAATCGCAAAATAAGAGTTATTAACTTTTTGAAATGTTAAAATGACTATTTTTTGATATTTTATGCGTAACATCAGTCAAATAATTAAAAGCGACCAATTGAACGCTTTTTTATTTTTATAAGCAACCTTTTTGTTAATTTTTCGTCTTAAAAAAAATATTTTATTTATAAAAATGTTTATCTTTACAATAATTTTGAAAAACTTAATATTATGAAATACTTATTTACGTTTTTAGTATTATTCGTTTTTAACTATGTAAATTATGCTCAAATAATTCCTGAACATAATACCGAAAAATGTGGCTCCGACATCGTTCATAAATGGCGTTTAGAGCATGAATCAGGTTATGCCGAAAGCTATGCTAAACTTCAAAGTTATGTAAATAAATTTGTTGCTGCTCATCCTGATGGTTTTTCACCTAAAGCAGTAATAACAATTCCAGTTGTTTTCCATATTGTGTTATCTCCTACCGAACATGCAGGTTTTTTAGACTCAAGATGTACTGAAAATATTGGTACTTTAAATACAGATTTCGCTGGATTAAGTACACATTCTATGGGTGACTTCCCTGCGTCTTTAAAAGCAAATTGTGATATTCAATTTTGTTTGGCAACAATAAGCCCAACTGGTGCAGCAACAACCGGTATTGAAAGAGTTGATTATAATGGTCCGGAATGGACAGCAGGTGATAATGGTGTAAAACAATCATCTGGTGGTGGACTAGATGCTTGGGATCCTACAAGTTATTTAAATATCTGGGTTTGCAATTTAACAGGTTCGTTACTAGGATATGGAACTTATCCAACTGTTTTAGATAATTTTTATGGTCTTGTAATTGATTTTACTGCCACTGGTACAACTGGTGCACTTCCACCTTTTGATTTAGGTGGTACTGCTTCACACGAAATCGGGCATTGCTTTTATTTAGAGCATATTTGGGGCGATTTAGGAGCTTGTAGCGTTGACGATGGAATTAACGATACTCCTATTCAGGAAAGTTCTACTTCCGGCAATCCAACACCTCCACTTTTGGATGCTTGTCAGACTGCCTCGCCTGGTATTATGTTTATGAATTATATGGATTATTCTGACGATATTGCTTATGCAAATTTTACTCCCGACCAAAAAACTATAATTCAAGCATTATTTGCATCTGGTGGCATACTTGAACCACTTACTAATTCTATTAAATGCGGCATTCCACTTGTTGCTGATTTTATAGGCAATCCAAGTGTTCCTGCAACTGTTAATATAGGCGGTACAGTTGATTTTACCGATTTAACAACAGGTACTCCTACTGCATGGGAATGGACTTTTACTGGTGCTGTTACAACTACTTCATCAACGCAGAATCCTCAAAATATACAGTATAGTACTTTAGGATTATTCCCTGTTAAATTAAAAGTTACTAAACCAAATTTTGCAGACAGTATTACAAAATTAGCTTATATCGAAGTAATTAACCCTTTAGATGTTAACTGCGATTTTATTGGAGCTCCTACTTGTATAGTAGCCGGTGACTCAGTAAATTTCACTGATTTAAGCACAAACACTCCAACCACATGGAAATGGAAATTTAATGGTGGAACTCCTGATACAGCAATCGTAAAAAATCCACAAAATATTTTATATGATACTCCGGGGGTTTACAGTGTTTATTTACATGCCTCAAACTTAACAAGTAGCGATACACTTACAAAATTAGGTTATATCACCGTTATGGACCCAAGCGAAGTTCCTAATGCTAATTTTATGGCAAATCTTACTAATATGCAAGCGGGAACAAGTATTAACTTTACTAATCAATCTACCGGATTATATGATTCATTACAATGGTATTTTAGTGGTGCAGTTCCGCCAAGTTCTACTTCAAATAACCCTGCTTCAATTACTTATAATACAGTTGGCGATTTTAATGTAACATTAATACTTTATAGTTCAACTTGTAATAACGACACATTAATAAAACCTTTATGGATTCATGTATTTGACCCTGCTGATGTTGGTCCAGTTCATGCAGATTTTCATGCAACAACTAGCCGTTTAATTTATGTTCCAGGAGCTACAGTTAATTACGAAGATTTATCAACAGGTAACATTACACAATGGCAATGGACTTTCTATGGTGGAACTCCACCTACATCTCCTGCTCAAAGCCCACAAAGTATAGGATATACGATACCTAATATTTATGACGTTTGCTTAATTGTAAGCAATAGTTTATATAGCGATACTCTTTGTAAAACCGAATATATTGTAGTATCAGATAATCCATGGCCTAATAATAGTTTCTGCGATACTGTAACTAATATTTTACCAACCGAACATCCATTAACATTTATGCACCTTACACCAAAATATTGGGGATATTTCCCTGGTCATAACGGATCACTAACAAAATATTATGCTGAAAAAGTAACAAATTACACATTTTCAGAAGTTTCAGGTTTAATTATACCACCTGTAAAATGTTATAGCGCTTCACCTAATAATAAAGTTATATTTACAATTTGGGATGTTGACAATCAAGGATTACCAGGAAGCGTTTTAGGTACAAAAAATGTGTTAATTAATACATTTGTGCCTTTAATATACAAATCAGTTATGTTTGATACACCAGTGCAGGTTAATGGTCAATTCTTTGTAGGATATCAACTTTATTACAATACTCCTTATGATACATTTGTTGTATATATGTCGCCAAACAGACCTAATCCTATTGACAATCATTTGTATTTAAAGAAAAATGCAAGTTCCGTTTGGCAAACTCCGACACAATTTTTTCAAGATACAATGCAAGTTAATGTTTCTTTAGCAATATCAGTTATAGGGTGTTTAGTTGGTATTAATGTTGAAGAAATAAATATGGATTCTCAAATATCTGTTTATCCAAATCCAACAAGTGATAAAATAAACATTGAATTAAAAGATTTTGTCCCAAGTTCTTTTAATTGTAATTTATACGATTTGACAGGCAGAAAAATAAAAATCGAAACATTTAATACAAATACCAATTTTTACGAAATTGACGTAAGTAAATTTAATAATGGTATTTATTTGTTGGAAATTAATGTAAATAATCAAAGAACAGTAAAAAAAGTTTCGATTATCAAATAACCGTGCCACTATGCTGGGAAAGGAAATGATTATAAAGAAAATTGAAAAGATTGTAAAGAAAAGATTGATTATATTTGAGGTTAAGGTTGAGGAGATTGGGAAGACAAGATTGAAAGGATTGGGAAAACAAGATTGAGGAAAAACCTGCAAACAATGAACAATAATAACAATGGTCACACAATAGTTAATACAATGGTCACACAATTGTTTTCTAACTGCATTACAAATGCTGACAATTGTATGACTATGTATGACTATTGAATGACAGTGAGTTTTTTTGAACAGTGAACAGTCGGCAGTGAACAGTGAACAAGTTGTCTTTGTCATGTTGAGTGATTAGCGAAACATCTATTCTTAATAATGACTGATGTTACGCAAAAAAACAGTGAAGCAACAAATTCCAAGCCCCAAGCCCCAAGTCTCAAATCCCAAACTTGGAATTTGGAATTTGGGGCTTTTTACTATTATTACGATATTATGGACTGACACTAAATAATTTCATTTCTGCTTTGATAACAACTTTTAAAATAATATTACTTGTATGTTTGTTGCCATTATTCTCATTTTTGTATAGTAACAAAACTCCCAATTTAAAATTATCAGAGAAAACTCCTGTTTCATACTTATTTATGCCAGTAGAACTTCAATCCGATACCTCAACCATATACTTAAATGATTTTTTTCCTGACGCATCAGTAATTGATTCATTTTTTGTACCCAAATGTTTTTATTACAAAACTGATTTAAAAGAAATGAAGATTTTTTTATGGAACGGTGATAAAGAAGTTCCTGTTATTTCTACATTAACTGTTTACGCTGATGGTTATTCATACATTATTCTGCTCAAAAAATCAAGGAAAATAAAGCATGTTATAACATTAAATACAGAAACAAGAATATTTACAACCGTTCAAATAGCCGGCGAATTTAACAATTGGAATCCATCATCATCAGATTTTATATTTGCAAATGGCAAATGGACTAAAGAACTTTTTCTTGAACCAGGCAGTTATCAATACCAGATAGTAGCAGATGACAAATGGATGCTCGATTATTCAAATCCCGATTCTGTTGATAACAATATAGGGGGATATAATTCTGTATTAAATGTAAATGTTCAAAAAGATAAGAGCAAAAAGCCCAATTTATTTACAGTTAAATATACAAATAAATATATATATTGCTTTTCTGATGTAACGATTGATTCCGTTTTTGTTCTTTGGCAAAACTTCAGATTATCATCTGAAATGGTAAAAGCAGATGCAGACACTATATGTATTACTATTCCAACGGAAGCCTGTAAGACTGAACGAACATACATCAGAGTGTTTTCATATAATAAAGCCGGTTGTTCAAACGACCTGTTAATTCCATTAACATTCGGAAATGTTATTAGTAATGCTGCCAGTCTCAAGCGTAACGACCTAAATACGCAAGTGTTCTATTTTTTAATGGTTGACAGGTTTTTTGACGGAAACACATTGAATAATAAACCCATTAACGATATTGAATTATCGCCTAAAGCAAATTATATGGGAGGCGATTTTGTGGGAATTATTAAGAAAATTAAGGATGGTTATTTTGACAGCCTTGGTATAAATACTTTATGGATTTCTCCTGTAAACCTCAATCCCGACAAAGCTTATGCAGAATTTCCATCGCCTCATAGAAAATTTTCGGGTTATCATGGTTATTGGCCTATTTCATCTACTATAGTTGATTACCGCTTCGGAACTGAACAGGAATTAAAAAATCTTGTAAATATTGCACATGAAAAAAACATGAATATTATTCTTGATTATGTTGCAAATCATGTGCATCAACTTAATCCGCTTTATAAAAATCATCCCGACTGGTTTACACCAATGCTCCTGCCCGATGGAAGAAAAAACATACGACTGTGGGATGAACAAAGGTTTACAACTTGGTTTGATACATTTTTGCCTACACTCGATTTTTCAAAGAAAGAAGTTATTGAATGTATGACTGATTCGGCACTTTACTGGATAAAAACATACAACCTTGATGGATTCAGGCATGATGCCACAAAGCATATTCCTGAAAATTACTGGCGGAGACTTACTCAAAAAATCAAAATGGAAATAACAATTCCTGACAACCGCCCATTTTATCAGATTGGTGAAACTTATGGAAGTCGTGAACTTATTGGAAGCTATGTAAATACCGGAGAACTTGATGCACAATTTGATTTCAATCTTTTTTTTGACATGCGTTCCGTGTTGCTCAATAAAAATGAATCATTTGAAAAACTCAACCGTTCCATCATTTCAAGCCTCGAACAATACGGTTATCATAATTTAATGGGCAATATTACAGGAAATCAGGATATAGCAAGATTTATTTCTTATGCAAGCAACGCACTCAGCACAAAAGAAGATGCTCAAGAAGCCGGATGGAAAAGAAATATTGATATAACAGACACCGTTGGATATAAAAAATTATCACTGCTCACAGCAATTGTTACAACTTTGCCTGGTATCCCTATTATTTATTATGGTGATGAAATAGGAATGCCTGGTGCAGGCGACCCCGATAATAGAAGAATGCTCAAATTTAATGAACTAACCTATTGGCAAAAAAACACAAAACAAATAACACAAAAACTCATAATGCTCAGAAAGTCTGACATGGCACTCATGTATGGAGATTTTATTGAATTACCATTTGTTAATGAAAAAGGTGAAGGGCATGCCCTGAGCGAAGCCGAAGGATTAAAGGATATTTATGTATTTGCCCGATTGTATTTTGATAAAATTGCTATTGTTATTTTGAATAAAAGTACGTTGACTCAACACATTTCTTTTAGCATTCCGGAAACTTTTGTACAAACAAATAAAAATTTAAAATTAACAGCTAATTTTGCTCATCCTTTTATTATAAAAGAAAATTCTGTAAATATTACTGTTAAAGCAAACTCTTTTGAAATTCTTTCTAATTAGTGTCTGTCCATAATGTCCGATTTTTTCGTTATGCTCGTTTTGAAAACAGTCATTTACTATAGTAAACTC
>MENF01000172.1 GCA_001769035.1 Bacteroidetes bacterium GWA2_32_17
AAAACGAGCATAACGAAAAAATCGGACATTATGGACAGACACTAATTATAAATGTATAATTTTACCCCACGCACATTATAGCAATTTAACAATGTAGTAATGTAACAATGTAGCAATTTATTTTTACTTTTGCAGTTGAATAGCAAAATTATTTTTGTAAAAATTTTTATCATGAAGAAACAATGGATGTTTTGGGCTTTAGCTTTTTTAATAACATTATCGGCAGCATATTACCAAAGAATTACAGGACCAACTTATCCCCGAAAAGGAACTTTAATTAATAACAATACTATTTTAAAATATAAACTTACTCGTTCGTCTGATACTGGAAAAGATTTAAATATTAAAATTCCTATAACAAATAACACTAAAGGTTTTTTGTTTTATAAAAGATACAACACTTCCGATGATTTTACAGTTATTGAAATGAAAAACCGGAAAGACACTTTAATTGCAGCAATGCCATCTCAGCCACCTGCCGGTAAACTTTATTATACAATAAGATTAAAGCCCGAAGGACAAAACGATTGGGCTACCGAAAAACCTGTTGTTGTAAGATTTAAAGGAACTGTTCCAGCGTGGGTTCTTATTCCGCATATCTTCTTTATGTTTTTAGCAATGTTTTTTTCAAATTTTACTGGATTGCTGGCATTAGGTAAAAGAAATAAACAAATGAAATATGCAGTTATTACATTAGCAATTACAATAATTGGTGGTTTGTTTTTAGGTCCGGTTGTTCAAAAATATGCTTTTGGAGAATTATGGACAGGCGTTCCTTTTGGATGGGATTTAACCGATAACAAATTGCTCATTGGTTTTATTGGCTGGCTTGTTGCTGTATTTGCCAACTATAAGAAAGAACGCCGTGGATGGTTTATTTTTGCTGCTATTTTAACTCTCATTGTGTATAGTATTCCGCATAGCATGTTTGGCTCGCAACTCGATTATAATAGCGGAGTTATAAAACAGGGCTAAACAATTTAAAGTTGACTTCTATACTGAGAATGGTAGTTATTAAAATATTTTTTTCAAAAATATGTTTTAAATTTGTGATAATAATTAACAAATAAACAGGAATAAATGTTTATAAACGGTTGTAAATGGTTAATGTGGGATAAGGTGTATAAATAAACGAGTTAGAGGCAAGTGTAGCAATGACAAAAGATATTGATGATAAAGAAGCGGTTTTGCTTAGAATTTGTAGAAATCTTCAATTCTTTGAAACAAAATTTTGAAATAAGCGTATAATGTTTGATTGAATATTGACTGTAAAGAATGATTAATTTACAAATTAAAACTTTATTACCATGAAAAGGATAGTTATTTTCTCTGTCTTTCTGCTATTAGCAGGTTATTTATTTTCTCAACCAGTTGTTCAATTTGATAAGACTTATGGAGGCACCGGATGCGAAAACGGACGATCGGCCAAGCAAGCACCAGATGGTGGTTTTATAATGATCGGTTCTACAAACAGCTATGGCTCCGGTCAAAACGACATTTACCTTGTAAAGACTGACGAAAACGGTAACGAACTATGGTCACAAACTTATGGAGGACCGGGCAATGAGGCTATAGGTTGGGCTATGAAACATAACATAATACTAACCACCGATGGGGGATTTGCAATTGCGGGTCATACTACCTCGTATGGAGAGGGTAGTTGGGATATGTGGCTTATCAAAACTGATGATTCCGGAAATGTACAATGGACTAAAACCTATGGAGGTCCATCAAGTGAAACTTCAAACATAGTAAAACAAACATCAGACAGTGGATATATAATAGTTGGTAGCACTTGGGGGTTCGGTTCATATTACAATGATGTGTTTTTGGTTAGAACAGATAGCGTGGGTAATTTGATTTGGCAAAATCATTATCCGGTTCAAGCCTATGAAGAAGGCTCGGCAGTTGTGGAAACATCAGATGGTGGCTATCTGGTGACAGGTGTCAGCTATAATCCTCAAACAGCTTTTCTTTTAAAAGTTGATGCTGCCGGTAATCAGGAATGGTTAAATAAATTTATGCCGGGCTGGGGTTTTTCAATTGAACCGACAAGTGATGGCGGTTATATTATTTGCGGAGTAACCGGCAGTGAATCAATGCTGGTAAAATTAGACTCTAACGGTATAATTTTATGGACGAAAATTATTGATGGCCCCGGAGCAAATAACGCCTATTCCATTCAACAGCTTTCAGATGGAGGTTATATAGTAGCAGGCGAAACAAACGGTTTTGGAAATAACTGGGATTTTTATTTGTTCCGTACAGATGAATTTGGCGACACGCTCTGGACAAAAGTTTTTGAGGATGCAGGCAACGATTGGGCTACCTCCATTGACGTTTGCGCCGACGGCTCTTACCTTGTTGCAGGTTTTACAACCTCTTATGGTGCCGGATGCAGTGATTACAGAATGATGAAATTGATAGAAACTGTTAATCATGGCTTTATTACAGGTAGGATTTATAAAGACGATAACGATAATTGCATCTTTGAGACAGGAACAGATGCTGCCCTTATAAATCAGATTATAGTAGCGGAACCAGGTCCTTACTACGGCTTTACGGATAACAACGGCAACTTTTTACTTGAAGTTGCCCCCGGTAATTATACAATAAGACAAACAACCACAGATAATGATTTGTACGGATTGCAGGACTGCCAGAGTGATTCTATATATTCTGTCTCTATATTATCGGGAGAAACCGCTTCACAAAAAGATTTTGCTCTAAAGCAAATAAAAGGTATCTGCGAAGGAACCGTAACAACTCTTGTTTCCTCACCATTTGAACAAGGCCCGTGTACAGTTCCCTTGTCTTTATCTTCGCCTTGTCCGGGATTTTTACACCAATACTGTTTCACCATTACCAACACAGGAACAAGCACAATAGGCCCGGGTTCGTATATTCAGGTAAATTTAGACCCGAATATGACCTTTGCATCCGAAGTATCCAACTCATGCACAGGCGACCTGACGGGCGATTTCACTAATCCCACCACTCCGGTGTGGACGATACAAAATGCCAGTTTACTGAACAGTACCGGTGATTTCTGCGAGGTGTGTTTTAATGTGAATGTCGCATTTCCTGCTCAACCATCTTATTCGACTACTGCTACATTTAATGTAATATGCGGACAGCAGACAGATACAGACTCGGAGACAGAACTTGATTATAATGCCTGTAGCTGCGACCCCAACGACAAACTGGTATCGCCCAAAGGATGTGGCCCGTATGGTAATATTGCAAAGAATGAAAGTATTACATACCGCATTCGCTTTCAGAATGTAGGTACAGGTCCTGCTCATAACATCACTATTATTGATACGCTTGATAGTAATTTTGACATCAGCACTTTTTACCTGCTGAACAGTAGCCATTACATCACACATATTCAATTAAATCCCGGCAATGTTTTAACGGTTACTTATGAAGGTATTGAATTACCCGATTCGATAAGTAATCCCGAAGGAAGTCATGGCGAGTTCTTTTTTGAAATTACTCCGGTTGCCGGTCTTCCGGACGGTACGCAAATAACTAACAGAGCTGCTATTTATTTTGACAATAATCCTCCAGTAATTACAAACACTACATTGAACACTCTTTACAATGTACCTAAACCATCTGCCGAATTTGTCTATGAAAGAGATTGCGGAAGCATTGACAATATTTATAAATTTACTTATACCGGTGGTACTTCAGATAATGCTTCATTTTATTGGAATTTTGGTAATGATGCAATGCCTTCTTTTTCCACTGATGAAAATCCCGATACCGTAGTATTTAATAGTACCGGTTTAAATGAAGTAATACTCACTGTGGAACGTTTCGGCTGTACTGCCGTCTATTCGGTAATAATAGATGTACCTGATGTATATTGCGGCAACGGCAAGAAAATTCTTGTCTGTCATATACCGTCTGGTAATACCGGTAATCCGCAAACAATATGTATCAGTCCGAATGCTTTACCGGCACATCTGGCACATGGCGATTGTGTAGTTGCTTGTATTACTTCAGTAGAAAAGAAAGATAATGCAAAAAACAATAATGAAAATACTGTTAATGTTTTATCAGAAGATGTTTTTATAGCATATCCCAATCCTTTCAGCACTAATACGGTTATCAATTTTTCAATATCTGAAGAAAGTCATGTTTCGCTACAGGTTTATAATTACTCAGGACAGAAAGTAGTTACACTATTTAATAAACCAGCGATTGCAAATAAACTATATAAAACTGAATTTACCACAGATAATTTACCTCAAGGCATCTATCTTGGTGTACTACAGATAAATAATAAAACTAAGGTTATTAAGTTATCGCTTATAAAATAATTCTAATAGTAATTTAAATGAAGTCATTAGTTTTATTATTATGGTTTTTATGTGCTGTTAATTTGCTTCCTGCACAAGTTATCCCCTACGGTGTTTCTTCTGATTCAATTGTTATCAACACGCCACCAAATACAGTAATAGAAGAAGGTGTTTATTATATTTACTACTACAAACCTCTAAACTATGATAGTATAAACAGTCCAATTTTATGGTATGTGCATGGTACAGGAGGTACAGGTAATGAAGGTATCACTGTTTTGCAGGGAATAGCTGACAGGAGAAATGCGTTGATTGTTTCCCCTACTATGCATATTGGTGCAGGAGGCTGGGCATATGTGAGTGAATGGACAGTAGATACTTCTACTGGTTGCAAATCTTTAACATACACAACGCAAATCTTCACACAAATTTATAGTCATTTTTTAACGAGAGAAAATAGAAACAATATTTCTATATATCTCACTGGTTTCTCTCAAGGAGGGCAATTTGTTACGCGATATATGCTAATAAGACAATTTGCTCCCGATTCCATTCCCATTGTAATGTCAGCCTCCGTTGATCCTGCTAATTACACATTATGTACAAATATGTTTAACAGTACTCAAATGCTATGGGCATCATATCGTTGTGGATTAAGTGGGGTAGAATATGTTTATGGTGGGTGTAGCGAAACATCATGGCAGTGGAATACTATCCCCGTAGCCTCTCTAATTTGCAACTCTCACGTTAAACAATACTATAACGAAAACTATGCGGTTTTGGTTGGCACTCTTGATACTGCTACTTTTCAAGGATTTTGTCCCGGACAGGGTGGAGATAACCGATATGAGAGGGCAATTGCTTTTTATAATTTCTCAGATACTAATGCAATATCACGAGGTACAACCCTGCAATGGCAGTATGCAGTAATACCCGACGTGGGGCATAACGGATATGCACTGTACAACACGCCCGCAGCAGGCGACAGTATTCCCATTGCAGAACGGATGTTGTTTGAAACACCCTGGCATTCTGTTCCCAATTTTTCTCCGGTGGCTGCTTTTTCGTATATTGATTCCGCCCTCACGGTGAGTTTTGCGGATAACTCGCAAAATGCGGAAAACTGGCATTGGGATTTCGGCGACAGTATTTTTTCTAATGAACAAAACCCCCAACATACATATACAAACAACGGAACATACACGATTTGCCTGGCAGTGGGCGATAGTTGCATATCTGATACGGCCTGCATGGATATTACTGTTAATAATGTCAGTTTACAGGAGAATATTCAAATAAATAAGATAATGATAATATATCCCAACCCTTTCATTAAAAATTTCACTGTGGAGTTTATGTATAAAGAATGGTTTACAGAACTTGATTTTATAATCTATGACCAAACAGGACGGAGGATTAAAATGACAGAAATTAAAAATACTAAAACAATTATTTACTGTGGGGAATTAAACGAGGGAATATATTTCTATGAAGCACGAAATAATAGTTCAAACATATTTCAGAGAGGAAAACTAATACTAATAGAAGAATAAAATTAAAACAAAATCGTTAATGAATTTTACATCAGCCTCTAACAGCAAGGCTTAGCACAATAGCGGATTCAAAGCGTATTTGGGAGTATGGGAGTTTTTGTTTAAGTTTGTAGTGGTTTGACAGGGAAGTGTTTCAAAAACCGCTACTGTGCCAAGCTTCTACCGTTAATAATTTTCAATCTTCACAAACTTTTTTCAATTTATACAAATTCTTAATAAGTTTACAAATGCAAAGAATTAACTTGTTTAGTAAAGGTTTAAAAATAAAATTTTTTAGTTTTGTCTCTTAAATTATCTTTGTATAACAAATATTTTATGGATAATATAAAAATGGTTGACTTAAAAAGTCAATACAATAAAATAAAATCGGAAATAGATATAGCAATTTCTAATGTAATTGATGATACCTCATTTATTAAGGGCGAAAAAGTAAAAATATTTGAATCTGAATTAGCAAATTATTTGGGAGCAAAACATATTATTACGTGCGGAAACGGAACCGATGCTTTACAAATTGCTTTAATGGTATTAGGTTTAAAGCCCGGTGATGAAGTAATTACTGCCGATTTCACTTTTATTGCAACTGCCGAAGTTATTGCTTTAATGGGGCTTATTCCGGTTTTGGTTGATGTTAATCCTGACACATTTTTAATTACTCCTGAAGCAATAGAAAAAGCAATAACACCACACACAAAAGCAATAGTTCCGGTTCATTTGTTTGGACAATGTGCCGATATGGAATCTATAATGCAAATTGCAAAAAAACATGAGCTTTTTGTAGTTGAAGATGTTGCACAGGCAAATGGTTGCAATTATAAATTTAAAGATGGAAAAATAAAAAAAGCAGGAACCATTGGTGATATTGGTTGTACATCATTTTTTCCCTCAAAAAATCTTGGATGCTTTGGCGATGGGGGAGCATTAATAACAAATAACGATGAACTTGCAAAAAATATTCGTTCAATTGCAAATCACGGAATGACAGTTAGATATTATCACGACCAGATTGGAATTAACTCCAGATTAGATACAATTCAGGCAGCAATTTTAAGTGTAAAACTTAAATATCTTGATGAATATAACAAATTGCGAAATAATGCTGCAAAATTTTACGACAAGCAATTATCAAATATTTCTTTTTTAAAAACACCTGTCAGAGTTAGCTGGTCTGCTCATATATTTCATCAATACACATTAATTGTTGAGGAAAATAAACGCGATTTGCTTCAAAAACATTTGGCAAATAAAAATATTCCAAGCATGATTTATTATCCTGTTCCTATTCACCGGCAAAAAGCTTACAGTAAATATAATTTTAAAGACGAAAATTATCCTGTTACCGAAATGTTATCATGCAAAGTGTTATCGCTACCTATGCACACCGAATTAAGTGAAGAACAATTAAGTTTTATCACCAATACTATTAACGATTTTTTTATTAATTTTTAGCATACTATATTCTCAATCCCAGAACAGTTATATCATCGGTTTGTTTATTGTTACCTTTCCAGTTTTCTATAGTAGTATTTAATAATTCATTTTGTTTTTCCATTAGTAAATGAGCATTTTCGAGAATTATTTTTTTAAATTCCCTGTACATAAATTTTCGCTCATTTTTACCGCCAAATTGGTCGGCATAACCATCAGAAAACAGATATAATGAATCGCCTTTATTAATTTTAAATTCATGATTAGTAAAATTATTCATTCGTTCGTAAATAGAAACAGGCATATTATCACCTTTTAGTTCCTCTAAACCTAACAACAAGGGGGCATGCCCCCTTGTTTCAAAACCTGTTAGGTTTTTTTCCTTTGTTATGTTTTTTGATACTCTTACAATATAAATTGGATTATTAGCACCAGCAAATTGACAATCCAAAGATGTTGTATTTATTACAACTAACGAAATGTCCATTCCATCTTTTTGCTCTCCTGTTTGTCCAGTTTGTTTTAAAGCATCAATAATAGAAACTCGTAATTGATCGAGTATCTGCGATGCTTGAACTATTTCTTTTTTTCGAACTATCTCATTTAAAAAAGATATTCCCAACATGCTCATAAATGCACCAGGAACACCGTGTCCGGTACAATCGGCAACAGCAATAATTAACAAGGGGGCATGACCCCTTGTTGTTAATTGGGCATGCCCCCTTGTTGTTGTTTGAGTTGCCCAGTAAAAATCGCCACTTACTATGTCTTTGGGTTTAAACAAAACAAATGATTCAGGTTCCAAATTTAAAGTTCCAAATTCCAAGGGGGCTTGGGACTTGGAGTTTGTGTCTTTGTATTTGGAACTTAATATTTCTTTAAAGTTTGGCAGTAACGCTTGTTGAATTCGTTTTGCATAATTTATGCTATCGGTAATATCTTTCTTTTGTTCTGTAAGAATATTATTCTGTAAACTTAACTTATCGCGTTGTGCCTCAATTTCATCGCGTTGTGAAATAATTTCTTCATTTTTTTGCTGAATTTCTACATATTGTTTTGAAAGAATAATATTCGCCTTTTTCTTTTGTAAAAACAATCTCGAAATAATTACAACAAACATTATTATAATTATAAAACCAAAAATAAAAGTATAAATAACCATCTTTTGTTTTTTAGTTTCAGCATTTTTACGCGCAATAGTTTCTTTGTCTAATGCTTTTTGTTTTTGAAGTTTATCAATCTCTAATTGTTTTTTTTCTGCTTTATATTTAGCTTCCATTTCGGCAAATGCCTGAGTTTGTTCTTCTTTAAACATGCTGTCATTTGTAATAATGTAAATGTTAGCATACTTTAGAGCTTGTTGTGCGTTTCCTATTGCTTGATATGCGTCTTT
The DNA here is from genome assembly GCA_001769035.1 of Bacteroidetes bacterium GWA2_32_17. Classification (GTDB taxonomy): domain Bacteria; phylum Bacteroidota; class Bacteroidia; order Bacteroidales; family GWA2-32-17; genus GWA2-32-17. The sequence continues at coordinate 8,685 of MENF01000172.1, forward strand.
TAAATATAATGATGTTTGCTGAATTGTTAGTAATGCGTTAATTTCGTTTGCAATATTTATTGCCTTCAAGCCATATTTTATTGCTTCTGCATAATGTAAAGTCTTTTTGTTTTTAGAAGTAACAAGTATATCTGCAATGTTACTATGAAATTCTGATATATTTGCCAGCACAGTTGCCATCCCATTTTTGTCACCAATTTCTTTATATATATTTAAAGATTTTTTATAATATTTGAAAGCTGAATTAATTAACCCATTTTGCTCGTTTAAATTTATTTTACTATAAAATATTTGGTCTGTAAGTACATTTGCCATGTTTCCATAACAAAGTGCCAATCCTTGCTTATCGTTAAATTGTTTACTATAATTTATATACTTTTGATAATATTGAATTGCTAAATTTAAAAGACTATCACTTTTTTCCAACTTAAAATTTTTATAATACTCTTTTTCAGAATATATTAATCCCAGATTGTTATAGCAAGACATTATGCCAGAAACATCATTAAGCTCTTCTCTGATTTTTAAAGACTTCTGATAATATTCTATTGATTTATCGTACAAACTTTGATAATAATAAGCAATGCCAATATTATTATAACACACAGCTATAAACTTTTTATCATTGAACTCTTCACTTATTCTTAATGATTTTAGAAAATTGTCAATTGCTTTATCGTAAATACCTTTATTTGAATAGACTACACCAAATCTCGAATAGCAAGATGCTATGCCTTTTTTTGAGATGATTGTTATATTTTTATCAGATAATTTAGAAAGTCCTGAAAATATATTCAACGATTTTTGTATTAGCACTAATGCTGTATCGCATTGACTTTTATACAAACAATAAACCCAACCAATTGAACTTAAAGTTTGTGCAAACTTTAATTTAATTTCAGGGTTTGATATAAATGCTTTTGAAAGAGCCAACGACTTGTTATAAAAATAAATAGCAGAATCGGGGTTAAATAATTTATATTGTTCGCCAATTAAATATGATAAGTTCGCTTTTGATGTATCAGATTTTTCTTTGTTATACTTCAATAATAATGAGTCTAATCTTGTTTTTTGAGCAAAAGAAATATTGCACAATAATATTGAAAGACATATTATTAAAAGGGGTAATATTTTTTTCACATGATAAATTTGATTACAAACATAGCAAAAAAAATATTGTTTAATTTATAAACTAAAAGTTATTATTTCTCAAACTTATGTATTCTCAAATTTAAAACTGAACCTATATTTATACTATCATTGTTTAAATTATTTTTTTTCTTTAGCTTATTTAATTTTATCCCATAATATTGAGAAATTGAATACAATGTTTCATCTTCTTTTACAGTATGAGTGTTTTTACCAAACTCAGCTTTATTTCGTTTTGGCTGAATATAAATTACCTGTCCCTGCTTCAATATTGAGTCATTTGTTAAATCATTATATTTTAACAACTCCCAAGTAAACATATCTAGTTCTTTTGCAAGTACATCAGGCGTATCGCCGGTTTTTGCCAAAATATATTTTATACGGTTATTTAATTTTATTTCGCGACCTGAAATTGTAAAAGAAAAACCATCAACATCACTTAACTTTTGTTTTCTGTTATGTTTTACATTCGTGGTATCTGAATTATTAATATTAGTTTTTTTACCTTTATCAAACTCGTACAATTTGTTATCTTCAATTATTTTAATTAAAAGCTCGGGATATTTCGGATTTGTAGCATAACCGGCTTCTTTTAAACCCTTTGCCCATCCTTTATAATCGCGAGAACTTAGATTAAACAAAGCTGCATATCTTTTTGTGTTAACTAAAAAATCGCTATGGTCATCGAACGATTCTTTTGCAGAAAAATATTTTCTGAAACATTCATTTTTGTCATCATCATCTTTATAAACTTTATCGCCAGTCCATGTGCTATGGCATTTTATTCCAAAATGATTGTTGGCTTCGCTTGCCAGCCAACTATTGCCATCATCCGATTCCAGACATGCCTGCGCAAGAGTTATGCTTGCAGGTATTCCTGTACGTTTCATTTCTCTAACTGCCCAATCGCTGTATTTTGCAATATAATCGGCACGGGATATTCGTGTTTTCTGTGAAAAAGATGTTAATTGAATAACAAATAACAATGTAAAAACAAATAAGTTTTTCATTTTCTGTTTTTTGCGTAATAAATTTACTTGCAAAAAACACAGCAAAAACAAATATTTAATAATTTTATAAAGAAAGTGATGTTGAAATCTGAAAAATCGAAAAGGTTAATCTTTTATTATCTTTTTGCAAATTGTTCCATCTTTTGTAACAAGCTGAAGAATATACAAACCTGATTTTAGTTTGCTCAAATTAATTTTAATAGTTTCAGATGCGGAATTATTATTGATTATCTCCTGTAATATTAACTCTCCTGAATAATTGAAAAGTTTAAAATATTCGGAGTTATTTAATCCTTCTATTATTAAATTTTGATATACAGGATTTGGGTAAACTTTTAAATTTGATTCAAATTTTGGTGAGATATTAGTTAAATGGTTTAAAATAGTGTCCCCATTTAAAACTAAAAAAGCAAGTAATTTGTAATATTCAACTTCAAAATCCTTAACTTCAATAAGATTGTATCCAACGCCCTGTGTAACAATGCTACGATAAGTTTTACCATTTATTCCTGGTAGATATTCAATAAGTAAATCTTTATTCGCATTAGTATCGTTATATTCATAAGGACAAAATAAAAGTTCAGGATTGGTTTCTTTGCTAATTCTTTGCAAACTATCATTAAAAAATGTTGTTGAAAATGTTTTATCCCAGCTACCTTGATATATGTTAATAAATTCAAAAGAATGAGTATCGAAAAAGTTAATGCCAAAGCCAATATAATTTTGTTCTTCTTGTATTTGATAACTACTATATGAAGTATCAAAATAATATTTTAAATCATGAGTAAATGGTCCATTATAAAAAGTAACTCCACCGTTATCCCAATCTTGATACATACCATCCCAAATACCTGAAATAACAAAGTGAAGAGAATCTATAAATGAATCTTTTTGAGTAATTACATATTGGTCAGTTAAATTAAACGAGCCACCAGGATTTATTGAATTGTAACTATATCCAAATTCATCACCAACATTGTAATTAAAGATATCAAAAAAATCAGGAACTTTTATCCCGGTATTTATAAGCCCTTCAATTCCAATTAAACGATAGTATAAATTAGTGCCAAAAACAGCAGGGAATTTTACAACTCCATAATTTTTTGAAAGAACAATTGAGTCACCTGTTGAAAGAATAATTATTTCTAATGAATCGTTCATTCCTAAAACTAAACCTGTTGTTTTATCAGATAAATTAGCTGTTATAGAATGAATTGTATCGAATAACCAGTTTGAACCGGAATTTAACTGCGGATATAACGCCCAGCTTGCAGTATCGTTAAGCCAACTTGAAAGCGAAAGCAAATTCCAATTAATTTTTCTTTGTAAAAATTGTGGCTGATTTCTAAAAAATAAATTATTGCTATAACCAGGATATTGTTGATGAATCGAATCTATATAATTTATACTGCAAGTATCGCATGGTCTTACAACCCGATTTAAAAAGTAAACCGAATCTGTTCCATTAAAATCTATTGAATCAACCCAAACCGAAAAAATAATATGCGAAGTATCACAACTAAAGTTGCTTGTTATTCCTGTTTTTACTGGTGCCCAGTTTTGTGAAAACGAATTTGTTGAAATTGCAATTGTTTGAATAATAACAAATAATACCATTAAAAGTTTAAATTTTGTTTTCATATATTATTGTTTCTACAAAAATACAAATTATTCATTAAATTATAACAACTAAAATTATAAAAAATATTTAAAATAATTTATACCTTTGCTTTTCAATCAAATCCCAAAAAGCAGTGAAGCAAAAAAAGCTTACAATATCTTATACCGAATATAACAGCGAAAGCGAACTTCCCGAAAGCATTAAAAATCTTATAATTAATGCGAAAAAAACTGCATTAAATGCTTATGCTCCCTATTCAAAATTTATGGTTGGTGCTGCGGTTTTACTTGCAAACGGTAAAATTGTTACGGGAAATAATCAGGAAAATTCGGCTTACCCTTCGGGTTTGTGTGCTGAAAGAGTCGCTTTATTTTATGCCAATGCTCAATACCCAAAAGTTGCAGTTGAGGCAATTGCTATTGTTGCACTTCAAAATAAAAAAGAAGTTTTAAATCCTATATATCCCTGCGGTGCATGCAGGCAAGTTATTTTAGAAAGTCAAGGAAAACAAAAAACACAAATTAAATTATTTTTTGCCGGGCAAAACTGCATACACAGTGTTGATGATGCATCTAACCTGCTTCCACTAGAATTTGACAAAGAATCTTTAAAAGTTAAATTATAATTTTAGGAAGCTTTTAATTTCTGCTAAATATTTTTCTTTATCAGCCGATAAGTTATTATCGCCGTTGCTGTTTTTAACAACGTAAATTGATGAAATGCTGCTTCTTATTTTCATTAGTTCTTTTATGTCTTTAGGTGTATAAACCAAATCTTTATCGCCAATAATATACAAAACACTGCTTAATTGCCCTCCTTTACTTTCGAGTGCATATTTTGGTTCGCACTCAACCTTATTGTAGCCAAGTGGAACCAACACATCAATATTTTTAGCTTCTTTTAAGCGGGTTTTTGCTAATTCGAAAGTTGTATAAGGCGAATCGGCAATTATAGTTCCCAGATTACGGTTTGCCCCAACGGCAATAGAAAGTCCGGCTCCCATGCCAACTCCATAAAGGTGAATTTTTGGAATACTCGTTTTTTCTTTTTTCAGATAATCAACAACTGAATTCAAATCTTTTTGAAATTGAGAATAAATGTAAAAATTTGGCTTAATTTCAAAATCGCTGCTTGTGCCAAACCCGCGATAATCATAAGCTAATACATGGTAACCCAGCGAAAGAAACACAGAAACCTGCTCCATCAAATCAGACATGTTTCCATTACCATCGTCGCTTAAAACCATTATTTTATAAGAAGTCTGACTCGATGGAAAATACCATGCATTTAAAAGCAACCCATCATCAGTTTTAATTTTAATTTCTTCGTAATTCATTCCAAAATCTGATGGTTTTACCGAATATGTTCTAACTGGATTTAAAGCAATTACAAGGTTAACTTGAGTTATAACTAATGTGATTAACAGAGCAAATATTTTTTTCATGATTTTAATATTAAATATTGGCATAAAAGTAAAAAAAATGATAATAATGATGAACCAACTTTTAAATTAATTTATAAACAAATATACATAATGCTTATTATCAATGTATAGCTATTTACTATTAAAGTTAATTTAACTTATAAGTTTTAAAAATCGGATTGTTTTTACCTTCTTTTTTGTATTTTTGCGACTTATAAAATTTTAGAAATGGATAAAAATACTGTAATAGGAATTATATTAATTGTAGTAATATTTGGAATTTTTGCATGGGTTAATCAGCCTTCAGAAGAAGAAGTAACAAAAGCAAAACAACAACGCGATTCGATTGAAAAAGTAATTAACGACTCTTTAAAAACTGTTGCACTACAACTATCAACAGTAGAAAATTCAGTGCCAACTTTAACTTCTAATGATTCTGCAAGTCAAGTTTTACCTGATTCGTTAATAGAAAAAAAGAACGAAGATATATATGGCGATTTTAGCAAAGCAGCAGAAGGAACAACAAAATTCATAACATTAGAAAACAATAAAATAAAAATAAAATTTTCTACTTTAGGAGGGCGTCCATATTCTGTAGAATTAAAAGAATATAAAACTTACGACTCGCTTCCACTTATTCTTTTTGATGGCGATTCTACAGTTTTTGGACTTAACTTTTTTTCGCAAAATAAAAGTATTTCTACAAATAATTTGTTTTTCGAGCCAAATACTTCCGACAGTCTTTTAAAAGCCGTTCAATCGTCACAAAAAATTACAATGCGTTTAAATGCCGGCAAAGGACAGTACCTCGAATTTGTTTACGAACTCCCGCCAAACTCTTACAAAATGAAGTTCAGAATTAACACAATTGGTTTCGATAAAGTTATTACCAATAATGCAAATTTTATGTCTTTAAATTGGGATATATTTGTTAGTCAGCAGGAAAAAGGGAAAGATTTTGAAAACAGTTACACAACTGTATATTATAAGTACCTTGATGATGAAGTAGATTATTTGTCGGAAACAACAGACAGTAAAGAAGATTTACGTACAAAAGTAAAATGGCTCGCATTTAAACAGCAGTTTTTTAGTGCAGTACTTATGGCAAATGATGTTTTTTTAAGTGCTACAGTTAGCTCTAACAAATACATTGGTTCGCAAAAACGCCTGATAAAAATATTTAAATCTGAAATAACAATACCCTTTGATAGAAAACCAAGCGAATCGCGCGATTTAACTTTTTACTTCGGACCAAATCACTATAACACATTAGCTAAACAAGAAATGCCCGATTTAGAAAAACTTGTGCCTCTTGGCTGGGGAATTTTTGGCTGGATTAACAGATTTGCTGTTATTCCTATTTTTAATTTTCTCGGCGGATTTATTGCAAGTTATGGTTTAATAATATTTCTTTTAACACTCATTATAAAGTTAGTATTATTTCCACTCACATATAAATCATATCTATCAACAGCAAAAATGAAAGTGCTTAAGCCACAGATTGATGAAATAAATGCCCGCATTCCTAAAGATAAAACAATGGAACGACAACAAGCCACCATGGCACTTTATAAAAAAGTGGGAGTGAATCCGTTAGGAGGTTGTTTGCCAATGGCACTTCAAATGCCGATTTTATTTGCTATGTTCAAGTTTTTTCCTGCATCAATAGAATTACGTCAGAAAAGTTTTTTGTGGGCAACCGATTTGTCGTCTTATGACTCGGTATGGAACTTTGGTTACGACATTCCATTTTATGGCGACCATGTTAGTTTGTTTTGCTTATTAATGACCGCAAGTACAATAATATATACTTACCAGCAAAATAAAATGAACCCGCAAAGCACAAGCATTCCCGGTATGAAAGTTATGATGTATCTTATGCCGGTAATGTTCTTGTTTATGTTTAATAGCTATGCTTCCGGCTTAAGTTATTATTATCTTCTCGCCAACTTATTTACATTTGCTCAAATGTATTTAATTCGCCGCTTTGTTGACGAAAAAGCAATTCTTGCAAAACTTAATGAGAACAAAAAGAACCCTGTGAAGAAAAGTAAATTTCAGGAACGGTTAGAGTTAATGGCAAAGCAAAGAAAACTTAAAAAGTAAATTTATAAAAGTTACGAGTTTAAAGTTTCGAGTTTCGGGTTTCGAGTTTGTAGTTTTGGTATTTAAAAGTTCATTGTCATTCATAGTCATACAGTTGTCATACATAGTCACACAGTTGTCATTCATAGTCATACAATTGTTTATCGCCAACCGCTTACTGCCTCCTGCCAACTGTTCACTATTTTATGCTTTGATATTTGGTATTTAATTTTCTTTTATAAGGTTCATCATAAATAACACAAAATGAGTTTCTGGAAAGAATTTGGTTTAGGGTTTAAAACTTTTTTTGAAGCAATTGGTTTTGTTTTCTCAAAAGGTCTTTGGTGGACTTTAATATTTCCTTTAGCACTTAATATTTTACTTTTATGGGTAGGAACTGAATTTACCGATATAGCAATAAAAAAATCGCAAATATGGTTATTAAATTTAGCAAATCTCAATTCAACTTCATGGTATGCTTTAGCTATTAAGGGCTTTATCAGCGGTTTTATCTGGCTATTTGTTAAGATGCTCTTCTTTTCAATATTTTTATACTTTGGTGGATATATTATTCTAATATTAATGTCGCCTGTTTTTGCTTATTTATCCGAAAAAACCGAAAAAATAATTACGGGTAAAACTTATCCTTTTAATGGTGAGCAATGGATAAGAGATATAGTAAGAGGAATTTTAATAACATTGCGAAATATATTTTATGAACTCTTAATAATTATTCTGATTTTTATATTTTCATTTATACCGGTAATTGGGTGGTTAGTAGCTTTACTAAGCTCAATAATATTATTTTTTGTGTCAGCATATTTTTACGGATTTTCGTTTATGGATTACTCATTGGAACGTAAAAAATTAAATATTAAACAAAGTGTAAAATTTGTACGGAAAAATAAAGGAATTGCTGTTTCGGGCGGTTTAATTTTTGCTTTATCAATGATGTTCCCATTTTGCGGAATGTTAATAGCACCTTTTGTAAGCGTTTTTTCTATTGTAGGAACTACGATAGCTATTCAAAAAATTGGGGATAAATAATACAATTAATATTTTTGCTTGTAGAATTTTAGTGAATAAATTGGCTCATTTTTGTGTATATTAACAACCATTTT
>MENF01000173.1 GCA_001769035.1 Bacteroidetes bacterium GWA2_32_17
TTAAGGGATAAGATTGAGAAAATAAGATTGAAAAGATTGAGAAAACAAGATTGAATAGATTGAGAAGACAAGATTGGAGAACGTCTTTATCAATCCTATCAATCTTCTTCAATCTACATCAATCTGAAAAATATAATAAATTGAGTATCAGTAAACTAAAAAAATAAACACATGAAAAAATACACACATCTTTTTTTCGACCTTGACAGAACTCTTTGGGATTTTGAAACAAATGCTGCTGAAGTTTTGCTTGAAATTTATATTGAATTTGGACTAAAAATGTATTTTAAAAGTTTTTTCGGTTTCAGCAGAGCATATCATCAGGTTAACAGCGTATTATGGGAGAAATACAGGTTAGGTGAAATTTCTAAAGACATACTTCGGTGGAAACGTTTTTACGATACCCTTTCCCAATTTAATTGCGACGATGTTGAGTTAGCCAAAAAAATAGGTGAAATATATGTTGTACTTAGTTCAAAAAGTACAAATTTATTTTCCGGAACTATCGAAACTTTATCTGTATTAAGTAAAAACTATAAGCAATTTATTTTAACAAATGGTTTTAAAGAAATTCAACATATTAAAGTTGTTAATTGTAAATTAGATAAATATGTTGAGCGTGTTTTTACAAGCGAAGAAGCAGGACAAATGAAACCCTCTGAAGTGTTTTATAATTATGTACTTGAGCAATTAAATGTTAATCCCGAAAATTGTTTAATGATTGGCGACGATGAGTTAGCAGATGTTGAAGGAGCTAAAAATTGCAATATTGCTCAGGTTTTTTTTAATCCTAATAATAAAAAAACAAATTGCACTCCAACTTATGAAATTAATAAATTGAGCGAATTGTTAGAAATACTGTAAACGAAAAAAAGCAAGCATTCACGCTTGCAATAAATACAATTGAGTAATTATTATTAATGATGTATTTTAAAAATTAAAAATTGTCCTTAATTCATTTGTCATATAACCACTAGTGCCTGTCCATAAAGTCAGTGTCTGATTCATAATGTTCGAGTTTGGAGCTTGGGATTTGAGACTTGGGTCTTGAGGTTTTGGGCTTTCATTTTTGAAAATCTTTGACTTTATGGACAGACACTAATTAATATTCGGCAAAGTTAAAGTTTAGGTTAATAAGTTTTGAGAAACGTGTACCGGAAGAAAGCATATCGGCATCTTCTTTTTTAAAGTACCAATTGATAACTACGTTCTTTTTTTTCCCAATATTTTCGAGAATTAACAATATTTTTGCAATTTGTTTTGCTGATGCGGTATTAAAATATTCTAATTTAAAATCGAAAATCGTTAATTCAATCGGATTTTTAGAATATTGCGTAAGCCAGTTTAAAAGCGATTCGTAAAATCCAATTGCATTTTCGGGTAGTGAACGCTCCGAAATCTGGAAAATTTTATTTTCTGCATCAAAAATAACTTTAGGCGTGTCTTCAGTTGAATCTATAATAAGTTTCTCGGGCATTTTATTCTTTATTAATTGTAGTGTGTAACGAGAAAAAATAAGCTTCGTTTGACACCTTATTAAAACTATAGGCAATTGGATTTCCGCTTTTTATACGTAAATCAATTATACCTAAACCAGCTTTTTTTGAACTATCAATTTCAAAATCGAAAAGGCATTTATTAAAATATTCGTCAAGTTTTTCTTTAGAAAGATTGTTTACGTTTTCTATTTTGTTTTTAAGTGATTCGTATTTATAAGCATTAACATAATTTCCAGTAGTAATTGTATAATGACCTTCGTGTTCGCTAATTATAAAAATACCTGGCATACCCAGACAATTTGAATCGGCATTAAAGCCATGTTTTACAATATTTTGCAACATTTCTACAACTACAAAAAACACTTTCTTTTTATGACTAATTGTGCCTGTCATTTGACCTTCTAAAGAACCTAATAAAATCATTAAACTTTCTTGATTAAACGGACCATTTGACACTAAAAGAATATTTTTTTTATTAAGAGTATTATGTATATCAATAATATTATTTAAACTTTCGGCTTTATTTCCCGATTTTAAATCCAACCCTTCGAGAGATGGTATTGTATGTAAATAAAAGAACGAAGATTTATCGTCAATAGGTCTGAATTGATAAAGCAATTTATTTCCCGATTTACGAGCCATATCAATAAGTCCTAATCCAGCACCACCTTTTGAAGACAAAGAACCATCTTCTAACACCATTTTATAGTAATCTTTTAGATCTTCTTTTTCTAAACCATTAATGGTTTCGATTAGGTTCTTGATATAATCAATATTGTCATTCATTACTAAGTTACCAGTAGTAATAAAATATTTTTCGTCGTGTTTTTGAATAACAAACAACCCATTACTGTCGGGCGAATCAACTTTTGCATCGTCCTGATGCCGGGTTATATTTTGTAAACATTCAACTAAAATACTGTAAACACGTTTTTTAATTTTAGCCGATTGTTCTTCTTTTTCGAGTTTATTTTCGGTAAGTGCAAGTATATTATCTGTAATATCTTGAGTAAACCTCCCTCTATACACATAACCAAGGTTATCTTTTTGCATAGCCTTAAACAAGGTTAACACAAAATTTAAAACTTTTTCGTGCTCGTTCTGCATAGCTCTTTTTTAAAAAGATAAAAATACTATATTAAAACAATTTTGCAAAAATATAAATAAAAATTACAAATTTAATATTTTTACAATTCACTACAAATTAATTTTTAAACAATTAGCTTTTTAAAAACTACCAATAATAATTGGGCAAAAAAATATTTAATTTTATACTTTAGCAATTGGAACAAAAACTCTTTGTTGCATTTCGCGGTCAAGCATTAGTAAGGCAGAACCTTTACCATCAATCATTTTTAATTGTTCAAGTATTACTGTAACATTTGCTTCTTCCTCAACCTGTTCGTTAACAAACCATTGCAGAAAATTTGTTGCTGCATGGTCTTTTTCAGAAATTGCGACATTCATTAAATTATTTATTAACGAAGTTACATGTTGTTCGTGTTTTAGTGTTTCGGCAAAAATATCAATAATATTTTTACAACTAATTTTGGGCGAAGCAATTGCGTCAAAACTTACAACTCCTCCACGCTCAATTATATAATCGTATAATTTAAGTGCATGGGCTGTTTCTTCCTGATATTGAACATGCATCCAATTTGCACATCCATTAAGATTTTTAATTTGGCACCATGCCGACATTGATAAATAAAGATATGCCGAATAAAATTCGGCATTAATTTGTTTATTTAATTCTTTTTCTACTCTTTTTGAAATCATCATTTCATTTATTTATGTTTTATTAATTAGTTCATTTTTATTAGTTTGAGGTTTAGAGTTTTTAGTTTTCAGTTTAAGGTTATTAAAAACTCCTAACCTGAAACCTGAAACTAAACACATATATGTTTATATTTTTGCAAAGATAATTATTTTCTTGTATATCAAAATTTTTGAGTATGAATGTTTCATCTGTATTATTTTTTATCAAAGATAATTAATAAACATGCCCTGTTTGTTCTAATTCCGATTTATTTATTTTGTTTTTTGATAATACTTTCCAAACATAAACAATATATGCAATAACAACAGGTAATAAAAGCGAAACATAACTCATAGAAATAAGTGTATATTTACTAGATGAAGCGTTTACAATAGTTAAAGACGATTGTAAATTGGATGTTGATGGATAGAAAGGAGTGTTATTAAATCCTGCAACTAAAAATAACGAAAAAACAACTGGCAGAACTCCTATAACAGTAATCCAAAAAGAGTTTGACGATTTTTTTACACCTCCTTTATAAATTCCAAATAAAACAAATAAAACTCCCAAAATAAATATTATTAAAACAAAAGGCATTTGTATAAAATTATTTAGATATTTATATTTTTGCATTGATACAATTGCTGAATTTGGGTCAACAGTAAAACCTTCTTTAGTAAATAAAATAATTACAAATAACACAAAGAATATAACAAATGCTATTCCGTTAATTAATATTTGTTTTGAAGCCCTGGTGTTAATTTCAATATTATCAATATATTTTAAAAAGAACATTGCCCCTGTTGTTCTTGATAAGAAAAATATTGTAAGACCAAGAAATATGTTTTGAAAATTGAATAAAGCCTCTAATCCATAATAACTAGATATCCACGTGCTTAAGTTATATTTATCTATTGTAAATAGAGAGCCGGTATAAAAAGTGCTAACTATAATTCCTAAAAAGAAAGTTGCTAAAACGCCATTTGCAATCTGAAAATATTCATAAGATTTTGAGCCAATAAAATTTTTATTTTTTTTTCTATATTCATAAGAAACAGCTTGAACAATAAACCCAAATAATATAGACATCCATAACCAATAAGCCCCACTAAAGCTTGTAGAATAAAAAAGCGGAAACGAAGCAAAAAATGCTCCTCCAAAAGTAACCAATGTAGTAAATGTTAATTCCCACTTTCTTCCTAAAGCATTTATTAACAGAGTTTTTTCATCTTCTGTTTTTGCTATTTGGTATAATAGTGTTTGCCCACCTTGCACAAATAACAAAAAAACTAAAAAAGCAGCAAGTAAAGAAATTATGAGCCACCAATATTGCTGAAGTGCTTGTAATGATAATGTTTCAAACATAAAAATTATTCTTTAGGTCCGTTTTTAATTTGTTTTAATAAAATTTTAACATTGGTAATAAGTAATATTGTGAATAATACTGCAAACAAAATAAATGTTATTTGAACATTTGAAACATTAATATGTGATGTAGCTTTTGAAACGGGTAATATATTTTGAATAGCCCATGGTTGTCGTCCAACTTCGGCAACTACCCAACCCAGTTCCGATGCAATATATCCAAGTGGTATTGTAAATACTGCTAACCATAAAATTAATTTTCTTCTGATTAATGTTTTTCGCCATAAAAAGAAAAGAATAACAAATAGCAAAAGAACAAAATAAAATCCTAACCCAACCATTAGGTGAAATGAATAAAAAGTAATTGGTATATTTGGTACCACATCTTCTGGTTTATCAAAGTAAGCATAACCTAAATCGGGAAAATTTGTTTTAAAATCTGATAATGCTAAACGCATTTCAGTTGTATCGGCATCTTTTTTTGCCTCCTTATATCTGTTTAATGCAATCAAAGCAATAGTTCCACGCTCCATTCTTTTAAGCACAGGTTCAATTCCTTGATATTGATTTCCATATACGAGATCATAAATTCCAGGAACAAATGCATTTTTATCTCGAAATCCAAGTTTTGATAACATTCCTGGCATTTCCATTTTAAAAACAAAGTGATTTACTGTGTCGCTAATTGGAATATTTTTTCTTAAAATGCCTAAAGCTATTATTGGGGCTTTAGTTTTACCGACATATAATCCTTCTAATGCAGCTAATTTTATGGGTTGTTTGTGTGCTACCTGATACGTTGAGGTGTCACCAGAAATTATTACTAACATCGTAGCAACAAATCCAAAAACAGCTCCAACCAAAATGCTTTTTTTTGCAAAACTTTCATGCCGTTTTTTTATTAAATACCAAGAACTTACCCCTACTACAAATAAAGCAGTAACAAGATAAGCTGAAGTTATTGTATGGAAAAACTTATGAATTGCAAAAGGCGATAAAGCAATCTCCCAAAAATGAACCATTTCGCAACGAGCTGTTTCGGGATTAAATTCCATTCCGACAGGATTATCCATCCAAGCATTTGCAACTAAAATCCACCAAGCAGATAGCGTAGAGCCAATTGCAACAAGCCAAGTAGAAAGTAAATGAGTTTTTTTACCAACTTTGTTCCAGCCAAAAAACATTAATGCTATAAAAGTGCTTTCTAAAAAAAACGCCATTATTCCTTCAATAGCAAGTGGTGCTCCAAATATATCGCCAACAATCCACGAATAATTAGACCAATTTGTGCCAAATTCAAACTCTAAAATTATTCCAGTAGCCGCTCCAATTGCGAAGTTTATTGCAAATAAGCCCATCCAGAATTTTGTGATTTTTTTCCATTCTTCGTTTTTTGTAATAACGTAAGCACTTTCCATTATTGCCATTATAAAAGAGAGTCCTAATGTTAATGGAACAAAGAGCCAATGATAAATAGCTGTTAAGGCAAATTGTGCTCTCGACCAATCTACTAAAGAAATATCTGCGATTGTCATGCTATTTTTCTGTAAGAGAATTAATTATATATTCGCTTCGTTGCCGGTCGTTATCGAAATTACTTATTAAAAAATCCTGAAAGAAAAACACTTTTAATATTGCAAATATTATAAATAATTTTATAAAAATTATGAGCCATAGCTTTTTATTAAGAATACTCATATTTTTAAAACCATCTAAATAAAAATTTCCAATATTTTTTAATAGATTACTCAACTTTCGAGTATTTTAAGTGATTAATCGTAAATATTTGCTGTTTTCTTAAGTAATTTTTGATTCAAAAGTTTAATTTTTCGCCCATTTATTTCGATAAGGTTATCATCTTTAAATTCGCTTAAAAGTCGTATAACCGACTCGGTTGCAGTGCCAATCATGTTAGCTAATTCTTCGCGAGTAAGCGAAATTTGTAATACTCCATCGTCATCAATACCAAAATTACTTTTTAATATAAACAAGACTTCGGCAAGTCGCTCTCTTACAGTTTTTTGTGCAATTTCTGTAATAAAAGAATTTGCTTCACCTAACTCTCTGCATGTAAATTGTAATAATCCAATAGCAAAATCGGAATTTTTACGAAGCATTTCGAAAAGTATTTCTTCGGGAACATAACAAAGTACAGCATCTTCTAAAACTTTTGCGCTATGACAGGCATGTTCGCCACTTAATAGCGACCTATAGCCAATCATTTCGCCTTTTTGAGCAAATCTTATAATTTGTTCGCGACCTTCGAGTCCGGTTTTATATAATTTTACTATACCTTTATTAACACAATAAACACCATTTACCCGACTTCCTTCGTGATAAATGATATTTCCACGTTTATGAACATCGCAACCTTTATCGAAATTTAATTCAGCTAATTGCTCAGGAGTTAAATGCAAAAACAATGAATTTGAGCATATTGCACAGTCTTTACATTCAGGAATATTTATTATATTTTTCATTCTAAAATAATTTTATTTTATTTTTTTAAATGTGTAAATATATACATATCCTAAATTACAATGAAATGAAAATTTATGTTTAACGACATTTTTAAATAACCATTTATGTTTCTGTTCGGGTATAAAGGTATAAGGTATAAAGGCATATAATTAAAATTGGTTCAATATCTTTTTGAGAGGTAACAAATTTAATATACCACTATACCTTATATCCCTATACCTTATATGTCCTAAATCTGAACAGTAACCCATTTATTCATAAATCTTCAGCTCTATTTCGTTTTCGAGAACCATTAGTCCATTTTTAGCAAGTGAACGCATTTCGTCTTCGCCGGGATAAACGCCAATTGTTGCAATATATCCTACTTTGCTTTTCACATAATTTACAAATGATTTATTATAAGCTAAACCACCTGTTAGTAAAATCGCATCAACTTTTCCATCTAATACTGCACTCATTGCACCAATTTCTTTAGAAACCTGATATGCCATAGCTTCCTGAATAAGTTTAGCATTATCATCACCTTTATTTATTCTTTGTTCTATTTCGAAAGCACTGTTTGTACCAAGATAAGCTACATATCCGCCTTGTCCGGTAATCATTCTTAATATTTCATCGCGTGTATATTTGCCACTAAAACATAGTCGTACAAGATCGCCAACAGGCAAGGTACCGCTTCGTTCTGGCGAAAATGGACCTTCGCCATCGAGTCCTTGATTTACATCAATAACACGACCATTTTTATGGGCTCCAACAGTAATTCCACCTCCAAGATGTGCTACAATTAAATTCATTTCTTCGTAAGTTTTACCCACAGCAAGAGCATGCATACGTGCAATTGCTTTTTGATTTAAAGCATGAAAAATTGATATTCGTTGAAACTCGGGATGCCCCGATATTCTTGCTATTGGGTCAAGCTCATCAACTACAACAGGGTCGGCAATAAATGCTTTAGCTCCGGGTATTAATTTTACTATATCGGCAGCAATTAAACCGCCTAAATTACTTGCATGTTGACCATGAATTCCATGTATTAAGTCGTGTCGTAATTTATCGTTTACTTCGTAAACACCCGAAGAAATTGGTTTTAAAAGTCCGCCCCTTGCTACAATTGCCTGTATTGTAGAAATGTCAATATGTGCATCTTTAAGTTCTTTTAAAATAATATCTTTTCTGAATTTAAACTGGTCGCTTATGCGAGCATAATTATTTAAATCGTCAAACGAATGTGGAATGTTTTTTAAGAAAATTATATCGTTAGAACTATATAAAGCAATTTTAGTAGAAGTTGAACCTGGATTAATTGTTAAAATAATTTTTTTGCTCATAATATTAAGATTTATTAATATTACAAAATTATTATAAATATTCGTAATCAAATTCTGTATTTAATCATTGTTTATTAACATATTAATTTTATGCTAAAACAAATTGTTTTTATAGTAATATCGACACTTTCGTTTGGTATGCTGTTTTATTCATTCTTCAAAATTTACAAATATTTAAAGTTAACTAAGCCATTTAAGATAAGGCACTTGGGTAAAAGAATCGCAGTAACTTTAAATGTTGCAATTTTTCAAACTAAAATTTTACGACGACCTGTAATTGGTTTATTGCATGCTTTAGTCTTTTGGGGTTTTTGCGTAATTTTATTTGGAAGTTTAGAAATGATGCTCGATGGCTTTTCGGGAAACGAAAAATCTTTTTCGGTTTTAGGAATTGTTTATAAAATATTTATTGTTTCGGGCGATATTTTTGCATTTATAATATTTTTTGCGATAATTATTTTTCTTGCACGCAGAACAGTTTTAAAAGTAAAAAGATTTAGCGGAATAGAAATGAAACACAAATCGCATGTTGATGCAAACATTGCACTTTCACTTATTTTATTTTTAATGGTGAGTTTAATTGGAATGAATACTTTTTCGGCATTAATGATACCCGAAGAAGCAAAAAGTCTTTATCCATTAAGTAGTTATTTATCAAATATTTTAAACATTACTGATTCTGAAACTATAAAATCAGGATACGAAATTAATTGGTGGTCACACATCTCGCTAATTTTTATTTTTATGAATGTGTTGCCATACTCTAAACATTTTCACGTATTTATGTCGGTACCGAATGTTTTTTTCAGTCGTTTAGAGCCACTCGGGAAACTTCCAAATATGGACAATATAACTAAGGAAGTTAAATCAATGATGAACCCCGAAACCGCTTTTGCAGAACCTACCGAACCACCAGCCGAAATTGAAAGGTTTGGTGTTAAAGATTGCGAAGATGTTACGTGGAAAAATTATTTAGATTCGCTTTCATGCACTCAGTGCGGAAGATGTACTGCGTCGTGTCCGGCAAATATAACTGGTAAGAAACTTTCGCCACGCAAAATAATGATTGATTTAAGAGCCAGAATGAAAGAAAAAGCACCTCATCTTTTAAAAGAAGGTGAAACATTTAGCGATAACAAATCACTTATTAAAGATTATATTTTTACCGAAGAAATTTGGGCTTGTACTACTTGTAATGCTTGTGCACAAGAATGTCCGGTAAATATTAATCATCCCGAAATGATTGTTTTTATGCGCAGATATTTGGTAATGGAAGAATCGGCTGCACCTGCTATGCTTAATGTTATGTTTACAAATATTGAAAACAACGGTGCTCCTTGGCAATTTTCGTCGGAAGACAGAATGCTTTGGGCTAAAGATTTAACAACTAACTAAAAAGTATTAAGTATTAAGTACAAAGTATTAAGTAGTGAAAGCAATTAAAAATGAACAAATAAAAATGAAATAAGTAGAAATAGATTGAAATAAATAGAAATTGCTAAATGGTTAAATAAAAATGAAACAAAGAATAATGAACAATATTAACAATGGTCACACAATAGTCAAACAATGGTCACTCAATTGTATGCTCACATATAATAGCCGTATGACCATGAATGACAAAGTATGACCACGAACCATAAACTCGAAACAGTAAACGTAAAACAATAAACTTTTTGAACTTTTTTGAACATAGAACAATTCACCCCGTAGGATAATCCCATTGAACAACGGAGTGAAAATAAAAACAAATATCCAACGGGGTAAACATTTTTTAACAATAAACTTTAAACAAAAATTATAAATAATAAAACATAAAAATATGAATATAGAAGTTCCGGTAATGGCAGAAGTTACTGCAAAAGGGCAACAACCCGAATACTTGTTTTGGGTAGGTTGTGCAGGTGCATTCGACGACAGGTATAAAAAAGTCGCTCGTGCTTTTGCTAAAATTTTACATCACTTAAATATTAGTTATGCTGTGCTTGGTAAAGAAGAAACCTGTACAGGCGATCCTGCTCGCAGAGCTGGTAACGAAATGCTTTATCAAATGCAGGCACTAACAAATATTAATACATTTACAACTTATAATGTAAAGAAAATATTAACAATTTGTCCTCATTGTTATAATATATTTAAAAACGACTATCCCGACTTAGGCGGAAAATACGAAGTTATACATTATACACAATTTTTACAATCATTTATTGATAGTGGAAAGCTAAAAATTAAATCTGATAAATTTAACGATAAACTTATTACATTTCACGACCCATGTTACTTAGGTAGGGCAAATGGCGAATATAATGCTCCCAGAACTGTGCTTAATGCAATTCGAGCAACAAAAGTTGAAATGAAACGCAGTAAAAGTTTTGCACTATGTTGCGGTGCCGGTGGCGGACAAATGTTTAAGGAAGCCGAAAAAGGAAATAAAGAAGTTTTTATTGAACGAACTGAAGACGCTTTGGAAACAAAAGCCAACATAATTGCAACCGCCTGTCCGTTTTGCATGACAATGCTTACCGATGGCTTAAAATACAAAAACAAAGAAGAAGAAATTTTTAATTATGACATCGCCGAATTGGTGGTAATGGCAATGGGGTGGTAAAATTTAATAAACATTCCAATTAATCAAGTTATTTGAATTAAAATGACAGAACTATAACTACATAACTATTTACAAATAAAATAACAATTTTTTTAAGTTCATTAAGAATTGAAGGAAAAATAAAAAGTACTGGCTATGCAACATGGGAAATTGTTTAAATAATTTGAAAAACTTAACTACCAAATTGCTCGTCAGCCACCATTTCTTAAACCAGCTTATGCAGGTTTTTTCTGTCCACTGTTCTTATAAGTGTCTTTGTCCAAATGTAAATAAGCAAAGGTAAAACTATTACAAATAATTTGTTGTAATGAAAAGCTTGACCAAACTGAAAATGTAATGCAGACAATATTGCTCTTGTCATACCGCAACCGTAGCAGTCATTGCCAGTAAGATTTTTGAACAAACAAACTGATTGTTGGTGTTTGAGCCAATCCATAGGCACAAAATAAAGAGCAATTGGAATTAATAAAATACCAATGCTCTTTATATTATGTTGAGGTTTCTTACTTTTTAACCAATTTGTGTCCGTCTGCATCTGTGAAAGTCCCATTAATTATTTGAATAAGGTCAATGAGATTCCAAATAAAGCAACCGCCACAAGTTAAAAGTTGAGCAACACCAATACCATTATGCTTTGTATAAAACCTGTGAATGCCAAGCCATCCAAGGAAAACACATAAAAGAAGGGTTGTCAACCAGTCTTTTCCTTCTCCTTCAATTACATTTTCTCCTTTTAAACTCACGCCACATTTCATACAAATTATTGCGTTTGCTGCTGTTTCTGTTTTACAATTATAGCAGTATTTATTACCTGCTTTTGGCGGAGTGCCACAAGCAACGCACATTACGGTTTTTTCGGAAACTTCGTTTCCACAATTTCTGCAATACATAAATTTTGATTTTGTTTTTGTCCTACTCGTTTGGCCTTTCGGTGCCGCCCCGTTTTTATAGTGGTTTCTGAACTCCACTTTTTTATTTTTGGGCAAATATATAATTATTTTTTATATAATAGCACATGTGCTATATTTTTTTTTTTCTAAACACGTAATTTTCCTTCGTGAAAATAAGGGACACTAATACACGAAAGTTAATATTCGATAGATCAGGACTTATTGCCTTTTCTGTGCAGTTAAAGAAGTTAAGGCATGAGGCAGGCGTGTCTCAAAGCCAGCTAGCATACGAAGCAGGTATTTCATTAAGCCAGATAGCACGTATAGAAACTGTCCGCATAAATCCTACTTTGAGTACTGTATTTGCAATTGCAAGAGCATTAGATATTCCTTTAACTACTATTTTTAATTTTTCTTTATCTGACGAAAAAAAAACAGAAAAATATTTTTAATCGCCCCCAACTGTTATTTAATAAAATTTGATAATAAAAGATTAAAAACTCAATTATATATACTTAAAACCTATTAAACCAAAATCCGGTTGGATTTAGAATCAAAATATTTTTGTGCCAAATTTAAGAAAATTGAAGGGATATCTTTATTTCTAATCGCCTTTTTTATTTTAGTTGGTATTTTTTCTTCGTTATAATTGGCTGTTTCAAATTCTTCCAGTATTATTTTATGTTGAATTTCGGAGAAACATTCTTTTAATGAACCCTTGCCATCTAAAAGTATGTTCATATATTCCGTATTTTCAAGATTTTTCACAAGAGGAGTTTCTGCTATCATAGTTTGGAGTCTTCACTTTTAAAGAAAGAAAACCTCACAGGAAGTGACACCTTTCTTAAAGTTGGATTATTTGATATATGGCTATGTAATGAAGACCGGCATTTCGAAAACTTTAATCTCCTTTATGATTTAAAATCAAACGCTTTTGTTCCTATTGACCATGTATTTTGTTTTAACAGCAATAACATAGACAAAGACCCTTATTTAATAAGCAGTAACGAAAGTATTTTATCTTCCCCTTTTTTAAATCGTTTTTTTGTACGAACTTTGCAACCTGAATTAAATAAAATACGTTTAAGAATATCTAAAGATTTCAAAATCAATGTAAATCGTTGTCATGAAGAACTTGATAACATATTGTCGCAAATACCTTTAGCTTGGGAAGCTGATTACAGCTATCTTAAAACCAGATTGGAAATTATGTTTGCCGAACAATGGTTGAAATCATGTCTGGATTATTTTACCGAATTACTCGTTCTTAATATTAAAACACAAAAGAAATGAAAACATTTTATAGCATATTGTCCGCAGTTATAAACCCCATATCAGGTGAAAAAATATCACTTGGCTTGCTATTGTCGGATGGGAATACCAGTTTTTTTGATTTTTCTGGCAGTCGTCTTTCGCTTATCGGTTCGCTTATTGATAAAGAAAGAAAAAAATTTATCAGTCAGTATTTAAAATCAATTGACAATGTAATTAAAAGAATAGATATTAATCAAGACCAGTTTACGATTTTTGCAGATAGCGGAAAAAATGTTATTGTTAATGAGCCATACATTGAATATTTAAGCACTTACAGCCAAAATGTAATTTCATTTTCGAAACCTGTTGCAATTGATGTAAATATTGAACAAAGTATTTTTGAAACATTATTTTCAAAATTCATTGATGAAGAAACAGTTGTTGAATCAATACAAAAGAGCAATATACAGATTGTAAAAGATGAATTTTTTCCACGTGTAAAAAATCATTTTTCTATCGAAAAAGGATTTACCTCTGATAATTTCCCTTCGGTTTTGCTGCCTGTTACTATTGACCTTTTTGGGAAAAACGAACATTATGTTATCGGTCAGTTTCTTGATTTGGAGAAGAATATATATCACATTAAAAACGATTATTTTGATTATCATCAAATGGCTGAAGTGCTTAAAACCAGTAAAAAATTTATAATTTCTGCCGAACCTCAAAAAACAAAATATCCTCAGCAACATCATTTTTGGAATGAAATAAGAAAACAAAAAAAGAATACTTATGTTGATATTTCTGAATTAGATATAATTGAGGTGTATGCAAAAGAACATGATGTGATGCCTGAATAATTATGGTAATACAACATTTTGGTAATATTGAATTGTTGAAATATCCCAAAACTGCTTTTCTGTGCAGCCGAAAAATTCCGGCAAGTACAGTTTTAAAATGTTATGATTGGGCTATAGAGCAGAGGGATAAAGGCAATTACGTTATCAGTGGTTTTCACAGCCAAATAGAAAAAGACGTGTTTCATTATTTGCTAAAAGGGAAACAACCCGTCATCATTGCACTTGCAAGATGTCTAAAAGAAAAATTAGAACCTGAATTTCAAAAAGCAATAAATCAAAACAGGCTTTTAATAATTACACCTTTTGATAAAACGGTAAAAAGAGTAACCGAACATAATGCACAAATTCGCAATAAAATGATGATAGAATTAGCTGATAATATTGTAGTTGGATATGTGAGCGAAGGAGGAATGTTGGAAGAATTATTAAAGCAAACAAATAAAGAAATAATTAAAATTGGATAATAAAAATTCAGAAATTCTATTTATTTCCAGCCAATGCCAAAACGTAATCCTGCAAAAAAAGAATAAACAAAACCTTCTTTTGTTGTTACAACTGGATTGTTATAAAGTGGAATATTTGGATTTCTATTACTTGATTCATATTGTCGTTTTCCATAAACTATAAATTTATCAAGCTTATAACAATATCCAAAACCAACAAATGCATCAAAAACTTCATTGAACTTGCTTTTGCTATTTCCTAAAATTCTTTTTGTGCCTATCAAAAACCTTGTTCCATAACTATTTGAAAATTCAGATTGAAGTGAATAATAATTTTCATCCCCTTCGCCCATATAATGATCATATAATAAATTTTCGTAAGTTTTATATAAATAGTAAAATCCATACGACACATAAAAAGGATGTTTTGCAAAATAAAAGGAATGGTAGGGATATCCAAATAAATGCTGATTATCTATCGAAATAAAATATCTTGCAGGTGCTATACCAATGTATGGATTGTTCCATGAAAAAGTTAATACTTCAGTAGCATGTTTTACATTAGTTGGTTTTAAATCAAACTCAAACTTTAAAATATTTTTTTTATTCAAATATCTTTCGTATGTTAATTTAAATTCTTTAATAATTAAGCAAGGTAAATCAATAGAAATTATATTTTTTAATTTAGCATCAGGGTCTAAAGTGTCGTTTACAGAGTATTCTAAAATTCTATTACCATAACAGTTATAATCTACAAAATAAGTTTGTTTGCTGTAATAATCATAAAAAGTAAAAAGTCCAACTTTTCTGCCATTAATATAATTTCCGCTAATTTCTTTTAATCCATTGTGAGCTAATTTGTTATAAGAGCCATCTCTTTTTAGGGTATTATTTGTAAAAAATATTTCATTTATAGCACAAGATTTAGAATAATATGTAAAATGTTTTGTTTGAACTAATTTTCCGTCTTTAATCTCTTTTATTGATTTTGGTTTATTTTTACAGTATGGATGATATTCAATAATATATGCGTTGATAAGAGGATTTAACGTGTCTTTAACATTATAAAAAACAAAATCTTTTTTAATTCTTTTAATATTTACAGAATCAAAAGAAATAGTATCAATATCTGGTTGTCCAAAAACAAATACTGGAATACAAAAAAACAATATAATAAAACAAGTATCTTTCAATTTGTTAATTCAATTATTTTTAATAAATTTTCTCTATACAAATGTAGTGGAATTTAGGACTTATTTTAATATTTGTATGAATTAGTGTAGTTCGTGGCAGAAACTTGTTAGTTCTCTATTTAGTGATTGCCATAAAGTCAGTGTCTGATTCATAATGTTCGAGTTCAAGGCATTCGAAGTATTAAAAAATCAGGAGTTTACTGATGTAAATGACTTTTTTTTAATACGAGAATAACGCAAAAATCGGACATTATGGACAGACACTATTTAGTAATTGTCCATAAAGTCAAGAATCTGGAATATAAAGTTTGATGACAAGGCTTGCGAAGTTTTGAAAATAAAGGAGTTTACTAATGTAAATGACTGTTTTCAAAACGAGCATAACGCAGTCAGCGGACTTTATAGACAGACTCTATTTAATTATAGCAAAATTGTTTTTTATATTTTGGTATTCTATTAAATCGCACTTTAAGCTACCAACCATTAAATCGAACTGAATACGAATAGGGAGAAAGTTTTTATCGTTTGATATCCATATTGTAACATCGTCTTGCGAATCAAATATTCGACCTGGTTCTACTACGGGCGAAAATTTAAGACAATTAATTTTTCCTAATTTGGTTTTAATTGTTTCGGTTCCTTTATATCTGATTTGAAGTGTAAACATGCCATCATCAAAATACGTGTCAATTGTTATAACATCGTCTTTTGTTAAATTATTGAACATTGCACGGCGGGCATAATAAAATGCAGAAAGAATATCAATTGTGTTTTCGGGGACTTTTACTTTTCCCTTTCTCTTTGTAATAACAAAGTCTTCTTTTCTATTAAACAATACTTCATCGTAGTATTTGTACGTATCTTCTGAAATATCTCTAATTGCTTTTACAGGTAAACCGTTATTTGCATCAATAAAAGTTTCGTAAACATCGCGAACTTTAAAAAGTTTATCGGTAATTCCAAGCGATTTTCCAATTGCTTTGGCATGATGAACAGTTTTATCGCCGACCTGCAATTCTTCTACTGTTAAACTTGCCACACCGCCATCAATAAAACCAAAATGTACTAAATATTTTAATTGTTCGCCCGATTTATAGGCGGTGTTAGGAATTTCTTCGTTTTTAACTTGTGCTAAAAGCGAAATAGGGAAAACAATTAATAAAAAACAGTACTTGAACATAATATTTATTTAGTGTCTGTTCATAAAGTCAGTGTTTGATTCAGAATGTTCGAGTTTGAGGCTTGCGATGTTTTGAAAACCAAGGAGTTTCAATTTGTAAATGAATGTTTTAAAAACAAGCATAACGAAAAAATCGGATATTATGAACAAACACTATTTAGAGTCTGTCTATAAACTCTGTGTCTGATTTATAATGTTCGAGTTTGAGGCTTGCGAAGTTTTGAAAACCAAGGAGTTTAAATTTGTAAATGAATGTTTTAAAAACAAGCATAACGAAAAAATCGGATATTATGAACAAACACTATTTAGAGTCTGTCTATAAACTCTGTGTCTGATTTATAATGTTCGAGTTTGAGGCTTGCGAAGTTTTGAAAACCAAGGAGTTTACTATAGTAAATGACTGTTTTCAAAACGAGCATAACGAAAAAATCGGACATTATGGACAGACACTATTTAGCAAAATTTTTCAAATTGCATGCCGTAAATATAAATAAATTTATTAAAATAATTTTTTTGTTGATTTAATTGCTATAAAATCTTTAAGATAAGATGGTTCGAAATATGTCACATCTGCAAATTGTTTTTTATTGTACATCTCTTGTGCAATTTGAGCAACGGCAATAGCAGAAGGTTTTATTGAACTATCAAATTCTGCGTTTTGGGATATTATAATGTTTTTATATTTTTCGGCTCCGTCGCCAAAGAAAAACATTTTCTGATTTTTTAAATGAACAACAAAACTCAATTCATCAACAATTAAAGGACGAGGCGATAAAATTTCTATTAAACTGGTTTGGTAAAGTGCAGTATAAACCTCTAACCTTCGTGCATCTATCATTGGACAAAGCAGTATATTTGTGTTATTTGTTATATCTGAATTATTATTTAAAAATTGTTTAGCCATAGCTTTCAAAGTACTCACTGCAATAGCAGGTTTCGATAAACCATAACACAAACCCTTTGTTACTGATACACCTATTCTTAATCCTGTATATGAACCGGGACCAATGCTTACAGCAAATGCATCAATATTGTTTATTTGAAAATTTTGTTCTTCTAAAAGTTTGTTTATTAAAACTGTAAGTAATCGCGAGTGTGCATTCTTTTCGATACTTTCTTTTGTTGCAATTATAATATTGTTTGACAATAACGCAACCGAACAAACGGTTGTTGAAGTTTCTATTGCTAAAATATTTGACATTTTTTTATTATTACTTATAGTCTAGCCCCAAATCTCAAATTCCAAGTCTCAAATCTCAAGCCCAAAACTTGGAATTTGGAACTTGGAATTTGGAATTTGGGGCTTTTTACTATATTATAGACAGACGCTACTTATCGCTCGAAAACAATGCTTCGGGTGGAACTTTTTTAACCTTCGATTTGTCTTTAAGTTTCTTACTTATAACACTATATGGTGCCGAAATAACTTCGTCATTTTCATTAACTCCACTAATTATCTGAATATAGTTGTTATCCTGAATACCTGTTTTTACCTTTATCATAGACACAGTATTTGTGTTGCTTTCAAATTTGAAAATATATTCTTTATATTCCGAGTCTTCCTTTTTTTCAATTTGTTCTTCATTTGCTTTCTTGAGCATTTTGTTTATTTTATTTTTTGTTGAATCAATGCGCGATGTTACAGATTGAATTGGAACAGAAAGCACATTTCTTTCTACTTTTGTTTGAATATCAACTGTAGCCGACATTCCTGGACGAAACGGATAATATTTCGGATTGTTTTTTGGGATTAGATTTTGGTACGATTTGGGTAAAATTCTGATTTTTACTTCGTAATTTGTTACCTGGTCGGTCGAAACGATACTTGTACTTGTTGATGATGATGAATTTGCTATTGAGGTAACCATACCTTTGAATTTCTGGTCGGTGTAAGCATCAATTTCAATTGTAGCAGTATCGTTAAATTTTACATGAACAATATCGTTTTCGTTAACATCAACTTTTACTTCCATAATGTTTAAGTTAGCAATTCTTAATAATTCTGTACCTGTCATTTGCATTGTGCCAACAACTCTTTCGCCAAATTCAACACTTAACTTCGATATTGTTCCCGACATTGGAGCATAAATACTCGTTTTAATTAAATTTTCGTTCGCTTCTTTTAATGATGCTTCGGCACTTTTAATAGAATAATCGGCAGCTACTACAGTTTGTTTTGCCGCTTCAACATCAGCTTTACCCATTTCATAAGCAGAGTTTGCATTATCGAAATCGGATTGTGAAATAGCTCCCTGCTCAAAAAGTTTTTTGTTTCTGTTAAATGTTAATTCGGTTTGTGAAAATTGTGCTTCAACCTGAGCTAAACGGGCTTTGCTATTTGCAAAATTTGCTTTAGAAGAATTTAAAGATGCCTCCATTCGCTCAATTCCGGAGATATAAGTGTCGGGCTTAATTTTTAATAACAAATCGCCTTTAATTACTTCATCACCTTCCTTAACATTAAGCTCAACAATTTCGCCTGATACATCAGAGCTTATTTTGACTTCGGTTTCGGGTTGAATTTTCCCATTGGCAGTAATTATTTCAACTATTGTACGTTTTGTTGCTTTTTCGGTATTAATTTCGTATTCAATATTATTTCCAAACCAACCCATACGTTTACCAACAATTGCAACAATTATTAATATTATTGCAACAATAATCAAATATTTGAAAGATTTTTTAACATTAAGCATAACATTTTTGTTTAAAGTTTAATAGGAATACCCCGATAAAAATCAAGAATTTTTATTCTAAAAACATATTCGTATTTTGCTTTTATTAATTCTGAACGGGCTTTAGCAAGATTGTTTTTCGCAAGATTAAAATCAACTGAATTTATTAATCCCACATCAAATTTTTGCTGTATGTAACGAAATGATTCCTGAGAGGCATTTACCGCTTTTTTTGCGGCAAAATATTTTTTTAAAGCAGCTGTTGCATCGGCATGTGCCTGTTGAATTTCTTTTTGTAATTGTTTTTCGGCTAAATTGTAAGAATATTTTGAGTTTAGTGCATTAATTTTAGCCGAGCTAATGGAATAATTTGCCTGCCAATTGTTAAATATTGGAATACTTAAGCCGAAAGAAATATATTTACTCTTGTTATCTTTGAGTTGGTTATTAAAAGATGGAGTGGAGTAATCGTAATTAAATGTTGGAGAATAAACAGGATATATATGATCGCCTGCCCCATCTACAACCCATCCAGAAAACACTTCAACTGGAGTGGTTCCTGTAATTGATTGTCTTTGAGACGAATAACCCGTTGAGTAAGAACCGCTTAAAATAAGTTTGGGACTTCTATAACCTTGTGCAACATCAAGCCCTTTTTCGGCACTTTTCATTTTTAATTCGGCACTTCTTATTTGCGGGAGTTTTTGAATTGCCTCCTGATATATTTCCTCGGGAGTAGGAATATTGATATTTGTTTCGGGCTCTAAAATTTCAGGTTTTTCAATTTCAAAACTATCAGTAAAATTTAATTCTAACAATTGATACAATGTAAGGTAAGACATTGTTAGTTGGTTTTCGGAATTTACCAACTGCATTTCGTCTGAAGCGAGTTGTGATTCCATTTCTAAATAATTTCCCTGAGCAATAGAGCCGGCTTCGAAAAGTTTTTTATTTCGAACTACCTGTTGTTTTGATAATTCTACCTGATTTTGAGCAATATATAAAAGTTCATTACTAAATAATATTTGTAAAAAAGCCGAAGCTACATTTAACGAAGCATCGTTTCTTGCTTTTTGCAAATCTTCTAAACTTGCCTGAAAATTTAATGAGCTTTGTTTAAGTGTATTAACATTTTGAAAGCCATTAAATAAGGTTATTGAACTTGATAACGAAAAATTATTTGAATTTACATTATTCTCGGCAAACTGGTTTGTTAACGGGTCAATGGAACGTCCTAATGTATAATTCTGACTTGCAGAACCATTCAAATTAGGCAAAAACGACATTTTACTTTTTAAGTTTGTTTGTTTGTAATTTTTAACCGACAAATCCTGCATTTTTATTTGTATGTTATTTTCAATAGCATAGTTAATGCACTTTTCGAGTGTCCATTTTTCCTGTGCATAAGAATTAAAATCAATAATAATTAAAGCAAAAAGTGTAAAAGCAAACTTTAACATAATATCAAAAAAATTAAACGTTAAAGATAGTTACAAAAAACAAAACTGATAATAATTGTTATAAAATTATACCAAACCGCCAATAAGATGTATTAAATAAAGTTGGTTGGTTTTGTTAATGCCGATTGGCTAACTGTTTTAAAACAAAAGCGAAACTATTTGTTTTATACTTTGCACGGGGTAAATTATTACATTTGGGTTTTAGGTAAAAGGTAAAAAAGTATAGGGTATAACACGATCTTCCTTATGCCTTTATACCTTTTTGTATTCATGAAATGCGGAAATTTATCCCGTTTTTAGTATAACAAAATTATTTTGCATTGTTAACAATGTATAGATTTCATTTTTTTGTCATATTGTTCTGATAGCTATCGGATGACATAAAACTATTGTTGGTTACCAGTGCCAAAGAATGTTATTGTAAAAAACTTCTTTTTTTAAATAGATGTTGAATCATTATTAACTTGTTACAGAATGATATTTAATGTTATTTCTTTAGAAACTTGTACCCAATTCCAGTTTTTAATGACCAAACATCTTTCTTTAAATTACCTGTAAACCCCAAACTGTAGTTTAATATATCGGTTGCTTTACCAAACCAAACTCCAATATTAAAATACCATTTTTTCGACAAATAAAAATTGCAGCCAAGTTCACCAGAAACAACAGTTCTGTGTACTTCAGTATAAAAAGTTGAAGTACTATAACTACTTTTATAAAATGGTTTATTTATTCCAATTCCTAAATAATAAAAATTACTAGAATCTTTTAATCCTAATCTAAGAAATAGACCTGTATTATGAGTATATTGAGAATAAGGAGATCTGGAATTTAATGTAGAATTAAGATATTGGAATTGTAGCCCATAAGAAGCACCTAATTGAGCATATTTAAATAAGTTAAATACTGTGGCAAAATCACAGTTAACACTATTACTTTTTATTGTACTTGAAATACCATCTATAGTTTTAATTTGTTCATTATTATATTTATATCTCCCGTTAAATTCAAATGAAATTCTATCTATTGATTGCGAAGATGCAAAAAAAGCAGAAAGTATAATTAATATAAATGTTAAATACTTTATCATTTCTTCTTTGTTATTGAGAATTGTTTAAGAATACCTAATGAGAAATCAATAGCAACTGTGTTTGAATTACCATCCATTCTATAACCAGAATAATTAAAATGTATAGTGCCTTTTTTATAAATTCCTGAAATTGAAAATGAAAGAAACCATGATTTACTAATAGAAAAATTATTATTTAATGATAGTCCCCATTCAGAATTAGAAACTCTGTCGTAGGGATTGTCATTGGAAGACGTGCCAATAAACCCCCAGTTTTTTTGACATGTTATAAAAAGATGAATTTTATCTTTTCTCAGATATCTAAATTTAATTTGGGGACCAGCAAGAATGCCAGATTTATCGAATAATTGGTTGTTATCAGGAATGTAAATTTTCGTGTTTATTCCAATAGTAAAAACACCAAAATATTTATTAATACTTGATTCAATATTAAAATCACGAATATAATACCCACCACTACCTATTGATAATGAAAAATCATATTTTTCGTTATTTTGAGAAAACAAGTAGTAATTGATAAAAGTAAATAATATTATAAGTAGATATTTCAATTCTTATTAAATTTTATTGAGAAATTTTCTTTGGTATTGTACAATCTTAAAATATATATTCCTTTAGCATAATATTCAAATGGAATTTTTATTTCATTGAGCCCATAATTAACGCTCCAATCTTCTTGAAATAAAAGTAAAGTATTATTAGAATATATTTCTATTTTATATACATTATCATCATTAGAAACAAAGAATAAATTTAAAGAACCATTTACTGGATTAGGATTTATTGAAATTCTATCAGTAATTTGTGGCTCTTCTTCATTTGTTTCATTTTTAACTGTGAATTTTTTTTCGACAATTTCTGCACTTTTCCCTGAAAGAAAGTTGTCAAAACAAGAATTAGATATTATTTCAGCAATAAATTCGTGAGTGCCATCGGTTTCAAAACCATCATCTAAAATAATTTCTTTGCATGCTTCAAATGCAATATTTTGGCTATTAATATAATTATTAGAAGATGAATTTATTAAAAATGAACCCGAATAAAAATAATTCATATGAGGAGAGTACTGATATAATGCAGTTGGAAATTCGTTAAAATATGGCACATACGTTGAAGTATGATCACAATCAACTACATAAACACCTCCCCATTTATCGCATGCACCATCACCTGTATTTGTACAACCACCCATGACATTTTCATCATCATCTTCCCATCTTAAATAATTATTATTAATTGCCTGATAATGGAATGTATGAGTTACATTAAATGGTGGTTTATATGTGTCTTGAGCCAAAAAGTATTTATCTGTTTGATAATAGTCACTACCTTGAAAACCAAAAGTCCATTGACGTATAACGAATTGATCATAAAAATATGTAGATAAATCGTAAAATTCAACAGGGTAACCTTTAGGGACAATATAACATTCAGTCGTCCAATCAATATATCCAAGATCAAGATCGGGTTGTGTAATAGTAATTGTTTTTGTTTTTTGATATGAACAATTGTTAAAAACATCAGTAATTGTTAAAGTTACTGTATAAACACCTTCAAAGGAGTAGGAATAAGTTGGATCCTGAAGTGTTGACCAACTTGAACCTGTACCATCACCAAAATCCCATAAATAATCATAAGCAAGTGGTATGTAGCCACTGGTGTGAAATGTAATTACATCGCTATTATTAGGTAGAGAAGGTTGCCAATATATGTCAAAATTTGGTATATTTATGGCTTCATTAACATAAATTGATACTCCATTTCCGTTTACATTAGTAGAGTTTTGATCGGTTCCTTTAATTACATTAAGATTAATAAGATAAGAGCCTGCATAATTAAATCTTACAACAGGATTTTGACTATTATTACTTGTGACATTTACATAATCAAATCCAGTTGAAGGGGAGATGCTCCATTCCCAATCTGTTGGTGAACCTGAAGACTCATCATTAAAATTAACATTACTTCCAACATAAACTGAGGTTGGACTAACTGAAAACGCTGCATGAAGTAAATCGCTTACTGTAATATAATTAGTTTTGGTTTCTGTTGAACTTCCGCCAGTATTAGTAACAGTTAAACTTACATTATAATTGCCATCTGTATTGTAAGTAATAGCAGGTGGAGTTTGACCATTATATGAAGAAGGAGTACCACCGGGAAATGACCAACTCCAAGAAGTTGGTGTGCCAGTTGATTGGTCGGTGAAAGCAACCGTACCACCTGTAGCAATGGTTGTAGGAGTGGCAAGAAAGTTGGCGGTTAAAAGATTATTAACATTAATATAATTATTAATTGTTTTAGTATCACTACCATTAAAATCATTAGTAACAGTTAATGTAACAGAATATAAACCCGAATTATTATAAATTACATCAGGGTTTTGTAATGTAGAAGTTGCTGGTGTTCCACCAGGAAAGCTCCAATTCCAATTCGTAGCACCACCAGTGGAAATATCTGTAAAATGTACAGTCAATGGCGATGACCCATTTGTTATATCAGCGTTAAATAGAGCAGTTAGTGGTATTATATGATAAAAATCACCACTTGACCATTGAGAATAGAACCAAGAAACTTCTTTATGCCAACGATTTGTGGTATGCGCATTATATAACGTTGTTGTTGAAACATCTCCTACAACAGCAAAAACAGCATGTTGCCAATAATCACTAGTACTTCCAAAAATACCTACATCCCCTTTAAAAATCCATGCTGGTTCATTTGGATTATTCATTCTTTGATATTGTGTGTTTTGATGGTTTAATAAATGAAGATGTAGGTTATCACAGAATGGAATCGCCCCAAACGCATCTACTCCATTCTGACCAGGACCTGTACCTTGTGGTAAGTTTTCATTAATTCCTACAGATAAATTTAAACCACCAGCTATTAAACATTGCGATGCGAAATTTGCACAATCATTGCCGATATAATAATCATATTGTGTATTGTAAGTATATTGATCTACATCCCACCATTGATCAGAATATGCGGCGGAGGCATCAGGGTTATAGGATTGTGACTTCACAATGTTTTGTTGAATAATTAATAAAAATAATAATGAGAAAATAATGGTTTTCATATCTTATAATTTATTTTGAGTCAGTTATTCCATAGTTTTTTAAAATATTTTTACATTGATACCTTATGGTTTTATCAGGGTCATTTAATAAATTTTTAATTAAATCTAAAGAATTTGTATCTCCAATATATGTTAACCCACGTATTGCCCCACCACGAATACTTATAACTTTTGAAGCTAAAAAATTTTTTAATTTTGGAAATACTTCATTGAAATAACCTAATTGAGCAAGGTGAATAGCTGCACTTAGTGCAAATGAAGTGTCTTTATTATTTAAATCATAACGCAAATTATTAATTGCGGCTTCTGAAGCTATATTTTGAAACCCAAGATGACAACCACGTGTTAAAGGATTATTTCCGTAATCCCATATATTATTTAATGTTTGAAAACTTAATTCTTTTTCACCAAGTGAGGATAATGCTAACGCAGCATCACATTTAACCCTAATATTTGTATCATTCAACGCCTTTTTTAAAACAGGTATTGAAGAATACGATTCTAAACACCAAACAGATAAAGCAAGTGCACATTCTGAACGCACTTCATCTGATACATCATTTAATAATAGATCTTCTAAAATAGGAATTTGCTTAGTGTCGTTTATACGTCTAAGAATTTCAATATCTTTTAATTTATCTTCAGTATTTTTATTTTTTAATTCGTTAATAATATTCTCAATAGGGTAGTCAATATTTATCCTGTTATTGTTTCTTAATTCTATAAAATATTTTTTATCATTTTCCAAAGAATAAGGCTTTTGAGAAAATGAAAATGACTTAAAACATACTATAAATAGTATAGTTATTACTATATTAGTTATTTTTTTCATAATTTTTATTTGTTAAATTTTGCAATAATCTTTTTCAATTCATCAATTACATAATTTGTTATAGGGTAACCATATAATGATATTTCAGCCTCAACATAATCTATTTCATCATCATAATTTGCAAAAACAGGATCCCATACGTAAGGACAAATATAATAAAAGTTATCCTTGTCAGGAGAATAGTTTATAGAGCCGCTTTTGGGATTAGATTTCAAAGTAGGTGATTCATTATTAGGTCTAATCATTTTATTTTTCATTATTTTATTATTCCAGTCTTTACCATATTTAGATAAATAATGATTCCGCAATTCATCTAACCTTTTAATAAAATTTGCAGAATATGAAAAAGCATTAATAAATTCTATGAAAAGTTTGCCCTCATACTCAGTACTTGAAAGAAACCCTAACTTATATAATTTTTGAGATACAGTATCGCTATTAAAATTTTTCATCATTGTTAATTGCACCAATTCATTAAAAAACAAAGCACTACTTGCAGAATCACCAATATAATGTAGTGAAATCAGTTCTTTTGTATTTGACCATAAAACTGTACCTCCGGCATCCAGTTTATTTATAATACTATTTTGATGATCTTTTAATATAGATTTCCACACATCTTTATTATCTATTGTAGATTTATTCTTTTGATTAATTATTTCATCTGCAAATTTTTTCCAAGATAAACCATAAACTTCTCCATTTGCCCTCTGAAATGTAATATAGCCACCTTTAGTACTTGAACCATTTATTACATAAGGTAGGTTCAATAAAAATTCCCTCATTTTAGATTTAGCTTTTTCGGGTGGGTATTTTGTATAGTAATAAATAATTTTTTCGCTATTAAAAGTATGTTTTGAATTTAACCTTTTATATTTTAAATAATCTTCCCATGTTAGAATACTATCTGGTGGCAAGCCAGGATCTTCCTCAATCACAAGAATTATTGGCTTAACAACCTCTTTATAAGTCTTATATGCTTGAACATTGTTTATAAAAATGGTATTGTTTACAATATCTACATTATACGGCGGTTCAACATATTTCCCATCAATAAAAACAAACCCTGAATTTATTGGTGTGCCGGTTTTAAATTTTTCTTCATTTTGAGCAAAGGTAAACTTAAAAACAAATAGCAATAATATAATTAAATAGGTTTTCATTTTTATTTTCCTCCTATTTGTTTTTTAAGTTCATCTATTTCTTCTTTAAGTTCATCTATTTCTTCTTGCTGTT
>MENF01000174.1:0-27694 GCA_001769035.1 Bacteroidetes bacterium GWA2_32_17
GTCACATTGTCAAATATATAAATAATGTCGTTCCTACGGAACTTTATAGTTGGAATGTTTTTTTGTTACCATAATATCATGCCTACGGCATTATTTTTTACATTCAGCACATCAAAATAAAATTATCCCAAAATATTGAAAAAAACATTTTGTTAATTTCAAAATTATGTACTTTTGCACAAAAATTAAAATTCAAGTGAGCTACTTTGTGTAATTTTATATAACTTGTTTAACTTACATTAATAAATGAAGACAAAATACATTGACCTAATTGAACAAACTTTTGATTTTCCGCAAGACGAGTTTAAAGTTATTGAAGATGAACTGTATTTTCACGATATACCTTTAATGGATATAATTAAGCAATACGGAACACCATTAAAAATATCATTTTTGCCAAAAATATCGGAGCAAATTCAAAAAGCCAAACGTTTTTTTAATGTTGCAATTGCAAAATCTGATTACAATGGCGAATATTTTTATTGCTATTGTACAAAAAGTTCTCATTTTTCATTTGTTTTAGAAGAAGCTTTACAAAACGACATCCATCTCGAAACGTCTTCGGCATTCGACATACCAATTATAGACAGGTTGTACGAAAATGATAAAATTAACACAGACACATATATTGTTTGCAATGGATTTAAAAAACCACTTTATATGCAATATATTTGCGAACTTATAAACAGCGGTTTTCACAATACAATTCCAATTCTTGACAACAAAGACGAATTAGAATATTACGAAAAAAATGTAAAAGTTAAGACTAAGTTAGGTATTAGAATTGCTGCCGAAGAAGAACCGAGTTTTCAGTTTTATACCTCTCGTCTTGGTTTTAGATACAACGAAATAATTGATTATTATAATACCAGAATCAAGAAGAATAAGAAGTTTGAATTAAAAATGCTTCATTTCTTTATTAATACAGGTATTAAAGACACTTCGTATTATTGGAACGAACTTTCAAAATGCGTTTTAGTTTATATTGAATTAAAGAAAATATGCCCCGAATTAGATAGTTTAAACATCGGAGGCGGCTTTCCAATAAAAAATTCGCTTGCTTTTGATTATGAATATGAATACATAACCGAAGAGATTATAAGCCAGATAAAACGACTTTGCGAGCAAGCCGAAGTTCCCGAACCTAATATTTTTACTGAATTTGGCTCATATACAGTTGGTGAAAGTGGAGCCGTTCTTTATAATATATTAGACCAAAAAAAGCAAAACGACCGTGAACAATGGGATATTATTGATAGTTCATTTATGACTACTTTGCCTGATATTTGGGCTATGAATCAACGATTTATATTGTTAGCTGTTAATAATTGGGATTCGCCTTACGAAAGAGTATTCTTAGGCGGTTTAACTTGCGATAGTCAGGATTATTACAGTGAAGAAGCTCATGTTAACGCAATTTTCTTGCCTAAATATGATAAGGAAAAACCATTATATATTGGATTTTTTAATACTGGAGCATATCAGGAAGCATTAGGAGGATTTGGTGGAATTCAACATTGTTTAATACCTGCACCTAAACATATAATTATAACAGTTGACGAAAGTGGAGAATACCAAACTAAATTATTTGCAAAAGAACAAAGTGCTATTTCTATGCTTAAAAATTTAGGATACTAATTGGAGTATGTCTATAATGTCCGATTTTTTCGTTATGCTTCGAACAAAACTATGGCACGGTTTTAAACCGTGCCATAGTTTGTTGAATCGCATTGCTCAAACTCAAACATTATGAATCAAACAAAGGTTTTATTTGGTAATGTGGCAAAAAATAGTTGGAATTTTTCTTAAAAATTATTATTAAAAAATGTTACAACTTCATTTCTTCTAATAATCTTGGTAGCTGATAAACCATATACATTGGTAGCGAAAGTAAATTGTATTCCATTTCACTATTATTTTTTCCTGAATTAACTTTTACATTAAATGTTCCAAAAGATGGTTTGTCGGTATTAAATCTTATTCCGGTTTTTAGTTTTTTCTCGAATAGAAATACATGCATAGACTTTAAAGTTCCTGTTTTTCCTGCTTTTACTTCAACAGGGTATATGTTGTTTTTATTTTGGTATAAGAAATCTATCTCCGAATTTGAACTTTTTTCTTCTCTCGACCAAAAATATAATGATGGCTCAATGTGTACAGATTCTAAATGGAGTAACTCTTGTCCTATAAATTGTTCTGCCATAGTACCTTCATTAATTGTAAAAATTTGCAGTGGATCAGTTAGTTGTATTTTATTTAAGTTATTCGAAAGTCCAATATCTAAAAATAATGCTTTATATAAATCATTTTTAACATATTTGTTTAAAGGGACGCCTGGCGAACTACTATGTTTAACAATATGAATAATTTTACTTCTTTCTAATAGCTGAATAGCTTCTTTGATGTATATTGAACGAACTTCTTTATTTACATTTACATATTTTATTTTGTTACAAGGATGTTGTCCAATATACCTTAATGAATTAATTAAGTGTTGTTGCTGATTTTTAGTTCCATATTTTGCAAAATCATATTGAAACGATGTTAACAAGCTATTATGTATTCTTTCAATCCCTGTGAGTTTTTGTGATTCTACATATTCTTTAATTGCTTCTGGCATTCCGCCGATAAATAAATAATATCGTAAAAGATTTAAAAGTTTTTTATGTATAGCATCGCTTATTTCAGCTTTTAATTTAAAATCATTAAGATATTCAATAAGTTTTAGTTCACCCATTGCCATTAAATACTCATTAAAACTCATTGGGTGCATATAGCAAAATTCAACCCTTCCAACAGGCATCGAAAGTTTCATTTCGTTTAAAGTGTGATCTATAAGTGAACCAGCCGCTATTACATGAAGTTCTGGCATTTGTTCATTGAAATATCTTAATGAAACAATAGCTTCGGCACAACTTTGAATTTCATCAATAAATAAAAGAGTATTTCCCGGCTCAATATTTATATTGAACAAAATTGATAATTCATCAATTATAGCTTTTGGCTTATTCCCTTTAAAAAGACTTTTTAGCTCAGTTTGCTCTTCTAAGTTTATTTTTATATAGTTTTTAAAATTATCTTTTGCAAACATTTCAACGGCGAATGTTTTGCCAACTTGTCGGGCACCTCTAATAATTAAAGGTTTTCTGTTTTTTCTTTGTTTCCAATTTAAAAACAATTGGATAATATCTCTTTTCATGCTATAATATGGTTGTGTTTTGTCAATTATTTTGCAAATATAGTACTATTTATTATTATAAAAAGGAATTATTTAAGGAAATTTCTAAAAATTCAAATTCGACATGCTGTCCTGAATCAATCCTGAATCAAGTTCAGGACAGGATTGATTCAGCATGACGAACCTAATCCGCAGTAGAGGAATTAGAAGTCCCTTTAAATTATTTTAGCTTATATAAATTTGGAAACATCAAGAAATAATTCTCTATTTATAACATATACAAGAAGCCATAAAATACCACCGTCTTTATATTCCCTTTTAAATTCAGTATTATTTTCGATGTTTTTATAAATATCTTGAATATCTATTTTATTCTGATTATTACAGAAATTATTAATAAAATTTATTAACTCATTTTGATCTTCCTTATTTTTTGAAACTCTAAAAATACAGCACAACCACTTTTCTTCATCATAATTCTTTTTGAATTTATATGATTTAATAATTTTATATTGAAAAGTTTTCTCTTCAGTTTCTTTTATACCAAATTGTAGTGAATATTCTTCATGTTTAGGTGAAACTTTATGTATAATATCATCAATATTACAAAAATAAGTGAGTTTTTGAATAAATTCTTCGTATTGCATAATTTTTTTTTTACAAATTTAATTTAAAGATATCTATTGTTCATTTTATTAGTTGATTTTTTACAAATTCATATTATTTCTATTATGCGTAAAATATAAATTTTTAAATATTGAAAAAAATAATTTTAATCTAATTTTTTATGGTTTTAGCTACTTCGCAAATTGGAATTTAAATATATAAAAATTTTGTATGTTATCGAAATAAATTCTAAATAATATTATTGTTTAATTTGTTATAACGAGTATAAACTACTCTATACTTCCTTTAACACCTCAATATTATAGTCTTTTATCTTTTTTCTTAATGTATTTATCGCACCATATCCTAATGCTATAAATGCCTGACGTTGATTCCCTTTATACATTTTTAGTACCTTTTCTATAAGTGCTTTTTCAACATCGTTCCAGCGAAGTGATGAAGAATCTGATGATTTAAACTTTATTCGATTAGGTATATTATTAATTCCTGCATTAGTTTCACAAAAAACATAAAGATGTTCAACCAGATTTTCAATTTCTCTAATATTCCCAGGAAAAGAATAGTTTAGTATTATTGTTCGAGCTTCTTTAGATAATTTAATGGGTTGTGCCCTTTTATACAAAACTTTTTTTTCATTTATAAAAAAATCAAGCATTTCTTCAGTTTCTTTTTTCCCTCTTTCGCATATTGTTGGCAATTCAAGTTCTGTAACAATAAGTCTGTAATACAAATCCCAGCGAAATTTTCCCTGAGAGCATAACTCATTTAAGTTTTTATTAGTAGCGGCTATTACCCTTACATCAATTTTCTTTGTTATACCGCCAATTTGTGAAATTTCTTTTTCCTGTAAAACACGTAAAAGTGATTGTTGCATGTAAGGAGAAATATCACCAATTTCATCCATGAAAATAGTGCCTTTATTAGCTTCTTCAAAAAGACCAATTGAGTCTTTTTCTGCCCCTGTAAATGCACCTTTTTTATACCCAAACAAACGTGATTCTAATAAATTATCACCAAACGCTGAACAATTAATTGCTACAAAAGGAGAAGTTTTTCTTGCAGAATTCTTATGAATAAATTTTGCTAAATGTTCTTTCCCTGTACCACTTTCACCAAAAATTAAAGTTGTTACTCCATCTGCCTGCGATATTTTATATGCTTTGTCATAAACAGATTTAATACTATTTGTTATTTTATAATTTTTTAATCCTTCATAAGTAAATTCTTTATTATTTTTTATTTCGTTAATTATTGCTGTGTAAGGTGTTATTGAACGTTCACTAACTATTTCTAATAGCTCCGGTTTTCCCGATTTAGATTTTTTTGGCGGTCTTGTTTGTAGCAAATGTGTTTTTAATCCTAAAGTAGTATGGCAAACAAACCACGAAACCTGCATAATAGAAGTTCCAGGTGAAAAATAAATATCAATTTCGTGTTCTTTTAATTCCTGAAGTTTTCGTTCTACTTTTGATTTAATGCTGTTATAATCTATAACATCTTCCACATTCATATATACACCCTCGGTATTATGTGAAGGAAAATCAATGTGTAAAACATTTAATAATTGTTCCAGCCGTATATCATCTTTTTTGGCTGTTGAAAGTAAAATATGCTTATCATATTTATAAAAATATTTATGCATAGCATAATTAGGACTATTTTCTTTATTAACTTTGCCTTCATTAAAATCGTTATTAAAGGCAAGCCATGATATTAGTATTTTTGACATATCTGTATCAATATTTGACACAAATATAAAAAATATATTTATCTATTACCTGCTTTAATTATAGTTATCAAAATATTAATAAAATTAATTAAATTTGGATAAATTTTTGAAAATAATTATTTTATTTAACGTAATTTTAACTTTTATAATATAAATAATATGAGTTCTAATATTACTGAAATTGGTTTTGAGAATTGGAAAATATTTAAAGAATTTACAGAATTTAAGTTAAAGCCGATAACAATTCTAACTGGTACAAATGCAAGTGGTAAATCATCAGCAATTGACGGCTTTTATTCAATTTTAGATTTTATTTCATCTTACAGAACAGATAATTTATTTATAAGTAAAAAGAAATGGGATAATATCCCTAATAATAATACGCCAAAAAAAAATGTG
This sequence comes from Bacteroidetes bacterium GWA2_32_17, assembly GCA_001769035.1. Taxonomy (GTDB): domain Bacteria; phylum Bacteroidota; class Bacteroidia; order Bacteroidales; family GWA2-32-17; genus GWA2-32-17. The sequence continues at coordinate 5,934 of MENF01000174.1, forward strand.
AATTTTTATTTAAATGTACAGCAAGAACTTTCTATTGAAAACGAATATTATAATGATTTACTTGATATGAAGATATCAATAAAGTTAAAAAATAACAATAAAAATAATGATTTTATTTATTCATCTTTAGTTCATTGCCTTTCATTTAATTCAAATAAGTTAGTAGAATATTCTTTATTATATGGAGATAAGTATTTCATACGTGTTAAAAAGAAAAATCAGAAATGTTTTAATGTGTCTATAGATTTAGAATGTTACTTTAAACTTTTTAACATTAGCTATGACAAATTATTTTGTTCAAAATCAGAAAGTGTTAATAAATGTTTAAAAATATTATTAAATAAATTAACTTTAGATTTAGATGTTATATTTAAAGGTAATGTTCTATTTATTAAAGGAAATGAAAACTTAGATATTGAATTTAAAAACAAGCGTTTAAATGAAATGTTTTCTAACAAAGAACCGAATATTATTGACATATATGAAGGATTTGTTGCATATCCGTTAAAAATTTTTGAAATTCTTGAAAGCAAAAAATTATCTTCAAATATTTTTGGAAAATTTTTAGAAAATCACAAATCCAATGACGTAAATATAACATATATTAATAAAAATGATTTATCTTTTAATATTGATATAATAAACGAATTTAGGTATTCTTATATTTGTTATCAAAATAATTTCCATAACATATTATTGCGATATGAATTTTTTGAAGATATTAATAATATAATACCTGTTGTTAAAAATAAAAACTATAAATATTTAAAAGAAAGATTGGCAAATTTCGGAATAATGCTTAATGGCGTTTATAATTCTGACAATGAAATTTCTTCTGATTTTATTAACTATTGGATTAAAAAGTTTGAAATTGGTGATAAAATAATCAATAAAATAAATAGTAGTGATATTAAAATAAAAAAGGAATCAAAAGAAATATCTTTAATCCATTTAGGTTTTGGAATATGCCAGTTAGTACCTTTGATAATAGATGTTGCGAATAAAATAGGGTGGAATTCCCAACAACAACATGTTTATGTTTCAGAACCAGAAAGCAACTTGCATCCAAATTTTCAAAGTTTACTTGCCGATTTTTTTGTTGATGCTTATAAAAAATTTGGAATTCGCTTTATAATTGAAACACATAGCGAATACCTTATCAGAAAATTACAATATTTAACTGCTAAAAAAGAGTTAAAAACAGATGATTCTGTAATTTATTATTTATCAGATCCGTCAAAAATATCAAAAGATGAAAAGCAAGTAAAAGAAATTTTTATTAAAGAAGATGGGCGCCTTTCTGACCAATTTGGACCTGGTTTTTTTGATGAATCTGCAAACCTTGTAAAATCTATATGGGAAGAACGAAGCAAGAACTAATAAAAGTTATTTTAGATCTAAAATTTATTGATGTTTTAAGGAATTCAGACTTTAATTTTAAAAGCAATCCTTTATGTAAATCATGTATTTCACTATATGAATTTCTTACTACAAATAATAACATTGAAATTATTCTTGCAGAAAATGGAATATTTATTACAAAAGATGAACTGCAAGCCTTTATTAAGGATTGCAACACGCCTTTACCTTACTTTTCAAATACTACAACTAATAAGTACAAATTTCATCCAAAATTCGATTTTCAACATATAAAAAATCCACATCTTTTTTGTTTTCTTGACTTTGAAAATAAAGAATTAAATAATCTTGAGCAAGAAACTGGTTATTGTTTTGCCAACACTTCAGATTATATGGAAAAATGGTATAAGATTTCCATTAAAACAAAATATTGTGAATCCGTTTCCATTGATGAATTATTTGAGTGGAAAGAAGTAGAAGAATATAAATTACCAACAAATAATATTTTAATTTCAGCTCCATATTTGACATCTTGGAACAAGCTTCAAATAAAATATAATTTACCTGGATTATTTAGTTCACTTATGAATATAAATTGCAAAAACAATATTGTGCTAATTTCAAAGTATGATAAAATAAATAGTAAAAATAAATCTACACTTAACCTTGATGAGCTTTACAATGAAGCATTAGAAGCTATTAAACATTATGAAAAAACAGATCTTTCAATTATAGTTTTTAATATTGAAGATTTTGAATCATTTCCAGTCGAGAAAGGGAAGCTTATTCGTTGTCTTCACGACCGAAATATTTTTACAAATTATTTACACTATGACTCAAAAGTAGAATGGGATTATTTTAAATTCAACAATAAAGAGAAAAGAATAAAAGTCAATAAAGAATCTGCCCTTACTATCAAATCTTTAGCCGAAGATTCACATTTTAAATCAGCAATAAATTATTTGGAAGGTTATAGGGAAATTATAACTTACATTGGTAAAGAACCATTTTGCAATTTTATTGAGCACAAAGGAAACTGGGCTGATAACAAATTAATTATTCAATAATTATTAAAAAATTATATATAAATTAATATATTAATAAATAATATATCATATATCAATATATGATATTCATTAAATTACAACATACACAAGTTCAGTAGCATATAAACTGGCACATATTTTTCAATAAGGTTTTATTAATCTTTAAAATTGAGAAATATGCAAACAATTAAAAATGCTACAAAAAAAATTGAGAATGTAAGCTACAGCATAACTTTAACCGAGCACTCCAAAACCCGTGCCTCACAAAGAGGAATTAACGAAGAAGTAATTCAGTTAGCCCTTTGTTATGGTAAAGAAATTTTTAAACAGGGGTTAGTTTTTATTGCTGTTCAATCGAAAGCATTACCCGAAACAATAAGCGGTAAACTCAGAAAAAAACTCAACAATTTAGTTTTGGTTCTTGCAGGCGATTCCGACAGCATTATTACTTGTTATAAAAATAACCATTCTATAAAATATATAAACAGAAAAATTAATTATTTAGCATAAACATTATGAAAACAACATACACAATAATATTATTTTTAATATTAAATATTGCTTACGGGCAATTTAGCTTCAACCCTAATAACAATGAAGAAAAACTAAATTTAAAAGCAGAAAAAAGAGTTTTTTTAAATACGAACTCTTTAAACAAAGGTGTAACGGCTTTTATAAATAAAAATGAAAGAAATGCAAATCAAAATTTTCTCTTTTCATTAGGTAATTACGCATTAAAATCGGATGCTTATAATAATATTGGAGTATTAAAAGCTTTATCGGGAAAGCCGTTTGCTTCGCTTTATTATTTCGAGAAAGCAAAGAAATTATCAAATGGAATATCTGATGAAGTTAATTACAACTACTTTCTTTCATTGGCTGCATCAGGAAAATACATCTCTGCAATTTGGCAAAGCAAAGAAATTGAAGAAAATAATTATTCAGGATTAAACTATAACAAAGCACTAAATTATTCTAAAATTAAAGATTATGCTAATTCTGAAAAGTATTACTATTTATCTGTAAATCAGAATGAAAATACCAGTAAAGCTTTATATAACATGGCACTTGATAATTTCCATAATATAGATTTAATTCAGTCAAACGAAATATTATCAGATTTAACAAGTAAAAAGAGTACAGATTACAGACCTTATTTATTAGCAGGAATTATTTCGGCAACAAATTATAATTTTAATAACAGCAAAAGTTTATTAAAAAAAGCTGTCGGAAAAGAGCCCGACAATATAAACAACTTAATTGCTTACGTAAATTCAGTAGCAAGTTCAGGTTCGGGAGCAGGATTAATAACATCATACAATAAAATTAAAAATATATTAAATCCTGAAGCAATAGATTTATATGCAATTGGTAATGTGGAATTTGTTAAAGGAAAAATTAATAAAGCAATAAGTACATATAAAAGAGCATCATTTAAAGCACCTGCACAATCGGCATATCTTGTTGGAGTTGCAAACGCATATAATAAAATGGACGATTATAAAAACGCTGTAAAATATTACCAAAAAGCAATAGCAACAAATTTTAATGATATGTATGCTCAAATTGGGTTGGGGATTTCGGAATTTAAACAGGAAAATTATTATTCCGCTGCATATTGTTTTTCAAATGCAATGCCTTTATTGCTTCAGTTAAAAAATGGTTACAATACTTTAATTGCAGCAGGTTATTCGTTTTATGCCGAAAACAATTTTTCAAATGCCGAAATAATTTTATCTCATGCCATTGAAATTGACAGCACACAAGACATTGCTTATGGTTACAGGGCTTTGGTTAAATACGATTCTGAGAATTTAGTTGGTGCTTTGGAAGATATTAATAAAGCAATAAAACTTAATCCATATAATCACGAATATTTTGAATTAAGAGGTGCAATTGAACAAAGAAATTATCAATTTAAAAATGCAAAAAAAGATTTCTCAAAAGCAGTGTTTCTTTGTCAACAAAGCACTTTTGCTAAAAATGGTTTGGCACTTGCATTAAGTCAGCTTGACAACGAAAATCGTTCGTTAAAAATATTTAACCGGCTTATTAAAAAAGTTCAGGATTCTTACCTTTATAATAACAGAGCAATTGTTAGAGATAAGGTAGCAGAATCAATAAGAAAAAACGGAAATAAAATATTAGCAGATAGTTTAAATGTTCTTTCAATATCAGATATTGATTTGGCTTATGAGTTAGAAGCAAATGAATGGTTTTATGTAAACAGGGGAAATTCTTTAGAAAATATGGGACAAGATTCGTTAGCTAAATTTTATTATAACAAATATTATGGTCCGGTTGCTAATAATAATATTGGTGTACTTGAGGCAAATAATGGCAACTTTAACAAAAGTGCAGAACTAATAAGATTAGCAATTAAGCAGGATTCGAATTATATTGCACCAAAATATAATTTAGAAATTTTAAAAAACAAATACGGAATTTCTTCAATTTATGATGATAAAAAATTAGATGACAATTCATCAAACATATCGTCAATATTAGGGATGAACGAAAATGAACTTTACACAACTTATTTTTATCATTTACCTGCAACAATAAAAGCTCCTTCAAAAGTTGATTTTATTCCTGAATTTTTATATAAAGATATATCTTATAATGATTTTGTAATGGATTATCAGATGGTTACAAACGATTTAGAGGTTGAAAATAAAATAATTGATAACAACGTACACGTATATAGTTACAAAATTGGAAAATCATTAGAAAAAATACAATCAAATATCAATTCAATACTTATTAAAAAGCATTGTCCATCTTATAATTAACATGAAAAAAATCGCAATTATTTCAATCGTTTTGCTTTTTAGCATTTTCAATATAGTTAATGCACAAAGCAGGAAATCAAGTTTTCACTATAAAACTCCGAAATATAATACGGGATATTATAAAACAACAGGTTACCCAAAAGTAAGCAGGAGTTCATCTGTTCGTTCAGAATTTTTAAAAAGCCAAGGATATAAGAAAACTCCAACTGGTTATGAAGTTGACCATGTTATTCCACTTTCAAAAGGCGGAAGCGATTCTCCTTACAACATGCAATTAATAACAAATGAACAGCATCATCAGAAAACTGCAATAGAAAGAAAAACATATAAATTCAAATATTAATAAATGAAACATTTATTAGTCATATTATTTATTGTATTTTGTTATACGAATTGTATTATATCGCAAAACATAAAATATACAGGTTACACTGTTAATATAAGTAACAAAAATTTAATTTCTGATTCTGAATGGTCAAAACCTCAAAACTTAGATGTCCGTTTTAAAATTAAAAATAATAAAATAACAATTAAAAGCGATTCAATAGTAACATTTATTTTAACTAATTATACTAATACAGAATTGAATGGTCGTAAGACAATTAAATGTTCAGCAGAAGATGAAAGAGGTATAAAATGTAATGTTATTATAGACATTAATAATATTCCAAAAATTTATTTGTTCATATTTTATTCAGATAATGCATTTGCATATTCACTTTATTCAACAAAAAAATTGTGAATCAACAGGTAAAATAAATTAAATTTACTACTTAAATTTATGATTAATATTAAATTAAAAACTAAAAGAATATATGAAACGTCAAGAAAAAGAAATTCTTTATAACAAATTCACAAATGATTTTGGGGCTAATTTCGAAAAAGCATGTTTTATAATTAAATATCTTTCAACTTATCCTGAAATTACATCTAAAATAAGAAAATTAAATCTGTTGAATATTGAAGATATAAAGGAATCGCAATTAGAATGGATTTCACTTGTAAATCAACTCGAGCATCCATTGGAGATTGAATTTTTTAAAACTTATTGGGTTCCAATTCAATGCGACGGATATGATTATTTTATTGACCTTTCATCAGAAACTTTTTCATTATTCGAAATTAATTATTTTCCTTTTAAACCATACAATTGGAGCATAAATAACATTTTTCAAAATATTTCTGATTTGCTGTTGGTTACTGATGAAAATAAAATTGAGATAGAAAGTTATTTGGATAAAATTAAGCAACAGGATTTAAAAAAAATGCTTCATTTTGTAAATGAAAGAAATAAACTTGGTTTAACTGGCATGATAGAACCTGATGAAACTAATAACGAGTCGTTGTTTAAAGAAAATACTGAAAGTTCATTTCATCTTTATAATAACACTTTAGTTTTAAAAGGTGTAAGTTCTCTATCTATTATTTTTTTGCCTTTGGAACTTGAAATGCAACTTAACTCTTTTGAATCGCCTTATTGCAGGTTTGAATTAAACTACCTTAAAAGGAAAATCAAACAGGTTAAAGGGTTTGTTTATCTGCTACAATGTGTAGGTTTTAGAACAACAAAATCATATTTAATTATTATTAGTACAGACAAAGATGAATATGTTAACTATTGTGATAACATATTAACTATTAAATATAATGATAAATCATTTTTAAATCAGATTATTTCAAAATATAAATCTTTAAAAAAATCATTCAAATAAATTTAACGATAGCCCATCATAAGCCAACTCAACATTTTCTGGAAGCTCTTTATTTACAATTTCGTGCAGTCCCAAATAATGACTAATGTGAGTTAAATATGCTTTTTGGGGATTAACTTTCTTTATAAATTCCAATGCTTCTTCTAAATTAAAATGTGAAATATGTTTTCTTTTTCGTAAAGCATTTATAACCAATACTTTTACGTTTTTTATTTTTTCTATTTCATTTGTTTCAACAAAGTTCACATCAGTTAAATAAGCAAAGTTGTTAAACTTAAATCCAAAAACTGGTAATTTATAATGTAATCCTCTAATTGGCTGAATTTCGATATTGTTAATTTTAAATTTTTTATTTTCAATTTCATGTAAATTCATTTCGGGAATTCCAGGATATTTATCCTCTGCAAAAGCATACGAATATTCTATTTGCAAAATTTTTAATACTCTTTCTTCGGCATAAATATCCATTGGTTTTTTATATATCCAATTAAATGAGCGAATATCATCTAAACCAGCGATATGGTCTTTGTGTTCGTGAGTAAATAAAATTGCATCAACTTTTTTAACATTTTCGCGTAACATTTGTTGTCTAAAATCGGGACCTGTATCAATAACAAAATTATTATTATCAATTTCGAGCATTATAGATGAACGTAACCGTTTATCGTGTAAATCATTGGATTGACAGACCTCACAATCACAAGCAATTACAGGTACTCCCTGTGAAGTTCCAGTTCCTAAAAAAGTGATTTTCAAAATTATTAAATGAACAACAAAGTTATAATTTTCTTTAACTACTTAACCACATAATCAATTTAAATTATTTTAAGTACTTCAAACTTTAATTTACTTTAAGTAATTTTATATCTTTGCTAAATGAAGGGAAAACTATACCTAATTCCAACTCCACTTGGCGAAGAATTTTTGCCATTAGATTATAATTCACAAATTAAAACTTTGTTACCAAACTTAAAGTTTTTTATTGTCGAAGAATTGAAAACTGCAAGAAGATTTTTAAAAAAAATTGATTCGAAAATTAACATTAATGAAATTACATTTTATATTTTAAACGAACATACACAATCAACTGAATACGAAACGTTTCTAAAACCAATTGAAGCTGGAAATAATATCGGATTATTATCTGAAGCCGGTTGTCCTGCAATAGCCGACCCCGGCGCACAAATAGTAAGAATTGCACATTCAAAAAACTTTAATGTAATTCCTTTAATCGGACCATCATCAATAATACTTGCACTAATGGCTTCGGGCTTAAACGGACAGAGTTTTGCATTTTGTGGTTATATACCCGTAAAACCAATTGAAAGAAAACTTAAAATTCTGCAAATCGAAAAACGTTCTAAAACCGAAAAACAAACTCAAATATTTATTGAGGCACCATATCGAAATATTTCAATTTTTAATGCTCTAACCGAAAGTTGTAACCCCGAAACATTATTGTGCATTGCTTGTAACATAACTCAAAATAATGAATTTATTAAAACAAAAAAAATTAAATATTGGAAAAATAATGTCCCGGATATAAACAAAAAACCTACGGTTTTTTTAATTTTAGCATAAAATTTAAAATAATTGTAAAGTATAAAATCTTAAGAAATGAAAATACAAGACATAAATTACTTAAACACTCCCCTATCTATTCATAGAGAGGGGTTGGGGGTGAGTTGAAATAAAAAATCATTTTATCTTTAAAAAAAATATTATGCTTTGTAAAAAAAACCTATTTTTAATTATAATTTTTCTTCAATCTTCATTTGCAATATGCCAAAACGAAGAAGTTGTTTTTCCTGTTAAACATTCGTTTTCAATAACTTCCTTAAAATATTTTAATAATAAAAAGTACATTGTTACAACATCAAGCGATTGTACAATTAAACTATGGCTTGTAAACCAAAATGTTCTATTAAAAACATATACAGGACATACTAATGTTGTAAACTGTGCCGATTTTTCAGAAAAAAATAATTTAATTGTAAGTGGTTCTAACGATAGCACAATAATTATTTGGAATGGCTCTACTGCCAAAATTAAATTTAAAATTCAGATTAATGAGAAAATAAATACTTTATCAATTATTAAAAGCGATAAATTAGTTGCCGGAACAAGTAACGGGAAAATTATTTTAGTAAACATCATTACTGGTGAAATTGAAAATAATTATGCAATTCCCGATTCAAAAATTACTTGTATTAGTTTACTTAAAGATGAAAATAAATTTATTGCAGCAACTTCCATACAAAGTGAAAATACTGATGCTGAAAGTGATGTAAAAAAAATAGGTTCGTTATTTTTATTCGATTTAGAAAATTTTCAAAAACCTATTGCAATAAGTAATTACAAAGAAGACATAAATAATATTTGCATAAGTCCCGATAGCAATAAATTTGTAACTTCTGCAAAAAATGGGATGGTAAGAGTTTGGAATACAAAAGAGTATATCGAAGAAATTTCATTTAAAAACAATAATTTAATACCGTCATTCTTATTTGTTTCTCCAAATAATAAAATGGTAGCAGTTGCAAGTCAAAAGACTAATAAAATAAATATCTGGAGGATTACAGGTGAGAAATTATTCGATTTTAACATTAAAAGTGGTAAAATAATTTATGGCGAATTTAATAAAGAAAGTACAGAAATGAGTATTTGCAACAATCTTGGCTTTTATGAAGTTTATGACTTAGATGCCCGCCGTGGTGAAAATTTAGGCGAATTTATACAAAATGAAAGTTATGTAACTTCGATTGCGATTTCTAAAACATCTAATTTTTTAGCATTTGGATTTGGAAATGGTATTATCAGAGGATTTAATTTAAACACATCGTTACCTGTTAAATATACAATGCCTCAATCAACTAAAGTTTTAAGTTTATCTTTTTCAAACGACGAAAAAAAACTTTATGTTTCAAACGACCAATTAATTGTATCTTTTGAAAATAGCAATAAGTTAGATGTAGGCAGTTCGTTTTTAAGCTTTTTAGAAAATGCAACAGGTAATATTAAAAATATTATAACATATAACAGTGAATATACCACATCATTAGCTAATATTCCTGATTATTGTATTTCAGGACTAAATTCAGGGGTGTTAAAATTTTACCAAAACGAAAACTCAAAAGAAATTAGTCAGTATAGATTGCACGATTATGACATAATAAATATTAATGTTTCTGCCGATAACAAACAACTTGTAACATGTTCGGCTGATGCAACAGCTAAAGCATGGAAAATTGATGGGACAAAACTAACTCAATCGAATATTTATCAATATAATAATGAAGTAATAAACGCATATTATATTGCTATTGACAAGTTATTTATAGCCAACATTAAAGGCGAAGGAATTAAAATTAATGATAAAAATAAAATTTCTGTTAATATAAATAACGATTTTTCAGATATTGCTGTAAATGAAAAAGATTCGGTGCTCTATGCAGCATTAAACAATTCAACCTCATGCCTTTCTTATTCTTTTAAAGGCAATAAAATTTGGGAATTTAAAGAAATTAGCTTAAAAATATTATTTATTTCATTTTCTTCCAAGTACAATATGCTGTTTTGTGTACTCGAAAATGGAAATATTGTTTTATTAGATGCTAAAAATGGGCAAAAATTAGCTACTTTAATAATTTTCGATAACAACAACTGGTTAATTTATACGCCCGATAATTTTTTTGATGCTTCTAAAACAGTAACAAATAAGACTAATATTATTAGTAACTTAAATATTTTACCACACGAAAACATAGAAAAATTTTACCAAAATGGAATTTTGGCTAAATTATTGAAGCTAAAATAATTTATTGTTTGTAGTTAAACCAAAAACCAGAAACTAAAAATTTGTAGTTTGTAAATTGTTTTTTATAAAATTTATAACCTTATTATTAAAGGAACGTATAAACGAAAAAATAGTATTATGAAAAACGCAATTTTTACACTTTGTTTTTTGTGTATAGTTCTTTCGGGAATTTCGCAAAACTTTTCTAACGACAGTATTAAATCATCAGCAATAAATACTATCAATCAAATAATCGAACCAATTAATGTGTATTATGATAATTTTAACAACAAATTCGTTGTTATTAATAATACTAAACAAAATCAAATTTTCACATTTGGCATTTACAATATTACAGGTATTTGTATAAAAGAAATCAGGTGCGAAACGGAATCTTTAAAAGATATCGAAATTCCTTTCGAACTTTTTTCTGGCATTTATATTATAAACATTTCTAACAACTCGCTTAAATTTACTAAAAAATTTATTATCAGGTGATTTTATCTGTCAATAAAGTTCGGAACAAGACGTAATTGCAAGAATTACGTGTTCTAAAATTAACGATTTTACTTTGGGACACTATAAGTTGCCATCGAGAGAGTATAATTAAATGCTCACTCGCAGGATGCGAGCTATTGCAGGAGACTTAGGTTATGTTGCCGATTTATTTTATTTTGGTAATGTGGCAAAAAATAGTTGGTATTTTTTGTAAATTATAGTACAAATGGTGAAAGTTCGTTAAAAAAAGTGTTTTTTGATTTTGAAAGTGAGTTGGTTGATAAAATATTGGAGTGATAACTTATATTTAAAATGATTTTGTAAAATATTTACAAAAAAAAAATTTTTTTATTCAAAAATAGTTTTAAATTTGTTTTTTATAATAATAACTAATAAAACCAAAATGCTTATGAAAAATTTATTCTTGTGTGTTATTGTACTTTTATTAAATATAATAACACAAGCGCAAACCACACAGGTTGAAATAATGGATTTAGCAGTAAATCCGGGCATACGTGCCGACATGCAGTCAGATACTACCGACCTTATTGTATTGTTTAAAATTAAAAATGTAAATCTTGGAGCAAAGGCATATTACTATTTCGGAACCGTGCAGGATGCAGGCGATGTTTTATCTGTAACGGGCAATATTATAGAGCAAAGCGCTACGTATTATTTACAGGTGAATGGTGTGCAAAAGGAAATTTTGGGATATACCGCTACTGCCTTTATAAAATTAAATAATGCACAAAACTCCGGTTTCAATTATCTGACTGTATTTGTAGAGGATAATAACGGGCTAATTACTGATAAACTGTATTTTCAAAAGTAATAACTCACCTTATGCAAAAAAAACAAATATGCCACGAATTGCACGAATTTAATTAAAATATCTTTAATTCGTGAAATTAGTGGCAAAAATAAGTTCCTGCGTAAGGTGAAATAATAAATTTAAAAAACTTTTTATTATGAAAAAATTAAACATCCGAAAGAAAGTATTAGCATTAATGCTTCTTTCATTCATTTTTAATATTTCTTTACAGGGACAGGACACAATAACAGTATTCAAAATCACCGACCCCGACCAGTTTTTATATCGTTATAATTATGTGGACAGTCTTTGCGCTCCCGAAATGCTGGGTACATTACAATGGGCAATAAGAAAAAGGAATGATTCGCCTGCTGATTCAGTAGTTATTGTATTTAATATACCGGGGTTAGGACCGCATGTAATTTATTTGTATAATTATTTACCTGCCTTAACTAAGCCAATAACTATTGACGGTTCAACACAGCCGGGGTATAATTATAATAATGGACCATCAATAATTATTGACGGAACTTATATTCCATATAACAGTGCTTGTTTTAATATAAGTGCAAATTCATCTGTAATAAAAGGTTTATTAATAAGAAATTTCTATTTAAGTACCGGTATATATATATGGGGTTCTAATTCAAAAATAATAAATAATGTATTTCAAAATGTAGGTGGCTACGACCCGGCGTATTATCGGGCTATGGGAGTATATATTGCTGCCCCGAACTGTATAATACAGGGTAATGTTTTTGGGACAGACATAACAGGAACAGAAAATTATGGTTCTGATGCCGAAGCAATATATTTACAAAACCAATGGTTACCAGCAGATAATTGTATTATAGGTGGCAGCGGAGTTAATGAACCTAATATAATAGCAAATAGTGGTTCGGGTGGCGGTTGGGCAGGTATTTCCATTACAAACGGTAAACATAACAGAATAAGCAGAAATAGAATATATAATAATCCTATAGGAATACAGTTAATGATATATGGAGGACCTGCATGGTGGGGCAACGAAGGAAAAACAGCCCCTGTAATTACTTCTGCTACTGCTAATACAGTTTCCGGTACCTCCGCTCCAAATGATATAATTGAAGTTTTTGGCAGTACAGGAAATGAAAATGCGAATGAGTACTTAACCACTACTATTGCTGATTCATTAGGGAATTGGACTGCGCAAGCAACAACAACTTATCCAAATGTTATAGCAACGGGGACGGATGGGAGTAATAATACTTCGATATTTTCTCAAAGCTTTATTTATCAAGAAAATAAATGGATTCGCATTGCAATAAAAGACAATAGTGCAATTCCAATAAATGGAGTATTAACTTCAGATGCAATTCTTAATGATATATTGTTAAATTTTAACGTTGATACATTCTATCAAACTTTTAGCTTTACAAGTCACCAAGAGTTAAAGAAATATTATACTATTCATACTTTATTTGAACCAGAACAATTACTTGACACTTTATCTAAAATGACAAATCTATTTTTATTTGTTGATTTCTGGTCAAAGCATAGTGAAGTATATACATCAACAGAAGGTACTGATTTCTGGGACCCAACAAATTGGGCTACTAACTGGCACCTGTATGATATTAATGCACAGGGAGCATGGGATATTACTCATGGTTGTCCTGATATAAAAATTGGTGTTGTAGATTCTAAAATTGCGGGACTACATGAAGAAATTAATTCAAAACTTCTTTATCCTTATGATCCTCTTTCTGGTTATAGTTTTGTAAATAATTGTTACTTTCCAATGGGTGATCATGGAACTCGCGTAGCTGGAACAGCTGCAGGTGCAACAGATAATAGTTTAGGTATTGCCAGTATTGGCTTTAACACAAAATTAGTTGCATATGAATGGAGATATCATTGTGATGCTTTAGGGAATTTAGACTACACTTTACAACCTTGGGATTATGCATTTCAAGCATGTTTACATGCTGCTGAGGTCGAGAAGGTTGATATTTTAAATATATCTTGGTTAGAAAACGACTGTGCAATATCGCCTGGTAGTGTTTTATTCTATAATAACCTTATAGAAGCGATTAATAGTGAAGGAACAGTTATTGTTGTTGCTGGAGGTAACCAATCAACAGAAGATTATTTAAATGATCCTTTAAATTGTCCACCAGGATGGAATAATTGGTACCCATATAATCCCCCTCCGTTTTCTAAATATGTTAATAATAAAGTTATTGTTGTTTCAGGCATCAATCGCTTCGATAACTATGATGCATCGGAATTTTATGAACAACAAGCTACTGACATTTGTGCTCCTGGTGTAATGTTTTTAGCCCCTTCAAGCAACGACTTTATTAATCCACCTTGTCCACAGAATAATAATTATGCTGCAGTAAGGGGGACTTCATTTTCAACTCCAATTGTATCTGGTACAATAGCATTAATGAAGTGTGTTAATCCATGTCTTACATTAGAACAAATTCGCCAGATACTAATTTCAACTGCAAATCCTATTAATAATGGAACTTCATATTCACAATATATTGGTGGTGGTAGATTAAATGCACAAGCTGCGGTACAACTTGCTCAAAATACTGTACCAATTACCCCTAGTCCAAATTTTACAACCAATAATCTTTGTATAGACAATCCTGTTCAATTTACTTATACTGGTACATTTGTAACTAGTTGGCAATGGGATTTTGGCGATGGCACTTCATCAACTCAACAAAACCCATCCCATACTTATTCATTACCAGGTAATTATCAAGTAATTCTTACAGTTTCCAATTCATGTGGTACGTCAAATAGTATGGCACAATTCATTTATATTTATCCAAACTGTTGTGCTTTACCTACAAATATTGCTTACGATGATGATAATCCTTTATTAAGCTCACCTATTACATCATCAACTATTTGGAATAGTAGTTACAATAATTTTAAAATTAATAAAACTATTGTAGTTCAAGCTCCTGCTATATTAACAATACAATCGGGTGTTACGATTGAATTTGGTCCATTGGGTAAAATAATTGTAGAAAATGGAACATCATCAATTGCAGGTGCACAACTTGTAATGCAGATAAATTCAAAATTTACTTCTATTACTAAATCAATTCCTTCCTGTCATGTTATGTGGCAAGGTGTTGAGGTCTGGGGAGTTTATGCAAATAATAGTTTTAATTCCTTAGGACAAGGAAAAATAACCATGGCACTAGGTGCAGCTATTGAAAATGCTCATATAGGTGTTCTCCTTGGTAAAACAAATATTTGTTATCCACCTCCACCACCATGCCCTCCTCCCTGTATTCAACCTTTGCCATGCTCACCTTGGGAACTTCATCACGGTGGAAGAAGCGGAGGAATTATTATTGCAAATGGAGCTAATTTTAATAATAATGCAGTAAGTATAAGATTTCTACCTTATAGCAAAAATAATACAAGTAGAATACAAAACAGTTCATTTTCAGCTACCAATCTTCTTGATTTAGGTTATAAAACAGGTAATTCATACACTTATCCTAATAATTATAATCGTTATTATGCTCCACATAATCTTAATGGAATAGGAGCCTGGCACACACATCTTTGGAAAGTAAATAATGTAAGATTTTATGATAATACTTTTAATACTGTATGGGCAGAAGCAATTCTTGCTTTTGATTCGCGGTTGTATGTAAATAAATTGACGTCTCCCAATGGAAACTCATTCAATAATTCTTATTACTATTCTTCACCTTATTACCCATCCTCAGTAGGGGTACATATCTTAAATACTATTTCATCTCCTTCTTATTTTCATGAAATAAGCAGTAATACATTTGGTAATACATCAAATATTCCACACAATGGCATATATATAGAAGGAAATCAAGGTTCGGATTTAATAACGAACAACTTCTTTAACTATTATTCATCACCACCTACTCCATATGCACAAGCTGGAGGTGTTTATTTAATTAATTCCTCTGGTTTTAGTGTATATAATAACTATTTTAATATGCTTGATGTTGGTTTAGTCGTTACTAATTCTGGAATAGGAGGAGGTAATGTAGGGTTTCCTGGCGGAAATATTTTTACAAAATGTAGACATAGTGTTTACACTTTAGGCCCTAACACCGGACCTAATTCCGGGAATCCAAATTTGCAGATAAAGTGCAATCGTTTTGATAATCCAGACCCTCAATATTATACTACTTATAGTTATAATATTCAAAGCGGGGATAATATTGCAGACCAGGGGTCCTATCCTATTGACCAAAGCGAGGATAAAAAACTTGCTGGAAATGAATTTTGGCAGGTCCAAGGTCCTGTACCTAATCCTAATTACAGAAATGATATAATTTCTTCTAATGATTCATATAATTATTATCGTCATCATCTTGATGTAATTGGTGGTTGGACAATATTGCCCCATGATGCAGTTGGTAATAGTCTTATATCAATTATTGAAAATCCAAATGTAAACAAAACAGCTACCTCTTGCTCCATTGAACCTTGCTTACCACCTTGCACTATTTTTACCCAATTAAATACTCAAGCAGCCCAGTTGCAAATATTTAAGCAAGAGTTTAATACCGTTTTCGCCAATCTTGATAAAGGGCAAACAGCACAACTTATTACAGCAATAAACAGTAATATACCTTTGGGGCAACTAAAAAATATGATGCTCAATAATTCTCCACTTAGTGATGAAGTGCTATTTGCATTTATCAACAGGCAAATATTAACATCTCCCGGTATTTTTAAAGAAGCAATTACGCCAAATATGCCTGTGTCGGATACTGTAAATAAGGCACTGCTTTTAAAACTAAACATTCTTCCACCGGGAATTGCAAATCAGATAAGGAACTTGCAGGGGTATAATCCCGGTTTCCGAACATTAACCGCTATACTTCGTGATATAGGCACAATTGAAAACGAAAGAGCACAAACGCTCAGCCAGATAATTAGTTATTATGTTCAGAATGATTCGCTTAATATATTAACTGCATTATTAGAGCAGGAAGGAACTGATTATGCTAATCAATTACTTGCAGGGTTATACTTATCAGAAGGTAACCTTAGTTTAGCTTCATCAAAGCTGTCTCTTCTTCCAAATTCAACTCCTTCCGAACATGCATATATTAATATTAACAATATGCTTATAACCCTTGCTTCTGGTGCTCAAACTGTTTTTGAAATGGACAGCATACAGGAGCAAATGGTAAGGCAAATAGCAACAATGAATACTTCATGCCTTGCCCGTACTAATGCTAGAGCAATTTTATTACTTGTATATAATGAAAGATTTGAAGAAGAAATGCCGCAACTGTTAAATGCAAGAATGGCTGGTAATAATTCAAATAATACCGGTTTAACAAATTCAGATACATATTTTAGTATATATCCTAATCCTGCATCAGAAAATGTAGAACTGCATTATAATTTAACTGAAAGTGATAATGGACAATTAGAAATTTTTTCAATTATTGGGAATAAAGTTGCTTCTTATGTTTTGCCATCTGCAGAAGAATCTATCAATATTTCTGTTAAAAGTTTTGATGATGGTATTTATATGTATCGTTTTTCGGTAAATGGTGAAATGGAAGAAGAAGGGAAATTAATAATTATTAAATAATTTGAAGATGAAAAAAATTCTTTTAACACTGTTATTCTTCGCTTTTATTTTACAGACATTTGGACAATGGATTGATATTTCACCAACTTTACCTGACCAAATTACAAAATTATGGTTTAAGAATACACAAGAAGGTTATGCTGTTGGTAAAAAAATTCAATACACAAACGATAGTGGGCAAAACTGGTCTCAACTTGTCTTTTTAAATCAACAAATTGTAGATTATTCATGCTTAAATAATAATAATTGTTATGCTACTATTTATTCTGTTTCAAATAAGTATATAATTCATAGTAGTGATAATTGGTTAACTTATGATACAATCTTTCAAAGTTCATCGCAAATTAATTGTATTAAACCTGTTTCTGTAAATGAAATATTTTTAGGAACTGACAATGGCTTGCTACATACAATTGATGGTTTTATAACTATTGATACACTTTTACAAGGAGCAATATATGATATTTTGAATATTCATGACTCTATATTTTTTGCAGGCAATTATCGTTCTTTTGATTATGGATATAATTGGACATTACTTCCTGTTCAAACCTGTTGTTGGTATGGTACCTTTAATAGTACAAATAACATTATTGCTATATTTAGTTTTTTTACGATTTATTTTTCCGGAGACTACGGCACCACTTGGGCTACTTATTCAGTTCCTGTTTCCCTTGGATATTACGAACCAGGTGATGTCCTTTTTCTTGATAGTTTAAATGTTTTGATTTGTGGACCTATGTATCATGGGAGTATTTCTTCAGAGGAACCTGGTTATCAATATTTAATTTTAAGCACAGACGGAGCTCAAACATGGACTCCCATCTTTTCTCAAACAACACTATATGATACAGACCAAATGAATTCTTTCGTTTATTTCCCAAATGATACAATTTTTGTCGGTGGAACTAATAAAATTCTAAGGACATACAATCCTTTAACATATAATTCGGTACAATATTTTGAAAAATCTGACATATTGTTATATCCTAATCCTGCAAGCCAAAATGTTGAATTGCATTATAATTTGTCCGCTCAGGAAAGCGGTCTGTTAGAAATATTTTCTGTCATAGGCAATAAGGTTGCTTCTTACGTTTTAACTTCAATAGAGGAACAGGTTAATATTTCTGTTAAAAGTTTTGATAATGGTATTTATATGTATCGTTTTTCGGTAAATGGTGAATTGATAGAAGAAGAGAAATTAATTATTCTTAATAAATAATAGTAATGAAAAAAATACTTATAACTTTTTACTTATCACTTTTTACTTTCTTTCTTTTCGCCCAGGTATGGAATAAAGTAGGAACGGGAGTTGCTGGAGGTTGTGTAGCGTTAGGGATATATCAAGACGAGCTTTATTTTGGAGGTGGTTATTATACTTTCACTGGCATTGGTAAATGGGATGGCAGCGTATGGACAGGTCTTGACACTACTTCTGGTCCTGTTTATTGTTTTTTAGAATTTAATAATGACCTCTATGTAGGAGGAGGATTCACTAATATACAAGGAGTCGGATATGGAATTGCCAAATGGAATGGAACACAGTGGGTATCTTTAGGTAGTGGAACAAATGGCGCTACAACTTATATTAAGGACCTTGCAGTTTTTAACGGTCAAGTTTATGCATCTGGAAGATTCTGGAATATTAGCGGATTAAACACCCGTGGCATTGCCAAATGGAACGGAACAAACTGGTCAGCGGTTGGGGGCGGCTTACAGGGTTGTGGTAATTATCCATGTGCTCAGGCTATGGCAAATTTTAAGAATAATTTATTTGTAGGAGGTGAAGTGTGCATAGCCGGAACTTTACCAGTTAATTGCATTGCCAGATGGAACGGTACAACATGGGATTCGTTAGGTAGTGGAGTTAATTCGAATGTTAACGCTATGGTGATTGATACAATAAATAATTTTTTATATTTAAGTGGTTTGTTTATCCAAACAGGCGGAAAAGATGCATGGTCTGTTGCCAAATGGGATGGTTTTGAGATGGATAGTGTTGGAAAACCTTTTGGACACGGAAAAACGTGTATGGAAATGTATCATGGGCAATTGTACGTGGGAGGTTATGCTGGTCAAGGTGGTATAAATGATACTATTCTTATTCGCTGGGACGGAAAGCAATGGCACAATGTAATAGGGACATTAAGCAGTTTAGAAGCTCTTCAGGTTTATAAAGAAAAGCTATATATAGGAGGAGGTTATTTTATGGTTGGGAATGATTCAGTTATAGGAATTGCTGCATATTCAGCACCATGGGATACCAACTGTAATTTTCTTCAATCCATAATTAAAACAATGCATTCGCTTACTGTTCCAAACGGAGTAGCCGATACTTTTTATTATTCTGATTCGGTAAAAGTACAATTCTATAATAACATACAAAGTGCCGCTATGTGGCAATGGGATTTTGGTGATGGAGATACCGGAGCAGGGCAAACTCCATATCATTATTATAATACTGCCGGAACATACAATATTTCTGTAATTGTAAATTATCCATGGGGTCCTTATGGTGCCTGCATTGATACAGCATATAAAACTATTACTATATTATATGGTACAGGATTAGAAGAATACACAAAAGAAAAACTTAACTTTAAACTTTACCCGAACCCAACCACTGGCAATATTACCGTTGAATGCACTATCCCAGGCAAAGACAAATCCGAATTACGTGCATTCAGTTCTTATGGCTCGTTGCAGGAAGCATATCCCCTGCAACCCGGTTATAACAAAATAGAAATACCCGCAGGCAAGTGGGACAGCGGTGTTTCAATAATAGGTTTGTATGTAAATGGTAAACAGATGCTGGCAGAGAAGGTGGTGAAATTAGTTGATTATTGACGATTGATTATTTTGGAAGGGGTGTTGTGAATTTAAGCGATGTATTTGTGATTTATGTTTATCATAGTAATCATTTAGTTTACTTTAAACTGTTCAAGTGTTCTTAAATTTACAATAAACGTATTTTTATAATAAAATTTAATTATATCTTTATAAGAATAATTAAGTTTTGCCATTTCCATTGCACCTTCCTGACACAACCCAACTGCATGACCATATCCCCTGCCCTTTAATATAACATTATTATTTAAAACTTTAACATTAAAAAAAGTAGATTTTAAACTTAAATCCAACCTTATTTTTCGCAAGGGAATGCTGTCGTTGTTAATTTTATAATAAGTTTTGCGAAATGTTTGCTCAAAATTATAAATATCAGTATCATTATTTAAGTGAAAACCATTGGATTGTAAATACTGTTTCCAAGTTTCAAAAGGAATTGTTTTCTCCCATTTAGCATTACGTTTATTTATGCAAAAACTATCTTTAACAGATTTTAAGTACGATTTGTTCGTTAACCATACATCTTCAGAAGAAATAGTTTGCCCACCACAATTTGAATGAAAAGCAGCATTAATTAACCTTAATGTACTATCTACTATAACTAAACCCGAAGTTAAAGTAGCTGCATTGTAAATATCTTTATTTTTAGAATTGCCTCTATATACTTGACAATGAACATTATCGCATAAATAATAACCTTCAGTTATATGTCGCGATAAATTTTCTAATGCATAAGTTCTGCATATTATTGCCTGAGTTTTAAAATATTCAATATTTGCTTTTGGTCCACCCTCGCACTCTACAACACCTGCAATATAATTATCTAACTCAACGTCATTTATTAGCAATAAACTATTGTTCGAAAGGTTCAATAACAAATCATCGTTATAAATTCTTAATGAATTATTTGGGTTAGTACATTTAATTTTAAAATTATTAAAGTTATCCTTACCAATTAATTGTACCGATTTGAATTTACCAAAGCTTTGTTTCAGTGATTTTATTTCAAACGAATCGTTGTTCTGAACAATGTTAATTATTTCGTCTTTATTTAATGTTACAATTATATTTGTATCACATTGTAAATTATAAGTTCCCTCTGATGGTGCAAAAACAAATGATTTAATATTATTTTCGCTATAAATTCTTATTTTTAATCGTTGACTAAAAACATTGTTTGAGTTAACAAATAGCAGAATTAAGAACAATAATTTCATCTGTTTATGTTTTTATAGTTTATTGATACTCAATTTTTTATATTTTTCAGATTGATGTAGATTGAAGAAGAT
>MENF01000174.1:27778-42596 GCA_001769035.1 Bacteroidetes bacterium GWA2_32_17
CAGATTGATGTAGATTGAAGAAGATTGATAGGATTGATACCGTTTTCAATCTTGTTTTCTCAACCTTTATTTGACTTCAATAAATCAACCATCTGTTTCGCAATTCGTTGTGAAGCACCAACTATACCTATCATACTTTTAAGTTTTATATAATCGTTAATAATTTGTTGGCGTTTTGAGCCTTTTGTAATTAATTTTAATTCGTTTATTAAATTTTTTAAAGTTAATTTGTTTTGGATAAGTTCAGTAATTGCTCCTTTGTTTAAAATGATATTAACCAACGAAATATATTTAACTTTTACAAAAAGTTTTGCAATAAAATAAGTTAAATATGAAGTTTTGTAACATACTACCTGAGGAACATTAAATAAAGCTGTTTCTAAAGTAGCGGTGCCCGATGTTACTATTGCAGTGTCGGCAGTTTTAAGTATTTGGTATGTTTTTCCAAAAATAATTTTAACATCATTGGAATTTAAAAATTGTTTATAAAAATCAATTGGAACTGAATTAGTTCCAGCAATAACAAATTGATATTCATTAAACTGAGAAATAACCTGGAGCATTAATGGTAACTTATTCCTGATTTCACTTTTTCGGCTACCGGGCAATAGTGCAATTACTGGCTTATCTGAAAGATTATATTTTAAGCAAAAATCTTTTTTTGAAAGAAAGTTATTTTGTTCATTTTCAATAGCATCAAGTAACGGATGTCCTTCAAATTCTACATCTACATTAAATTTTTTATAAAATTCTTTTTCAAATGGAAGTATAACAAACATTTTATCAACAAACTTTTTTATTGTTTCAACTCTTGATTGATGCCAAGCCCATATTGTAGGTGAGATATAATAAAAAACTTTAATGCCTTTTAATTTTGCAAATTTTGCAATTCTTAAATTGAATCCGGGATAATCTACTAAAATTAATACATCGGGATTATATGTTATAATATCTTGTTTGCAATATTTAAGGTTATTTGAAATTGTTTTTAAATTAACAAGAACTTCCGAAATTCCAATAAATGCTAAATCGTTAATATGCTTAACAATTTCGACTTCTTGAGCTTTCATTAAATTTCCGCCCCAACCTCTAAATTGGGCAAAAGAATCATATTCTTTTATCCAACCTATTAAATTTGAAGCATGCAAATCGCCAGACGCTTCACCAGCAATAACATAATACTTCATAAATTGTAACTAATCAGCATATTAAAAAAGTTAAAATTGTTCATTGTTCTATGTTCTATGTTCTTCATTTACTGATTACTATTTATTGTCAAACTATAGTCATACAGTTATTAATACATTGTTTATTGTTTTATTGTTATTTAACCATTTAGTAACTTAACAATTCAGCAATTTCAATGTTTATTGTTCATTGTTTGTGAAAATGTTAATAGAAGTTTGTGTAACATAAAACAACGAACATAGAACTTTTTAAAACTTATTATTGAACTTCTCACTTTTTACTTTATGTTGTGTACCTTGTTATTACAACTAAGGCACCCCAAATTATTGTGGCTAAAATAACACCTCGTGTACTGTAATAATATTCTTTGTTAATAAAAAAATAAAAAATCGCTAAATTTGGCAATGCACATAAACTTAATACGTTAGACATTAAACTCATTCGAATAACAAATTTCAAATAATGTACAACATTAGTTGATTGGCTTTTAAAAAATGTAAATATTAAAAGTGTAATAGCAGGTGCAATTATACCTAAAGATAATCCTATAATTAATTTATTATATTTAGATGCTGATGTCATAAGCCCAATCTCTTATTTTTTTTATTGCTTCGTAAGAAGTTAAATCCACCTGAATTGGAACAATAGCAATGTATTTATTTGCCAATGCCCATTCATCAGTATCTTTTGCTTCGGGTTCGAAATTATGAAAATCGCCTGTAAGCCAATAATATTCATCATTGTGAGGGTCAATTCGTTTTTCATATTCTTCTTTCCAAACACCACGGGTTTGACGACAAACTCTGATTCCTTTTATCTTATCAATTGTTGAAACAGGAAAATTAACATTTAAACATGTTCCTATTGGTAAATCGTTTTCCATAACATTCTTAAAAATAGAACCTGCATAAGCTTTAGCTAAGCCAAAATCGGCATCATCAGAATGGTCTAATACAGAAAAACCAATTGAAGGAATTCCGTTTAAACACCCTTCAATAGCAGCTCCCATAGTTCCAGAGTAGATTACACTAATTGATGCATTGCTTCCATGATTTATTCCGGAAACTAAAAAGTCGGGCTTACGGGGCAATAATTGATTAATAGCTAACTTTACCGAATCTACAGGTGTTCCTGTACAACTGAAAATTGTAACATTATCATATTCTGATATTTTAGTAACCCGAACTGGTAAATTAATTGTAATTGCATGCGATTTTCCCGATTCGCCTTTTTCAGGAGCAACTACAACAATATCGCCATAAGGTTTTAAAATATCAATAAGTGTATGAATCCCTTTTGAATTTACACCATCATCATTTGATAACAATATCAATGGATTTTTCTTCTTCACATTATCTCTTGTTAATTTTGTAAAGATAATTAATTTATTTTTTTAATTAAATGTGTAAAACATACTGCAACGAAATACTTCTTGGAGGTCTCATATCGCCTGGTCTTCCCATGTACTCTTCGTTTGTAATATTTCTTATTACCAATGAAATTTTAGAATGTTCAGTTAGCGAAATTGCTATACGATAGTCAAAAACTATATATCCTTTATTATGTTTTTGGCGATATTCGTATAAACCTGGAAGAAGTTCAAAACCAACACTTGGCCCATCACCCATTAAATCTTCAAATGCCTTGTCAATATTAATCATATTACTGTAATACAACATTGTAACTCCTGTAGAAATTTTCTTGTAATCTAATTGTAAATCTGCTTTTACAGTATGATAATTACGATACTTAAGAATATTTGATTTAGTTGATTTTGTAGAGTCATTTACTTCAACATTCAAATCTATTGGGTTAGTATAAGTGTAACCGGCAAGCAAAGTAGTAGGTATTCCAAATATTTTTCCCATCCCTGTAATAGTCATATCAACACCTGTAATACGTGCATTGCCAACATTAATTGACTGAAAGCCAAGAGTTTTAAAACCATTAGCATTATAAAACGCTAAATCTGCAGAATCTTTAAAATTTATAGGTTTATATGTCTCAAAATTATAAGCACCAAATGTAAATTCCATCATTTCGTGGTACTCTGTCCAAAAACCGGCAATATCAAAATAACCACTCCATCTGCTAACTTTTAAACCTTGTTTTAAACCAAGCTCTGCGCTCCATCCGGTTTCTGATTTTAAATCGGGATTTGGAAAAATATTTAATAAGCTAACACTTGTAGATGTATATTTTTCAGCTACTGTTGGAAATCTGTAACCTTGCCCAAACGAAGCTCTTAAAAAAGTATGCTCTACTAACTGATAATTTGCTCCAAGCCGAAAAACAGGTTGAATTGGAATGTCTTTAATGGTATCAGTTCCAACAACTGTATGTGTTTCCTCTTTATCAATTCTAAAATATTCGGCTCTTACTCCAGCAGATAGATTTAATAAACCAAATTTTTTATCAAATTGAGTGAATACAGATGCATTTGAAGTATTATGCGAGCCAAATAATTGAGCAACTATGTCGGCATAAGTTCCAACTGCACCTAATGTCCAGTTTAAATTATTTTTAAGTTGTTTTTGATATTGATATTCTAAATAGAACATATCAGAATTACTATTTTTTTCGGGTTCTGCGGGTAAAGAATTAGTTGTCCTGAAATAACGACCTTTTAAACTATGACGGTTACCATTTTTATCAAAATAGACAAGAAAAGGGTCGAGATTAAATCTTGAACCTATACTATGTGATGCTATATCTTTATCTTGACGATAAGCTCCTGAATCAGCGTTGAGCCATAAAAAAAACTCAGTTTTATCCATACTCATGTAATTGCCATTAAGCCCATAACTAAGCCCTTCGATTTTAGCATCACGATAGCGTAAATTAAAATTGCCTCTGATTCTTTCTTCTGTTTCGTATTGGCGATAACCATCATCGCTAAAAGCGTTTCCACCAATTACTAAATCGAGATTTTTAATTTTCTGGCTATGTAAAAAATTTGCACCTTCAAATAATGGTTGATTATTTCCCCACCAAACAAGTTCTTTACGTTTGGGATTCATGTATATTCCATTAAATATTGTTACTTTAGTTTCTGGTTCGTCTTTTGGGTAAGCAGTTCGCATATTAATTACTCCATTTAATGCCGAAGAACCAAACAAAGCAGATGATGCACCTTTTATTATTTCTATTTGTGAAATATTTTCTAAAGGAATAAAGTTCCATTTTACATCACCAATGTCAGCCGATAATATTGGTAAATCATCAACTAACATCATTACTCTACTTCCTGCACCATAACTATAACCACTTCCTCCTCTGATACTTGGCTGGTCGTCCATTACATCAACTCCAGGAACCTGATTAACAGCAATATCGGCACTAATAGTATTATTATTTTCAATCATAGTAGGCTTAATAACTTCCATTGATACAGTAACATCTGAAATTTTTTGTTCAAATTTTCCGGCACTCACAACAATTTCGTTAATAACTTCAACTTCTTCATTTAATGAAACATTTACTGAAATTGTTTCATCAGGTTTTAACTCAACTGAACGAATTTCAGTTTTATAACCAATAAAGTTATATGAAACTTGATGTTTTCCAGCTTTAACTACTATAGAATAATTTCCATTTATATCAGATATTCCTCCTGACTTATCTTCAAGTAAAATATTAACACTAGGAATAGTTCCTTTCGTTTTTACGTCTATTACTTTTCCTTTTAATATTGCAGTTTGGGCATTAACATTTTGAAAAATCAAAATGAATAAAACAATAAATAACAGTAATTTCATTAATATTTATTTTAATAATTTTGTCAAAAGTAATATAAATTTTATAATGAAATTTATACATATATTCATAAATTGTTCAAAAGATTTATAACTATTCTAATGATAAATGAGTTAATTACCTCAAAAAAAAATCAAATAATCTTTTTTTTTTTTATTTTATATAATTATTTGTAAAAAATTGTTAATTTTGCGAACTCTTAATGAGTCTATAAATAATGTCTAATTTATTAATTAACTTAATTTTCAATTAAATGGCAAAAAGAAACGCGAACCTTTTGGTTGACGAAAACGAAGAAGAAATTGTAAAAGATCTTGAATTAGCAAAAAAAGCTGATGAAGTACTTATCGAAGATGTAGAAGAAGAGCCAATAAAGCTCGAAAAAAAACACGACGATTTATTAAATTTCAACTGGAACGCAACGGGTAAAAAAGATGACACGTATTCAAAAGAAGAACGTGAAAAACTTGAAAGTCTATATGGAAATACACTATCAACAATTTCGGAGAATGAAGTTATTGAAGGTACAGTAGTAGCAAAAAATAGCCGCGAAGTTGTAGTAAATATTGGCTACAAATCGGAAGGTGTAATAAGTTTAAACGAATTCAGATATAATCCTGAATTAAAAATAGGTGAAAAAGTAGAAGTTTTGGTTGAAAGCCAAGAAGACCCAAATGGTCAGCTTATACTTTCACATAAGAAAGCTCGCTCTGTAAAATCTTGGGATAGAGTTAACAAAGCTCTTGAAGATTCAGAAATAATTAAAGGTTTTGTAAAATGCAGAACTAAAGGTGGAATGATAGTAGATGTTTTTGGTATCGAAGCATTTTTACCAGGTTCGCAAATTGATGTAAAACCAATCCGCGATTACGATGTTTTTGTTGGAAAAACAATGGAATTTAAAGTTGTAAAAATAAATCAGGAATTTAAAAACGTTGTTGTATCACATAAAGCATTAATAGAAGAAGAATTAGAACAACAAAAGAAGGATATAATTTCCAAACTTGAAAAAGGACAGGTTCTCGAAGGAACTGTTAAAAACATCACATCTTACGGTGTCTTTATTGACTTAGGCGGAGTTGATGGATTAATACATATAACTGATTTAAGTTGGGGAAGAATTTCACACCCTGAAGAAATTGTTCAACTCGATTCTAAAATCAATGTAGTAATTTTAGATTTTGATGATGATAAAAAACGTATTGCACTTGGCTTAAAACAACTTACAACTCATCCTTGGGAAGCTTTAAATGCAGATTTAAAAGTTAGCGACAAATTAACCGGGAAAGTTGTAGTAATGGCCGATTATGGTGCTTTTGTTGAAATAGCGCCTGGAGTTGAAGGTTTAATTCACGTTTCAGAAATGTCATGGTCGCAACATTTAAGAAGTGCTCAGGATTTCTTAAAAGTTGGAGACGATGTAGAAGCTATAATATTAACATTAGACCGTGAAGAACGTAAAATGTCGCTTGGAATTAAACAACTTAAACCAGATCCATGGACTGACATTGATGCAAAATATCAAGTAAAGAGTAAACATACTGGTATAATTCGTAATTTTACAAATTTTGGTGTTTTTGTTGAGTTAGAAGAAGGAATTGACGGGCTTATTCATATTTCCGATTTATCGTGGACAAAGAAAATTAGACACCCTGCAGAATTTTGCTCAATTGGCGAAAATATTGAAATTGCAGTTTTAGAAATTGATAAAGAAAATCGTCGTTTAAGCTTAGGTCATAAACAACTTGAAGAAAATCCTTGGGACGTTTTTGAAACTATATTCACATTAGATTCTATTCATGAAGGAACAATTTTAACTGTCTCAGATAAAGGTGCAACAGTTGCATTGCCTTATGGCGTTGAAGGCTTTGTTACACCTAAAAACTTAGTTAAAAAGGACGGTTCTATGGCAACTGTTGACGAAAAACTCGAATTTAAAGTGATTGATTTCTCAAAAGAAGGTAAAAAAATTATTTTATCGCACTCAAAAGTTTTTGAGGATACTAAAAAAGAAGAAACTCCTGTTAAAAAAAGAACTAAAAAAACAAAGCAAGAACCTGCACCAAAAGCCGAAATAACAACGCTTGGAGATGTTACAGGATTAGCAGAATTGAAAGATAAAATGGAAAGTTCTGAAAAGGAATCAAAAAAGAAAGAAAAAAATAATGAAGAATAATTCCTTTTATATTTAAAAATATTATTATTTTTATACGATGGAATTTAGCATAGAAAAGAAAGAAAATTATACCTTAGTTAAGGTATTAGTTGAGAAGCTGGATACACATATTGCACCAGCCCTTAAATCGGAACTTGTTCTTGTTTCGGGTAATGGCGAAAAAAATATTATCCTCGATCTCAGTAGTTGTCGCTATTGCGACTCAAGTGGTCTTAGTGCAATTCTTGTTGCTAACAGACTTTGCAAGAATGCAAATGGTACTTTCGTACTTACAGGTTTACAACCTGCTGTTGAAAGGTTAATAACCATTTCGCAACTTGATACTGTTCTTAACATATCGTACACACTTGACAAAGCTGTTGAATTAGTAGGAAAATAAAATGTGTAAAAGTTTAAGTGGCTATTACATTAACTATATTGGGCAGTAGCTCTGCATTGCCTACGTCTGAACGATTTACAAGTGCTCATGTGCTTAATGTACATGAGCATTTGTTTTTAATAGATTGTGGTGAAGGTACTCAAATTAGATTCAGACAATTAAAACAGCATTTTAATAAATTAAATCATATTTTTATTAGCCATTTGCATGGCGACCATTTCTTTGGAATTTTTGGATTATTATCATCATTGCAACTTTTGGGAAGAAAAAATAATTTAGATATATACTCTTTCCCCGATCTCGAAAACATTATTATTAACATAACTAAATTATTTGGCGAAGAGTTTTCGTTTCCTATTACATTTCATAATTTACAAAATACAAAAAGTGAAGTTTTATTTAGTGATAAAAATATTGAAGTTACATCTTTCCCTTTAAAACACAGGGTGCCAACTTGCGGATTTGTATTTCGTGAAAAACCTAAACCAAATAATATAATAAAAGAAAAAATAATTGAATTTGATATTTCTATAAGCGATATTCAAAAAATTAAAAATGGAAGTAATTTAATATTATCTGATGGTAAAGTAATTCCTAATTCAGAACTAACTAAGCCAGGTAAGAAGTCTTTTTCTTATGCATATTGTTCTGATACGATTTTTTTGCCTGAAATTGTTCCATATATTAAAGGTGTAGATATTCTTTATCACGAAGCAACTTTTTTAGAAAATTATTTAGAAAGGGCTGTTTCTACATTTCATTCTACCGCAAAACAGGCAGCAGAAATTGCAAAACTTGCCAAAGTTGGAAAATTATATATCGGACATTATTCGGCACGTTATAAAAATTTAAATGAATTTTTAGATGAAACTAAAAATATTTTTGCCGAAACATATTTGGCAACTGATGGTTTAAAAATTTCATTTGAATAAAAAAATTAGTATTTTAGTAAAAAATAAATTTTAAATATTTTAATATGAAAAAATCTATCATTCTGCTAATTACATTTTTAGTAATTGCAAATATTCAAGCTCAGGATAAAAAAGATAAGGCAATTTTTAAACCAACTAAAGCCGGCTTTTATCAAAATGTAATAATGAAAGATGCAAGTAATGTTGAAGCAACTTCACAATTACCTCCTGAAAACAAAAGATTTAAAGCTGATTTAACCGTTAAAGAATTACCAAATAAATTTTCTCTTTATAAATCGTATTGGCATAATAATCCTGTTTCGCAAGGAAATGCTGGTACCTGCTGGGCTTTTTCTACAATTTCATATTTTGAATCGGAAGTTTACAGAATTACAAAACAACAAGTAAAACTTAGCGAAATTTATATTGTTTATTGGGAATATGTTGAAAAAACAAAACGTTGGGTTGAAAATCGTGGTAATTCTCTTTTTGATGAAGGTAGCGAAGCAAATGCTGTTGCAAGAATGTTTAAGTTATATGGTGCAGTTCCACTTGATTCATATACTGGTTTGATTGGAGGCAGAAAATACCATTCGCACGATAAAATGAAAGCCGAAATGGATTCTTATTTGAAGTCTGTTAAAACATCAAACGCATGGAACGAAGAAGAAATTATTTCTACAATTAAATCAATACTAAATAATTATCTTGGCACACCTCCAATTGAAGTTATTGTGAATGGTAAGAAAATTTCTCCCAAACAATATCTTTCTGATATCTTAAAAATTGTTCCTGACGATTATGTTGATATTTTATCAATAATGCAAGAACCATATTATCAAAAAGTTATTTATGATGTACCTGATAATTGGTGGAAAAGCAAAGACTATTGCAACATACCTTTAGACGAATTTATTTCTACTATACGCAGTTGTATCGAAAATGGATATACAGTTGCTATTGGTGGTGATGTATCAGAAGCAGGTTTCGATCCCGAAACTCAATGTGCTTTAATACCTTCATTTGATATTCCACCAAGTTCAATTAACGAGGAAGCTCGCCAATTTCGTTTTTCTAATCAAACAACTACTGATGACCATGGAATTCACCTAATTGGATTTGTTGATTTTAAAGACGAAAGGTGGTATTTAATAAAAGATTCGGGTTCTGGTTCAAGAAACAATGATATAAATGCAAAAGAATTTGGATATTATTTTTTCCGAGAAGATTTTATAAAACTTAAAATGATGAACTTTACAGTTCATAAAGATGCTGTAAAAGAACTACTTAAAAAGTTTAAAAATTAATTAAAGTCTGTCTATAATGTCCGATTTTTTCGTTATGCCCCAGTACGCTTCGCTACGGGGTAAACTTGTTTTGAAAACAGTCATTTACATAAGTAAACTCCTTGGTTTTCAAAACTTCGCAAGCCTCAAACTCGAACATTATAGTTCAGACTCTGTACTTTACAGATAAACACTAATAATACTTTAAAAGAGAATAATTTTATGGAAAATAAAATAATATGTTACTTAATGTTATTTTGTTTAATAATTAGTATTAAACTACCTGCCCAACCTGTAAATTCAGATACTTTACAAAAAATAGCTTTAAATTTTTACTTATCCGATAATTCGAATTTAAAAAATAATGAAGTAAAAATATTAAGCAAAGAAACAATTAAATCAGATGCCGGCATACCTTTATATTCTATTTTCATATTTAGTCCGAAAGGTTTTGTTATAGTTGCTGAACAAAAAAATGTTTTTCCAGTTTTAGGTTATTCGTTTGATAATAATTATGTTAATGACACGAATAATTTCAATTTTAAATATTGGATGAATAATTATAAAAAACAGATAAATATTGCAATACAAAATAATAAAGTTGTTACTAATAAAATTAATGAAGCGTGGAATTACTTTCAAAATATTAAATCAAATAACATAAAAGAAAAAACTATTGCACCTTTATTAACATCAACATGGAATCAGAATAATTATTATAACGAGTTATGCCCCGCTGATGCAGCAGGTCCTAATGGACACACTTATGCCGGATGCGTTGCTACAGCAATGGGACAAATTATGTTTTATTATCGTTGGCCAATTACTGGCTTTGGTTCATATACTTACGAACATCCGATTTATGGAACTATTTCTGCCGATTTTCAAAACACAACATATCTTTGGGATGCTATGGCTAATAACATAACATTTAGCAACCTTGAAGTAGCAAAATTATTATTTCACATAGGGGTTTCAGTAGATATGGATTATGGTCCAAACGGTTCGGGTATGTGGAATCACAAAGCAGCATATTCTTACAGAAATTATTTCAAATATTGCCCTGAAACTCGTTATATTTACAGAGATAGCACTACATTAAGTTGGGATAGTTTAATTATAACAAATCTCAATAATAATAAACCGCTTTATTATGCTGGTTGGGAAGATACTACATTTACATCAGGTCATGCTTTTGTTTGCGATGGATACCAATCAAATACTTTTTTTCACTTTAATTGGGGTTGGGGCGGAAGTAATGATGGATTTTATTATCTCGCTCAATTAAACCCGAGCGGATATAATTTTAACTTTTGTCAGGAACTAATTGTTGATATTTATCCGGATACTGTAAATTATATTTACCCGTTAAATTGTAGCGGTTATACTGAAATTAATAGTAGTAACGGGACATTTACTGATGGTAGCAGCATTAAACAATATGCAAAAGGTAGTAATTGTTCATGGTTAATAAATCCCGATTGCGGTGTAAAAATTAAATTATTATTCGACAAATACGATATTGCAACTGGCGATACTATAAATATATACGATGGAATTAACGAACAATCACCTCTTTTAGAAAGCTATAACAATACAAATTTTCCAGTAACAACCGAAAACTCCTCTCCTACTTTAATTGAATCAAGTACAAAAAACATATACCTTACTTTTACATCCGACAGTATAAATGAAGCTGAAGGTTTTAAATCAAGTTATTCTGTAAATTATTGTTTATCAGATACTATTTACGATTTAAGTGGTACAGTTTCAGATGGCAGTGGTCCTTGCGATTATAATGTTGCAACAAATTGCAGATGGATTATAAAACCAGCAGATGCCCAATCAGTTACTCTTAATTTTACAGAATTTAATCTTGCTACCGATAATGTTGGTGATTATGTAAAAGTGTATAAAAACAATTTTTTGGCTTCAAATGTAATAACAACTTATAATTATTTAACTCCACCGATACAACCACTTACAGTTCAAGCTCCAGTTGTTGGGATTAGGTTTGTAACAAATTCCTTAACACAAGCTTCGGGTTGGGCTTTTGATTATTCTACCACAATAACAAACATTTTAGAAAGTGAATCTCATCCAAATAATGCTTTTATTTATCCTAATCCATTTACTAACGATGCTACAATTAGTTTTTATTCTGATAAATTACAAAATGCAAATGTTTCAATAGTTGACGTTACCGGAAAAAACATTAACAATGTACAATTAAAATTAATTGAAGGAATTAATAACATTAAAATAAGTGCTCTATCAACAAAACTAACAGCAGGTTATTATTTTGTGAAAATAAAACTTGATAATACCGAATATTCTAAAAAACTAATATGTTTGCCGATTAAATAATATTTATATACTGTGAATGGAAATAATTTTTATTTTTTTATTTACACACCCGAATAAAGATTATTCGCTAATCACTCAGATACAATAGCTATCGGATGACAAATATCTACACATAGAGAGGTAATAAATTGTAAATCTGATGGCTATCGGATTTAAATTTTTGTGACTGCTCAGCAGCCAATGAAAGAAGATTAAGATTAAAAAACGAACAATGCCAAATGTTCAATTTACAATGAGCAAATAAAAAAAGTAAAAATGATAAAAGAAGAAAGTTTGATATTGAAGATCGTTTAATTGATTTTGCAGTTATAATAGCGGAGATTGTAGAAACCCTGCCGAACACAAAAGCTGCTAATCATATAAAGAATGTTTGGAACTTCTTGCTATCTTTTCAAAAAGTATTGAAACTGCCAGAAAGAATCTCGAAGGTATTTTCGGTGAAAAGAGCGAGAATACTGATACTTAACGAACCGCTGTATACGAGAACCGTACGTACAGTGGTGTGAGAGGCTCTCCCCATCAGCATTGGCTGGTGGGGCAGTCTACTCGATTATAGGGCGTTTTTTTTTGTCATTTTGTTATTGTTTCCATAGTTTTTGCAACAAATGCTTTATAATCGTAATATTCAATCTTGTCAACAGACCAAGCTACTCTCGAATCACTACCTGGATGCGAAACTGGATTATTATTCCTCCTATTGAATAAATTAGAAATTTTTGTTTTTGTAGAATTATCGAGGCTTTTCGTAGTTAAAAATATATCAACATCCGGTTCTTTATATGTTTTTATGTCTTTGCCTTCTAAAATGCAACAAGCTAATTGGACTTCGTTTAATAAATGATTTAATGAAATTGAATAATGTCCTTGTCTTTCCGAATAAATCCGTTGTCTAATTTGTTCAATAAAACTGACTTGCTTAGTAAGTTTTGTCATTTTTTTGATGTCAACTTTATAGTAGCCTGTTTGCTTGTTATCTACAACTTTCTTAAACTTCATAAAATCGAAGATTGGCTTAAGTTGTTCATTGGCTTGTAGCTTATTGAATAATGCTTGATTTGAAAAACCTGATTGACATAACATAACCACCAATAAGCCTCTATCAAAGGTTGTCAAATTTGTTTTAGCAAGTAAATAATTGTCAAGTCTTGCTTTTGCAACAGGACAAACGGTAAGTAAAATAATTAAAGGTTGAGGGTATACTCGAAGTAAATCAAAATTAAAGTCAACAAACTTAGCTTCAAGCCTTACGATGTTTGCCGCTGTTGACATTAATCCTAATACGGCTTTATCATAAACATCTTTTAGGGTTTCACTTTCTTGTCTTGACAAATCTTTGTAAACCTGCGACACATCTCTTGCTTTAATATCGTCAATAAGTCCTAAAAGACGATTTACTTTGTCTGCAACGGCAATATCTTTGTCTGATTCAGGTTCAGGATAATCTTCAGAAACTTTTTTAATTAGGTCTAATAGATTTTGTTTTTCAGCTACATTTCCAATGCGAAAAAGTTCAGCTTTACCATTAAATCTTAAGTTCAATTGTTTGTAAAATTCGTCTGCAATTTTGTTAAGGAGTTGATAAATGAAGCCATTCCTTGTGTCTTCCGTGTAGCTGAGTTCAAAAATATCATATGGCTTGAAATCAATAGCTAAGTATATATCATCTACGTAGCGAATTATTTTGTAATCAACGACTATTTTATACTCGCTATTTAATTCATTAATTGCATCCTCAATAATAAAATCACCAAATGTTAAATAAAGATGACTAATGAAATATGAAATAATGTTGTTATCAGATTGTGGAATATTGTCAATTCCGTTACTTAAAAAGCGATAATAAAATTCAATTTGCTCTTTTGTTGAAGAATCAAAGTTGTATATTTTTAAATCACCCGGTTTGACACTGAATTCTATTAAATCAAGAAGCTTCGAAATACTGATATTGTCAAAATAGTTTTGAATGTCTAACCTTAAAAAGACTTTTTCGTTTGGGTCTTTTGTTGCATTTATTAATTCCTTCTTAAAACTATGGTAGTGTTTATAATAAAGTGTAGTGTCTTTATTAAGTACCAATTCTTTTGTTCCCTCGTCAAACTTTAGGTCACCTCCATAAAATGATTTTATTTTTGCACTTCTCTTATCTATTAGAAATTGTTGTGTCGTTCTTAAAAAGTATAAACCAAATGCATACATCAATTGCTGCATTGGATAACTAAAAAAGCAATAACTTCTTAATCCAATTCCTGTTTTAGGGACTGTGTATTTGTGAAAATAAAATTCTCTTTCGAGGGCATAAAACAAATTATTGGAAACCTTCTCTTTGTAATAAGCCTTTTCACCTATCTTTTTAGTAAGTGTTTTAATTTTATCAAAGTAGTAAAAGTTTAAGGTATTGTAAGTTTTATATTTTGATTTGTCATTGATTTGGTAGTCCAGCAGTTTTTTTGCCGAAGTCCAAAGTTCAAATGTCAAAAAGTAACCTGCTTGTAATTTTTTTAGTCCTATCATTTGTCTGTATACTGTCTTTTTTTAAAATGCCCTATAACGTTTAAGCTACGGAACGACGAGCTTTTGCTTGCAGTCTGTGTCAAACCGCTGAAATGTTTGAACGTTGTATTCGGTGCCAAGTTGCTCTTCACTGCTCGTTGTTTTCGTAGGTAGTGTGTGTGCCCTGCATGAGCAGTGCACACCCGTTCCAATGCTATTAAAAAATTGCAAAAATACTAATATTTTTTTAATAGTAAACAAAACG
>MENF01000175.1 GCA_001769035.1 Bacteroidetes bacterium GWA2_32_17
CTCGTTTTGAAAACAGTCATTTACATTCCGCCATTGTTTGTGTCCTCACAAACAAAGCGTGCATATTATATGCTCAAAAAGAGATTGCAAATCGTTTGTAAAGACACAAACGAAGGCAGTGAGGTTTTAAAAACTTAGCATGTTTACCCTGTAGAATTCCGATTTATCGGAATATTCAACAGGGCCTCAAGCTCGAACATTATGAATCAGACAAGACTTTATGGACAGGCACTACTTAATATAGCATATTATGAAGTAAAAGTTTTTTAAAAGTGCAAAGGATTTTCACTAAAAGCGTAAATTTCTTTGCATCCGATAACTATCGGATTTTAGAGGCTCCCTAAAGTGCAACGTCGTTAAGTTAAGAAAATAATGTCGTCCCTACAGGACTTTAGCCAAATGTTATTTTTCCTTTTACCATAATACCGCTCCAACGGAGCTTAAGGGGACTTCTAAAAATACCCTATACATTTACGTCATTCCTGCCCCGTATCAAGTACACGGGGTAAACTCCAGCAGGAATCTAAGCGTTTTCATTCAAATAAAAGCATTGCTTCTTTAAGAAGCAATGCTTTTGCTACTATGCGAAGCGAATAATCTCCTTTAAAATTGGAGTGATATGAGATGGCAGCCTTTCGACAAGCTCAAGATGACTGCCTGCCATGACGCAATTATTTATTTTTAGAACCCACCTTAATAAAATCCCAGAGGGATGACATTATGGTAACAATTGAACTAAATATGATTCTAAAGTACTCCCTCTTTCATCGGGATAAACTCCGGTACGACATTATTAAAACTCAATCGCTTTATTTATTGACATTGGGCTTTAGCTCCACATCCGATATCGGATTGACTTTTTCAGCAGACCCTATATAAACTGAATATCTCGATTATTTTATTGAATTAGTATTTTATGATGCAATAATAATTGCAATTGAATTTTTTCGGAAATTAAAAAATAATTGTAACTATTCAGTATAAGAATTATCACGCAAAGGCGCAAAGAACGCAAAGAAAATAGAAAAAGAAAATATAGAAAACGCTCAAAATGATGAAATTCGAAATAGAATTGTTTATAGTATTTACAAATTGTTAGTTCGCAAAGAAAAAAATCATTAATGATTTTTTTAAACTCTGCGAGCTTAAAACTTTGCGGACATTGCGAACTTTGCGTGAATAATATTTGCGGGAAATATGATACTAACTTAACAAAAAATTATAGTAATTTTGACAAGATTAGTTACAAATAATTTATTACCTTTAAACGAAGTGCAGCTAAAAAAATTAAACGAAATAATAATAAAGTTCAGTAAAAACTGCTAAACGGAAAACTTAAAGTTGTTATTGAAATTAAAAAATATTATTTCTTAAAATATTCCCGTTCTCCAAAAATAGCACTTCCAATTCTAACCATTGTACTACCTTCTTCTATTGCAATTTTATAATCGCCCGACATTCCCATTGATATTTCACAAAACTCAGAATTGTTTTTATAAAATCCCGATTTTACTTTATTAAATAAGGTGGCAAGGTTATTAAATTCTTTTCTTATTTGATTTTTATTGTCGGTATATGTAGCCATACCCATTAAACCACATATTATAACATTATGTAAATTTTTAAACTCATCAGAGTTTAACATTCCAAAAATTTCAGATTCCGAAAAACCAAATTTAGTTTCCTCTGAAGCTATAAATACCTGAAGTAAACAATTAATAGTTCTATTATTTTTAAAAGCTTCTTTATTTATTTCTTTTAAAAGTTCAAACGAATCAACTGAATGAATTAACGAAACAAAAGGAGCAATATATTTAATTTTATTGGTTTGCAGATGACCGAGCATGTGCCACTCAATAGGCAAATTAATTTCATTATATTTTTTTTGCATTTCCTGTGCTCTGTTTTCGCCAAATATTTTTTGACTGCAATTAAATGCATCAATAATCGCTTCGTTGGGTTTAGTTTTTGATACTGCAACTAATTTAACATTTGCAGGAATTGAATTTAAAATTTTACTAATATTTTCTTTAATAGCTCCCATTATTAGAAATAAAATTTATTCTAAAGAATGAACAACCAAGCCACTTCTTAATTTTGGCTCGAACCATGTTGTTTTTGGGGGCATAATGTTATTAGAATCAGCAATATCGAGTAATTGCTTCATGCTTACAGGATAAAGTGCAAAAGCTACTTTCATTTCGCCAGAATCAACACGTTTTTTTAATTCGCTTAAACCTCTGATTCCACCAACAAAATCAATTCTTTTATCGGTACGTAAATCTTTAATTCCTAAAACCGGGTCGAGCATAAATTTACTTAAAACAGTAACATCTAAAACATCAATTGGGTTATTATTGTTATAAGTGTTTGGTTTTGCAGAAAGAGAATACCATTTACCTTCGAAATACATCGAAAAATTGTGCAATTTGTTAGGTTTATATATTTCTGTCCCACAATCTTTTACATTAAAATTATTTTTAATTTTATCTAAATATTGTGAAGAAGATAAACCATTCAAATCTTTTACGACTCTGTTGTAATCAATAATTGAAAGCTGATTGTCGGGAAAATGTACAGCTAAAAAATAATTATACTCTTCGCTCCCATTATAATTGGAATTTTGCAAACGTTTTTCTTTTCCTACCAATGCAGCGGCTGCAGTTCTGTGATGACCGTCGGCGACATAAGTACATGGTACTTTAGTAAAAAGTTCAATTATTCTGCTGATTGTTAACAAATCGTTTATTACCCAAAAATGATGGCCAACATTATCTGAAGTTACAAATTCATATTCTGGTTTTTGGTTTGTTACAATGTTTGATACAATTTCATCAATTTCTTTTACAGCACGGTACGAAAAGAACACAGGTTCCATATTTGCATTTGTAATGCGAACATGTTTCATTCGGTCTTCTTCTTTATCTTTACGGGTAAGCTCATGTTTCTTTATTATATTATTCAAATAATCATTTACTCCTGCACAACCAACAATTCCATATTGAGTTTTGCTGTTCATCGTTTGTGCATATATATAAAGGTATTCGCTTTCGTCTTGAATAAGCCATTTATTTTTTTTAAAATTTTCGAAATTTTCTTTAGCTTTATTATAAACCGACGCATCGTGCTCATTAGTATTTTCGGGTAAATCAATTTCGGGTTTTGTTATATGCAACAACGAATATTTGTTTCCATTTGCTTCAACACGGGCTTCTTTAGAATTTAACACATCGTAAGGACGTGCAGCTAAATCTTTTACAATTTCTTTTGGTGGTCGAAGTCCTTTAAAAGCTTTTAATATTGCCATGACAAATAATTTTTATTATCAACACTTTGATGTTCTTTATTATGTTGGGCTAAAGCCCATTTTTTATTTTTTTATCCACGACCTAAAGGTCGTGGCTATTCAAAATTTTCAAATTAATATTATACTTTTCACAGGGTAAATTATTACATTTGGGTTTTAGGTAAATGGTTTAATCCACTCTTCCTTATACTTTTTTACCATATAACTCTATACCTTAATTTGTATTCATGAAATACTAAAATTTATCCTGTTAGCAGTATATTTACATTTCGGTTAATAAATCACTCATCATTTGTTAACCTGAAAAGTTTTGTTGCCAGATTTTACAAAGCCCACAATTTGTTTTGCTGCTGCAATACCAGCGTTAATATTAGCTTCCGAAGTTTCTGCACCTTGTTTTTTGGGGGTTGCATAATAACGATTTTCAAGTGCTGATAATTCAGAATGACAAGCAGGAGCAATATCTGTAATGTATTTAAAATCATCGCGTGCTGCAAAAATACTTTTAAGAGAATCTTCGCAAATAACTTCTTTACGGGCAGTATTTACCAATGTTCCGCCTTTTGGCATTTTAGAAAGCAAATCGAAATTTATTGTGCTCTTTGTTTTTTCGTTAGCAGGTATGTGTAATGAAACATAATTGCAAGTAGAATAAAGCTCTTCAACAGTGTTTAAAACTTTTACTCCGTCTTTTTCGATTTGTTCTTTTGCAACAAATGGGTCGAAAGCAAAAACCTGCATTCCAAAACCTTTTGCAATTTGTGCAACAATTTTTCCAACATTACCATAAGCATGAATTCCAAGTTTTTTACCTTTTAATTCGGTACCCGAAATGCCTTTAAAATTTCCCCGAGCCATAAAGAGCATCATGCCAATAGCTAATTCGGCTACAGCATTTGAATTTTGCCCTGGAGTGTTCATTACTACAATTCCTTTTTCAGTTGCAGCTACTAAATCAACATTATCGTATCCTGCACCGGCACGGACAATTATTTTTAATATTTTTCCGGCTTCAATAACTTCTTTTGTTGCTTTATCGCTTCTGATAATTAATGCGTCAACATCGGCAACTGCTTTTAACAAATCGTTTTGAGCGGTATATTTTTCGAGTAATACTAATTGAAAACCAGCTTCTTCAACTACTTTTCTAATACCATCAACTGCAGCTTTTGCAAATGGTTTTTCGGTTGCTACTAATACTTTTGTCATGATTAAGGATTTACTTTCATCTTTTTGTCATGTTGAGCGTAGTCGAAACATCTATTTTTACAATTTAGATTCTTCACTTCGTTCAGAATGACAAAATTATTAATTTTTCACTTTTTGAACTTTATACTTTAAGTACTTAAAACTTATTTATTAATGCATTTTTTCAAATTCCTGCATACAATTTACTAATGCCTGAACAGATTCTATTGGTAAGGCATTATAAGTTGATGCTCTATATCCACCAACTAAACGATGTCCTTTAATTCCAACCATTCCTTTATTTTTTGCGAACTCCATAAAAGTATCGCTTAATTCTTTATATTGTTCGTTCAAAACAAAGCAAATATTCATTCTTGAACGTGATTCTTTTTCTACTGTGCCAACAAACATTTTATTCCTATCAATTTCATTATAAAGTAAGTTTGCTTTTGCAATATTCATTTCTTCAATTTTAGTAAGTCCACCAATGTTTTTGAGCCATTTTAAAGTTTCATTTAAAGTAAAAATAGGCAATACAGGTGGAGTGTTAAACATTGAACCATCTTTAATATGTGTTCGATAATCGAGCATTGATGGAATGGTTCTCGACATTTTTCCCAAAATATCTTCACGAACAATAACAACGGTAACACCAGCGGGTCCAATATTTTTTTGCGCACCGCCATAAATAAGTGCATATTTACTTACATCAACAGGGCGGCTTAAAAAATCGGAAGACATATCGGCAACAAGATTTACAGGTGAGTTAAGGTCTTCACGTAATTCTGTTCCGTAAATAGTGTTATTTGTAGTAATGTGCAAATAATCAACATCAGTTGGAATATTAAAACCTTTTGGATAATATGTAAAATTTTGAGCGGCTGATGATGCAATTACATTTATATCGCCAAACAATTTTGCTTCTTTTATTGCTTTTTTAGCCCAAACACCCGTTTCGAGATATGCAGCTTTTTTCTCTAACAAATTGTAAGGAACCATTGCAAACTGCGTACTTGCACCACCTCCCAAAAAAATAACCTGATAACCTTCAGGAATATTAAAAATTTCTTTAAATAAAGCAAATGCTTCATCAATTACTGCCTGAAACTCTTTGCTGCGATGCGAAATCTCAAGAATTGACATTCCAATTCCGTTAAAATCTAAAACTGCTTTTGCAGTATTTTCGATTGCTATTCTTGGAAGAATCGCAGGTCCGGCATTAAAATTATGTTTTACCATATATAAAAAATTTAGGATTTATGAATTACGATTTAGGATTTAATATTAAGTGCAAATTTTGAAAAATATTTTGATATAAAATAATATTTTTATCATGTTTTACAATACAATATAAAATACCAAATTACAAATTGCAAAAACCTCAAACTTTTCAACTAATAACAAATCAGTGTCTAAAAAAAATATCGAATGTCGAATAACGAATGTTGAAATAAAAACAATCAGCGTTTACAGTGTAAATCGGCGTCTAAGAAATAACAAATCCCAAAAACCAAAAAATAAATAAAACAATTTAAATTATATTTACAATTACTCCATCTTTAAATAATGGAAGTACTTTTACGCTATCAATTGTTATACAATAATCAATAACATCATCAAGTATCATTTTACGCAAACGATGGCGATGTGCAGCTTTTTCGATATAATTTCTCAAATCGGGTTTTGCAACGTTCCACAAATCAATAGCAGCATTTGTAGAATCACAAATTGTTGAAAACTTGCCTGTTTCAATAAGTTTTTGAGCAATAGCTCCGGCACAAATTGAATCTTCGAGATTAAAACGACCTTTCCATCCCGAGCAAAATAATATAACATCAGCATGAACTTTTTCTAAAAACTTAACCAGTTCTGATAAATTAGTAAAAGCTCCTATTATAATATTTTTAGAATCTTTTGCCAGTTGAATTGCTTGAGTACCATTAGTTGTACTATATGCAATAGTTTTTCCTCTAACTCTTTCGGGGGTAAAATTAAACGGTGAATTTCCAAAATCGGCAAAATCAAGAACAATTCCATCTCTTTCGGCGGCAAGAATAAAACCTGCATCTTTAACTTTTCTTGCATCTTCTACTGTTCCAACTGGGATTATTTTTTCAGCTCCGGCAGCAAAAGCTGCACAAATTGACGATGTTGCCCTAAAAACATCAATTACAACTACGTTTGCATTTGTATTTTGGTAAAAATGAAATAATAAAGGCGAAAAACAAACTTCAATTTTCTTTTTCTCTTCCATAAAAAATTAATTGAGCAAAGATAGAAAACAAAAATGTTTTATATAGTGTCTGTCTATAATGTCCGATTTTTTCGTTATGCTTCGAACAAAACTATGGCACGGTTTAAAACCGTGCCATAGTTTGTTGAATCGCAAGCCTCAAACTCGAACATTATAGTTCAGACACTGACTTTATGGACAGACACTATATAATGTTTGCAAGAAAACGCACATTGTCAAAATGGAGTTTTTTCTATGGATAGCCACTAACGAGCGGCTCTTGAAAAAGCTGTGC
Source organism: Bacteroidetes bacterium GWA2_32_17 (assembly GCA_001769035.1). GTDB lineage: Bacteria > Bacteroidota > Bacteroidia > Bacteroidales > GWA2-32-17 > GWA2-32-17. Next base: position 7,024 of record MENF01000175.1, read on the forward strand.
TCCAGATAGCAATCGGGATAAACATAGTCCGTGCCAAACCACTTGAATGTTTATTTGTTTTATAATATGCCATATTTCTTAAGTCAGTCTGCTTTCCTGTTAATGTTTTCATCCAAAATTTCCTTTATAATCAACATTATTGCAGTAAATAACCAAATAGATTAATCCTTAATGCAACGAACAGAAAAACCATAAGTCTTACCGTAGCTGCTCCTGACCACAGTGCTGTTATAGTAACTCATGTACAGATTCCATGCAATGCCTGTATTATACTTGGTAGAACTCCACCAGTAACCATTACCTCCAATGCCACTGAATGCTCCACTGTTGCTAAGGCAAGAAAAATAAACTTCAAATAATTCTTCGAGTTCAATTTTCGGTTTACTCCCCCTTACCAAAGGGGGTTGGGGGGATTGATTGCTCCAACTCGTGAATTCTATTTTCAATTGTTCTGATAACATTATCTAATTCATATTTTACTTCGTGTTCGGTAATTCTTAAAACATTATATTCATATTTTGATAATTTTTCATCTCTTACTTTGTCTTCTTCATATTTAAAATTATGCGAATACCCATCAATTTCAATAATTAGTTTTAATTTTCGGCAAATAAAATCTACTATAATATTTAATCCCCCTAACCCCCTTTGTAAAGGGGGAATTTGAATAGCAAATTGTCTATTAAATTGATAACCAAGCATTCGTTTAGCGCGTAAAACTTTTGACCATAAGATTACTTCGCCAAAAGTCGAATTGTTTCGTAATTGTCTTGCTAATGGTTTTAATTTTTTGTTGTAATGAAAATTCATTTTATGCATTTTGTTAATTAAAAAAAATCCTCCTAACCCCCTTTATAAAGGGGGAATTAAGAAAACGCTGTCAGGTCTTTGCAGACGCTGACAGGTTTTCTGAAAAAATGTTTTGTTTAAAACCCCGAACTGCACGCACATAGTTTGTGTTGTTCTTATTGTTGTTGTTCTGATTGCCATTGTTGAAGTTCTGTTTCCATGCGTTGTTGTTATCGTACTCGCTGGAACTCCAATAGTTGTTATTAGCAAAACCGCCAACCACATAAAATAAAGGCGTTCATATAAATACAAGGCATCTTATATTTATTGGAGAATTACTCATTTAATCCCCCTAACCCCCTTTGTAAAGGGGGAATAAGAAAATGCATTAAATAACTCTCATTTTAACTGCTCACCGAACAGTCCCTTTATCGCTTTTAAACAAAACCTTGCTCGCTCCTGGCAACCGTAGCTGCCAAAATTCCGGCATTTACCGGTTAGCATTACGCCAATCTGTAATTTGTTTGCCTATGCTATCCATCAAACCAGATAACCCGGCTTGATTTTTTACTGCTAAAATTTTCATATCCACACACAAGCGTATCTCAAATTTCAACAATTCAAAATCGTCTAAAAATGCTTCCAGGTAAACGACCTTATCTTTTGCTTTATTGGCTCTGTAAATACTCCTTACAAGTTGAATAGCATCCCTTTTCATATCCTGTCCCAGTGTATATTTATACTCACGAGGAAACTCCTGAGTTCACCCCATGAGATAATTACATAAGCGAGATTTTATATATCTTTTACCCCATGCTGTTTTAAGATATTTTTCTCGCTTTGTTGCATCCTGTTGATTTAAGCAACCCTCGAAGTAAACTAAATTAAGTGGTCTTCTACTTTTTGTAGATTGAACTTTACCCTCATTATGTAAAGCCAATCTTTGCTTTAAATCATTTGTGTAACCTACATAAAAGTTACCATCTTTCTCGCTTTTTAGAATGTAAATGTAAAAATACATATCTCACGGGGTAAATAAAAATATTTTTTGAATCAAATTATACACATCCTTAAAAACTTGCAATTCGTAATATAATGCCATACTTTAGTTATAAGTACATAAAGTTACATACTCTTGCGTTGTTATACCATTTTTGCAAATTACTCATTCCATATTTTATAAATTTTTCATTCATAATGGGTCCACATTCTGATAATTTTAACAATCTTTTCCATTTCGTAAATCTGGTAAACAAGGCGATGCTGAATGTTTATTCTCCGAGAATAAGCACCAGCCAAATCGCCCACTAATTTTTCAAAAGGAGGTGTTTTAAGAAATGGATTTTTTTCGAGAATATCAAGTAAGGTTTCTGCTTTACTTTTCAATCCTGATGATGAGAGTTTTTTTGCATCTTTTTGGGCTTGTTTTGTATAAACAATTTTCCATTTGTGCATTACCAGTTTAATTTATTAGAGGTTTTGTCAATTGGAGTATTCAATCCTTTGTTTATAGATTCACGCATACCGGGAATAGAAAGCAAATATAATGTTTCACTTATTGCCCTCCAATCATCCTCACTTATAAGGATGCCATTGATACCATTTTTTCCTTTTATTTGTATAGGTTCATGATATACAGATGTTTCATATATGATTTTTTCAATAGCTTTACTTGCTTGAGTTAAATTGATGCTTCTCATAAAATATTTTATTTGCAAAATTAATAAAATTCAGTATTATTTTTCTAAAAAAAATTCGACGCCTACAAGCGTATTAAATTGTTAAATTGATTCACCCCGTGAGATAATTGGTTAAACATGCTTTAATATACCTTTTACCAAATATCTCACGGAGTAAATTGTTAAAAAGCCCGAACAGCTCGCACGTCATTTGGGTTGAGCTTATCGTAGTTGTACTGATTGCCATTGAGGAAGTACTGTCTCCATGCGTTGGCGTTATCGTACTCGCTGGAACTCCAATAGTTGAAATTAGCAAAACCGCCAATGGCTACTTTATTTAAGTAAAGCTTGTTCAATTCATCTTTGCTTGGTAAATACCAGTCGCTATAAGCACCTAATACTAAATCGGCACACAACTGAGCCGCATAACTTCCTGCTCCCTGATTAGCAACAATGGTAATTGTATTCGCATTTCCGGTGCCTATTGCAGTGGCTGTTGCGCCTGTTGTTGTGTAACTTCCATTGTACCATTGTATGCCTGTACTTTGGTCGCTTGGTGCTGCAATTAAGCCATGTGTTTCACAAACAATGTATCCAGGGTCGCCGGGTTGCAGAATATAAGCAACAATACCACCCTGATAACTTTGTCCTATGTCAACTGTATTTGTACAAAAACTTATTTCATTACCGTAAGCAGTACCAATACCATTTGTGGCATAAGCTCTTACATAGTATGTTAAACCAAGGGTTAAGCCAGTTATGTTGCTTGTAAATGTTCCTGTACCTGTGCCATCAGTAGTATGGCTACCCGTGGCAACAGGATTAGCAGAAGTACTCCAGCAAACACCCCGGGCTGTTACTGTTGCTCCGCCATCTAAAGTTACATTTCCCCCACTTATAGCAGTGATTGATGTTATGCTACTGATTGCTGTAGTTGTAAGTGTTGGAATAGTTATATTTAAAGTAGCTGTATTTGAGGTTACTGAAGGGCGGCAGAAATGGCTTACTATACAGCGGAATTTATAAGCATTAAAAGTTATTGGTACATTTGTTATAGAAATACTGGCAGTGGTTGCATTCGAATAAGTAGGATTTGTGCCGCCATTAATAATATCACTCCATGTAGAACCACCATCAGCACTTTGCTGCCATTGATAAAGCATACCGGTTCCTGAAACTACAATGGTAAAATTTGCAGTATAGCTGTTTGGTAATTGCAAATCGGAGGGCTGGGTTGTTATTGTCGGTGCAGGGCTAACAGTGAGTGTTGCAGAAGTTGACGTTGCGTTTGCTCCGCAGGCATTACCAACAACGCAAAGGTATTTGTAATTATTAAAACTTAATGGTACGCTTGTCATAGAAAGACTGGCAGTTGTTGCATTCGAGTATGCAGGATTGGTTCCTCCATTTGATATAATATTCCATGTACTTCCCCCATCAGCACTTACCTGCCACTGATACGTAACACCATAACCCGGTGAAGTAACACTAAAACTTGCTGTGCAGCCTGTGGATAATATCTGGGCGCTGGGCTGAGTAGTAAAGACCGGTGGTGTTGAGCCTACATTTAAAGTAACAACGTTTGAGGTAACTCCCGGAGGGCAGCCGGCTGTAATATTACAACGATATTTATAACCATTATAACCTACCGGAACGTTTGTAAAGGAAACTGTCCATGAAGTGGATCCTAAAATAGCAGGATTTGTGCCTCCGTCTGAAATATTGCTCCATGTAGTTCCACCATCTGTACTTTGCTGCCATTGGTAAACTAAATTTGTACCGGTGGAGGATACTGTAAAGCTGGTATTTGTTTCGCTGCAAATAGTAGTGCTAAAAGGTTGAGTAATTATATTAGGTGCACAATGAAAACACCATATATTGCTCCAAACACCCGTTTCATAAATTTGCATACATTTATCAGTAGTATTGAATATAATAAGTGCTTCGCTTGGAGTAAACCCGAGGTTATCTCTTTCTGTTGTGGTTAAGCGAGGAAGGTACATGCTTTTTGAAGCTTTAATACTGTCGGAATTAACAGAAAAAAAATCATCACTGGCACTTCCTCCGGAAGAATTATAACCCTTAACTGCAAATCCTGATTTTGCAGGATTATCATTCAAATATATTCTTGTGCTATCTGGTGTTACTTTTAAATAATTATTGGTAAAAGTTTTGCTCATATTACGTCCGCTAACAGCAAAACCACCTCTGTTACTTTCAATAGCATCATCATTTATATAAACCTGTACGCTATCTTGCCAAACAACAAAAACAGATTGTCCCAATGAATTTTTTACTTCAAAAAGAGGGTCAGTAGCTAAGGCAGTTGGGCTACCCTGAATAACCATTCTTCCTGCTGGATTATTAATTCCAACTCCAACATTGTCAGAGTTAGTATTATAAATGGAGTTTCCTGATTTTTTCCAAAGTGTGTCGGAATAATTTCCCATAAAAACGTAACCTCCATTACTTAAGTACATCGTATCATTCGAAATACTGAGAACCTGAATTTCATTTGTAGCATCTGCATCTGCATCGTTTACATTATCCGTAGATGAGATTGTAAAATTGGGATAAGTACCTGTAACTGTAGTTGCACCTGCACCATTAATTACAACAGGAACATCACCATTTCCGGATTGTTCTGAAAATAATGAATACGGAACACTTAATAATTGTGTTGTTCCCATATCAATTAGTCCACTTCCTAAATCGGCTTCAACTTTAATAAAATGAAAAGCAATTCCCCAGTTTATGCCTGAAAATGTTCCGGTTATTTGATTCCCACTGCCTACAGCAAGTGTTACAATACCAAAAGCATTTGTTGTTGTTGCGTGCGTTTCAACGTATTCAACGGTTCCTGTTATAGAGTCTGAAATTATACTCAATTGAAAGTTTACAGCATGGGATTGCAAAGCAGTTCCACTTGCATCGCGAACTACTGCCTGGTATTGAAATGATTGTTGTGCTTGTGCAAAAGCAACAATTGAAAGCATTACGAAAATGCTTAAAACTAAGGATTTTTTCATATTTGTGGTATTATTATTTTCTTTAATTTAGGTTTACAAACATACTTTAAATTTTGACATTGTCAACATATTAATTGTGTATATTTCATTCTGTCACTATCTTTTTGTAAGGCTTGTTGGTAACGTTTGGCGCATGGAAAAGCTGGGCATTTATTGTTTAATAAATTTATTTGTCACAATTCCTTTATCTGATTTCACTTTAATAATATACATTCCTTTTGTTAAAGTTGAAATATTTATTTCAGTATTTTCTTTATATAGTGGTTGCTGCAATAATAATTGAGATTGAATATTGAAAATTGAAACCATTGCATCTTTTGATTGTATTGTCGTTTTAATGTTAATATTTTTGCTTGCAGGGTTTGGATAAACAGTCAAGATATTATTTTCGTTTACTTCATCTATTCCTATCATTTCAGATATTGTGCGTCTCCACACACCATAATAACCATTTCCTGCAAAAAGAGTATCTCCTTTTACTGCCAATGATTCAATAAATAAGGCATTGCCCGTTAAACCATCACTCATCTGTGTCCAACTTGTACCACCATTTTGTGATAAATAAACTCCGCCACCCCAGGTTCCTGCAAAAATGTATGTTCCACTTATTGCAAATGCACGAATATCCGAATTAGTTAAACCGAAATTCATTAATATCCAACTTGCACCATCATTAGTAGATAAAAACACTCCAGCTCCAGTAACCCCTGCAAAAATATTTGATCCGCTAATTACTAATGAGGAAACATTTAATGATGATAAACCTGTATTTACGGCTGTCCAGCTTGTACCACTATTCGTTGTTAAATATATTCCTCCGCCATATAAACTTACAAAAACATTTGTACCACTTGCGGCTAAAGAATAAATAATATAACTACTAAATGGTAAACCATTATTTACAGCTGACCAACTTGTGCCATTATCAGTTGATAAATAAACACCACCACAAGATGTTCCGACATAAATACTACTTCCGTTTATTTCTAATGAATAATCAGACAAAGCGCTACCTGCTAATCCATTGTTCACTGATGTCCAACTTGCACCATTATTAGTTGATAAGAATACTCCATCATTTTGAGTTGCTGCAAAAAGGTTATTACCAATTACCTTTAAGTCTAAAACAACGGTACTAGCTGGTAATCCTGTATTAACTGCTGTCCAATTTGTTCCATTATTATTAGATAAAAATACACTGTGTCCAGAACCATAGCTTGCAAAAATATTAGAATCGCTTACAACAATACTGGTAATATCTCCATTATTTAGGCTTGTTTGTTGCCATTGTGCATTTAAACAATTAAAATAAAGAGAAAATGATAGAAAAGATAAAATTAATTTTTTCATAGTTTTATAATTATTAGTGATTTTCTTATTGAGGTTATGTTTTTCATGCCTTGTGCCTAACGGCAGTCTGTCTAAAAACCTTTTTTTTAAAATTTTAATCAAATATAAGGCGATTAAACGAGAGAAAAAAATAATTTTTAGTAACCGTTGGTAAAATAAAGGGTCAAGTTAAAAAATTAAAACACATTCGGGTCGGCAGTGAGTGTCGGGAAGTCATAAAGTCATTTTCATTTTTCATATAAAGTTTAATATTCCATTTCATTGTCAATTTGCTGTGTCACTATCTTTTTGTAAGGCTTGTTGGTAACGTTGGAATGCAGAACTATATTGGGCGATTTCCTTGCACTGCCTTGTCAAACCGCTGGCATGTTTGTTTCTTTTTCCCATTGTCAAGTTGCTACCGACCGCCCAATTAGTTTTGCATGGTGTATTAGCAGCTGCCATTTATTTTCATTAAGTTAATTTTTAAACCTTGCCCAATTATTTTTATGAGTGTCAAAGTTGTCCCTTATTTTAGTATGACTAATATATTTTGTTTTTCCGTTTTTTGAAAATATTACTAAATTGAGTTTTTTAAGCTCTTGTGCAGAAAATACCCAAGAGTTTGGAGTACTTGTAATCTCTGCAATTTTTTTCTCATAACATATTAAAGAAAATAATGATTAGGTGAATAGTCAATTTCACTGTCACCAATAATCCAATCGTCAATACCTGCTATTCCCTTTACATCAATTGTCAGATACGTTCCATCTGTTTTCATTACAACGATGTCAACGGTTTTCTTATTGCCAAGTGATAAGCTAGCATCAATTCCTAATCTAGCAAGTGTTGACATTACGAAAAATTCGGAGGCTAAATTTGTATTATAACCATTATTAGTTTTTCTTTTAGTCATAGTATATTGTTTTAGTCATTTTTTAATGGTTCTGACTAACGTTTTTATAATTACCATTATATTAATTAGTTACAATTCCTAAATCATCATTAGTTAATGCAAATTTATCAATTTGTTTTTTAATTCTTTTAACAATTCCGGGTTTTCTTTTTTGGTCTAAAAATAAATAATTAATTTGATATGTTGTATTTCGTTAGCTTATGAAGTCAATAGTTTTGGGTATAGGGGGGATTGCTGCTAACGTTCAAATGCAGAATTTGGCGGGCATTGTTTCTTGCAGTTTCCTGTCAAACCGCTAAGAATTTTATTTAATTTAAAAATTGTCAAGTTGCACATTACTGCTCGTTGTTTTTCGTAGTTGGTGTTAGCGTTACGTGCTTTATTTTTCTGCCTGACTGTATTCCAATTTGTCATCCTGTTATTTTTTTCCTATAAGTGTAGTGGGGCATTTGTAAAAATTTCTTTTCTTTATCGGGTTGATTTTGCAAGCTCTTTGACAAAGCTTTGGTTTTAGCGTTGGCTTGTGGGGCTTTGGCAATGTACCTGCAAATGCGAAGGATTTATTCCAATTTCAATTTCTTTGTTTTCGTTATTTTCCCAATATTTGTCCATGCTCCAGTCTTTGCATTTATCTTTATTATATTCAAGTCTTATTGGAAGTTCTTCAAGGTTAAAACCATTACGTTTTATTACATCAATTCTCATGAAATTTTTTTCTGCGTCTTTAAGGTCTTTGCCTAAAACAAAGAAATGACGATAGCCTGCACGTGTCATAAAAATATACTCTTTCAGTCCTTGCTGAAATTTGAGTAAATTGTAGTTTTGTTCGTGTTCTTCTCTGCTCATTTTATTTAGAATTTACAAGTTTATAATATTTATGGTTTGCACAAACATTTTTTATTTGTTCTGCATTTTTAAAACCAAGATCGGGCAGTTTTATTTTAAAATAAAGTGCGTAAACAAGGTCGTCAACATAGTTCTTTAGTTTTGATTGGTATTCTCTGTCAAAAGCTGAAAGTGATTTTAATTCAGAAATACTTCCTATTCCATCAATACTAAATAAGTCCAGTTTTTTGATGTTTGAAACAATTCCTTTTACTAATTCAACTTTATTTATTATTTTGCAATTTGTTTCCTTATCTTTGTAACGAATATTTAAAGTATTTCCAACAACATTAACTGTTTCAAATTTCTGTAGCAATATTCCTTTAAAATCAACAATTGCATTTAAAGTCTCACTTTCCATTGAAATTAATTCAGTAGTACATTTAACTATTTCTGCTTTTATTTTTTGATTGTCTTTTGAAATAGTTGGTGTTTTAATAAAAGATTTAATTGCAGTAATTGAAAATAAAATATCTTTTTCATTTTCGCTTTTGACATTTTCTCTAAGTACTTTAAAGTTTACAGTTGAATTTAAAAGTGCAAACAAATATAAAAGTTCTTCTTTGTTTTCAGAACCTATTGCATTAAATTGATTTCTTGCCCAAATTATTGGTTCGGAAGTAAAATAAAATTTACTTGGATTAGCATAGCTCCAAACCACCTTGTAAGTGCTATCAAGTAGATTATATTCTTGACTTGCTTGCCTTAATCCAATAAAATATTTGTCTGATTCGTTTCGTTGATTTGGCCAAAATCCATTAGCTATGATTTTTGAAAATGTAAAATTTTGAAATTTTGGATAGATATAATAATCTTCATTTGGTTCTTCATATAATCTTTTACTTTCATCAATACTATAACCGCCATCAAAGATAAACTTGGATTTATAGTATTCTTTTGCTAAAGAATGTACATAATAATGACTTAAATCATCACCAGATGCATTATAATCATCATAGAAATCTATTAATTCTTTGGTAAATTTAATAAAGTTCCAATTACCTGAATTTTTTAAAAGTATTTTTTGTGAAATTGAAAATTTAGTTATGTTTTTTCTTTTGGATATATCATTCAAACACTCTACAACATCTTTATCGGGGTTATTATAACGAATAATTTCAACCGATTGATTTGGTTTTGGTTTTGCTTTACGAATAATAAAAATTAAACTTGAAGTAGGAATAGGTCGTGTCTGTTTAATTCCTCTTCCAACAAACATTTTATTAGCGAAAACTACAATTTTATCAATAGTAGTATATCTTGCTAAATGGTATCTAATAACATCTAAATCGCCAGCTGTTAACAATGTTTGTGGTATAATGTATGAAATACAACCATCATCTTTTAATAAACCAACGCCTAATGCAATAAAAAAAGAATATAAATTGGGATTTGGTCTATATTTCTTGACTTTTGAAGGAATACTGTGAAGATTAAAACCATAAATATCGTTAAGCTTTAATTTACCTTCTCTCATTAATACAAATGCTAATATGTCTTGAGAAGCACATTCGTTATAGCTTACGTAAGGGGGATTGCCCACCACAAAATCAAACCTTGTTCTTGGTTTTTGATTTTTAATTTCTAAACTATTCTTAAGATTATCTAAATCGCCTTTATCTCTCATAAAGCTATCATAACCCAAATCAAGAAACTCCTTAAAAAGACTTAGCTGCCCCTGAGATTTTTTATATGCAACATTTATATCAGAAATAGTATTTTTTAATTCAGTATCTAAAAATTCAGCAATACTGTCGCGTGTTTTAAATACTTTAATTTTTTGGTCAATAGGATTATTATAGCGTTCGTTTATTATAATCGGAAGCATCCGCATAAGAATATTCATTTCAGCTAAATAGAGCGGAAATTCTGCAATATCAAGTCCAAAAATATTGTCGTTAATAAGTTGCTCAGTTAGCTTTGATGATTTGTTACTTTCATCAAAAAATGCTTCTACAATCCTATTTGTTGCATTATAAAGAAATGTGCCTGAACCACAAGAAGGGTCAATAATTGAAAGGCTGTCTTTATCTTTAGTGTAACGCTTTTGTAAATTTTCTTTTGTGTAACCCATTTCGTTGAGCATAAACTCAACTACATGCGGGTCAGTAAAGTATTGCCCTTTTTTTTCGTTAAGGTAAAGGTCTTTCAGGTAATTCTCATATACATAACCAAAGATTTCATTTTGCACATTGGCAAAATTGTATCGGTTAATAAAAAGCAAAATGTCTAACCAAACAGAAACATCGCCAATATCAGTTTTTGGAGCCGATAATATTTCTTTAAGTTTATCATTAATCATTAACTGCTCATCATTAAAACGCTTGTAAACTCTATCAGAAATTTTATCGCTAATTCCTTTTATTTTTGTTAATACATCTCCATAAGTTTCTGCTCTAATTGCTTTGTCAATACTTTTAAGACGTTCGTTCCAATCATTATCAAAATCGCCAAAAGCATTATCAACAAGTACTTTGTAAAGAACAAATTGAATTAAAAAAGCGTAAGATATTTCAACAGCTCTCTTTTTTCTTTCAGTTTCGACTTTTTCTTTTTTAAAATATCCTTTGAGGTTTAACTTATTTTCAAAATTTTCAATAAGTTTTGTTATATCAAGAAAAAAATCTTCACGAACATCATCTAATTGTGGAGCAGCATACTCTTCAAATAGTTCTAATTGTCCTTTTTTCTCAAAGAATGAACGATAGTAATAATCTGGTGTTGTATATTCATTCCAGTAAGTGAGAAAATCAGTCGGATTTTCTAAAATGTCTTTTATAAAAAATTTCTTTTCAACAAACCGGTTATTGTAAAACCACCATTCATTACCATCTGTAAGAAGACCGAGTTTTTTTGACCAATCACCTTGATAATTGAAAATTTGCTGTATGCCAGATTTAATGTGGGTATGTTTTTCAACTTCAACCGGAATAATAACATCGGAGTCAAGGAAAATAACTACATCGGCACGTCTGCCTTTCTTTTTCGCTTCGGTTAAAAATTCATTTTTTCGTTTTAAATCTGCTGTAGCCAAATTTCCTTCTACAAGGTTAAAAAGTTCTTTACTCTCAAAAATATGTTTCACGAATCTTTGAACACCAGTTCCAATTTCAGCAGTTTTATATTCCTCCTTTTCTTTTTCCCAAAGGCTTAGTAATTGCTTTATGTTTTTTTCAGCCATTATATTTTTTAAAAGATTAAAATTAAAAATATTCTACTAATGTAATTCAAAAATATTCATTTAGTTGTTACAAAAATTATTAACAAGTCAATGCGTTGGTAAAATTGCAAACTCTTTGGCAAGTTTTGGTTTTTGCATTGGCTTATGTGAGTTGTAAATGTGCTTACATCTGTACGTGGGTCATTCAGCATCATTTATTTTTATAATAATGTCGTTAAACAAATGATTATGCTTTTGCTGAAATTTTATAAACTGGTTTCTTGAGATTTCAGAAAAATTAACCTGTTTGCCCGATTCATATTGTTTAATGAAGTCTTCGTTTTCGGTAATTAATTCTCTCAGTTCGTTTTGATATGGATTTAAGGCTTTTTGGTCAATTTTTTTATATTTCTGGCTTATCAAAATCATCAAATCATCTATCTTGATATTTATTAGTTTGAACCAAGGAATAACTATTTTAGCATTTGTTTGATTTAAATACAAATTGTTCAGACAATTTTTATAGTCATTTCTAATTTCCTTCACCTCGTTTATAAAATGGTCCTTCAAAACCCTTTTATTGGTAAGTTTGTTTTGAATAGTCCGAACAATCCAAAATGCCAATATTGCGTTAACAGCAATACCTACTAATGCAATCCAGTTTGCATTTGTAAATGAGTCAAAAGGATTTATACAGCAGCAGGATGTTCCCATATTTTAGATTTAAGTTGGTTATTCTCTAATCTAAACCATGCTTCATGATTCTTTGTCACTTTGGGGTTCTGATTGTTTTTTCTTCGTTTTTCCCACTGCATGTATGTTTGATTTTCAATCATGTCTTTCCAGTGAGGTTCTTGATAAGAAATTATTTCTATATTTTTCTTTACTACATCCAAGGTGAAATCATAAACCAAATTTCCAAATGCTTCATCTAAAAAAGAAGAAGCATACCCGGCTGTGTTATCAAGATTTACAGTAAGTTTCTCACCTTTCTCGTAAGCATCTTTTAATACCTTGTTTAATACCTTATGGTAAAACTCTTCGCCTGAATTATCACTAATGTTACAGTGGCGAAGAGCAGGAAACTCGGAGAAATTCTCCAATACGCTTATTGTTATCATTTTTTCAATTCATTAATTTGTTTAGACAATCGTTGTTAATTTCCCATTGATAAAAGGTTCCCTTAAATCTTGGAGAACCTTTAACAAATGTTTTTGAAAATGTATTATTATCAAAATGCAAAATTACATTATTTGTTAACACTATCAATTTATTTATTGTTCCAATGTCAAAGTTTGCTTTAACAGCAGGTAATCCTTTGTTTCTGTTTACTTCTTGAGTTGTTGAGCTATATTTTTTATCAAATGCTCCTTTCAAAACTTCGTCATTTGATTTAAAGGTTTCAAAAAATCGCATTGTAAATCTTCTATAAAGTGTTTCTAAAATGCCCTTACCTACATCTGTAACCGTGAACACAACTTTATTGGTTTCATATTTAACTCCGAGTAGCCATTGCCTGCTTTCGGTTCCAGACCATTCAATGGAGTTTCCACAAATTTCTAAGATTATTGTTTTAACTGGTAAGTAGTATTTACTCACGCCTGTAAGGTGATTTATCACATTTTTTACCAACAAGCTTATTTTTCTGTTGTCTTCATCTGAAAGAACGCCACTTCCTTTTTCAAAGAAAATCAGGTCTGATTTCTCTGCTTTCTGAAAAGGTTTGCCTCTTTCATCAACTAAATTATTAGATAGCCTGAATCAATCATAAATTGTCTGGAATCTACTTGATCTGGCAAAATTGTCTTTAAAATATTTTTTTTTAATCTAAACTCATCATTTATTGCAGTAAGCACGCTAATTGTTCCGTAATCTATTTCTGTAACCTTTTTCAATGACATAATCACAAATTTTACATTACGCTTGAATGTTTGGTAATCATCACTTCTTAAATCTCGGAAAAACGAAAGACATCCTACTGTATTTTCAATTAGCCTCAAATCGCTTGGGGCAACCGCAATTGGTTTAACTACATCGCGTTGTCTTGTTGGTCTAACCTGCTTTCTTTTATTATCTTTTTTATCTTCATCTGCACCTGAGATGCTTCTTCGTTTTGCTTTTTTCCTCTCTTCACTTAGAAGACGTTGTTTTAAACGACTTTCGGCTCGTTTAGTATTTTGTCTTTTATAATCATTTGATGTAAAATATTTTTTCACTTGTTATATCTGTGTAAATTTAATTTGGTCAAAATACTAAAAAATTTAATTGTATGAACGACTGTCAAATTGTGCATTGGTAAAATTGGCTCTTTGGATTTTGCCGAAGGGTAGGCTTTGTGTGTTGAGGCAAAAGACAATGTGCAAATGTGGGCAGGTAGAAATATTAAAAATGCGAAGGGTCGGGTTTTCATTTTTTCAATTTAATCTTTTTTGTTCTGTAAACTGCCCTTATTTTCTGTGTCATTGTCTAGTCGCTCGTTTTTTTGTAAGCATGAACGCTAACATATTAGGATTTTATCCTCAGTTTCAACAAAAATTACAGTAAAGGGAGAAAAATATTTTAATCTACAAATTAATAAAAGGCAGAAAGAAATTGAGGATAAAATTAAGTTGAACTATGCCGCCGTACTGCCTTACATTCAGTAAAGTACACCGCTATGGGTATATTATCATTTCTTTTTAGATAACAAGCAATACCAATGGTTGTTTTTTTGAGCAAAAACATCGAAAAATTAAAAATAAAATGCAATCGTTTCATCTTTTTTTAAAATAATCTTAACAAACAAACATAGCTATCCTATTACGGTAACCCGTTTAATAAATAGTTATCGGGACTTCTAAAAATTACTTTTTCATCGTTAGACTTCGATTTTTTATTTAGGATTAAGGATTTAGGATTTAGGATTTAGGATTTAGGATTTAGGATTTAGGATTTAGGATTTAGGATTTATGGGGACTATTACAATAGTAAACTCCGGTTTTAAAATCTTGTCCGCCTCGAAAAATCTAATTTTTAGAACCCCTCTAATGTAGGTTGTTCGGTTAATCTTATTTTTTATGAGCAAAGTTAGTAAATTTTGGGTAGTTACCAAACCAACAAAACAATCTGTTTTAATTGATATTCTGTTTAATGCAGATATGAAAAGAATGGAATTCCAATTCAAAGGAGGTTTGTCAAGTAAAGAAATTATTGGTATCTTTACAACCAAAAATGAGGCTGAAAAAGTTGCAAAAATGGCTTTATTAAAAGCTGGTGCAATTAACAAGTTTTAAATTAGTTGGTGGATTAATTCCACCAACTTTAAAAATTATTTATTATGGGAAAACACTTAAAATTAATATCGGTTGAATATTTACAGGAATATTCAAATAAAGTAAAAGTTGATTGGTTTGAAGTTTTTAATAAGCTAAAATCAAAAACTCAATTTTCTCTTGATGATTTTGAGTATTATATTATATCATCATCTCTTTATTCGTCAAAAATTGAAGGTAATACACTTGATGCTAATAGTTTCTTTAGAAATCGAGGTAAGAAAACATCACCAAAAAAGAAAGAGGTACAAGAAATTGAAACGCTAATGGAAGCATATAAATTTGCTTCTGAAAATAAATTGAATAGAACAAATTTTTTAAACGTTCATTCGATATTATCAAAAACATTATTACCAGTTAAAGAAAGAGGTGTTTTAAGAAAAGAACAAGTTGGTGTTAGAGATTCTAAAACATTAAAACCTGTTTATTTAGCGGTAGAACCTCAATTTCTCAAGGAAGAATTTAGTAAACTATTTGACGATATTGATGAATTATTAAAAAGAGAATTAAGCCATAAAGAAATATTTTATTTTGCTTCTATGATTCATATATGGTTAGCTAAAATTCACCCTTTCAGTGATGGTAATGGTCGGTCTGCACGATTGTTGGAAAAGTGGTTTTTAGTTTCAAAATTAGGTATTTCTGCATGGTTAATTAATTCTGAAAAATATTATTGGGATAATCGTCCCGATTATTATCAAAATATTGCTCTTGGTTATAATTATTATGTTCTTTATTGGAATAGATGTATCCCTTTTTTATTAATGTTGCCAAAAGCAATGCAGTTGTCTTAATACACTTGCCCATAACGGTTCAATGTTTGATTTGGCAAGCATTTACTTGCAGTCGGTGTCAAACCGCTAAGAAATTTATTTGATGTAATATTTGTCAAGTTGCACACACCGCCCAGTTTTTTCCAAACGTGTGTTAGCTTTTAGGCCGTTATTTTGTCGTTTAAAGTACCGAAGTGTCAAATTTGCAGCAATATCATTTAATCCGTGTGTCAGAGCGGGACGGGCTGGAAAGCTCTTTGGCAAAATTTGGTTTAAGCAATTGCTTTGTGCGTTTTGCCAAAGTGCTTGACAGCGTAGGGATGGGAGCGTTGTTTTGTTCATTATTTTGCTTAAATTATTTACTTTCATCTGCTGAAAGTCCTCTATAACCCCCTTGTTTTCAATAATTGTTCAAATTCCGCATCCTTTAAAGAAGGGTCAATTTCAAGAGCTTTATAATAATATTCTGTACCTTTGTTATAATCGCCGGCATAGATTAATGTTTTTGAATACATATAATTATTAAAAGCATTCTGAGGGTCTAACTCTAAAGCTTTTCCAGCATATACAATTGCTTCTTTCCAATACTTTTGTGGTGATATTTTTAACATTAATAGTGCTGCTTTAGAATAACAATCAGGATTGTTTGGATAAATTTCTATAGATTTTCTATAATGATAAAGAGCTTTGGTAAAATTTGAATCAAGTTCCGCTAGGTAACCATATATTTTATTTACATAAGAACTGTTTGGAGTTAAAGAATAAAGCCTATTGCATATTTCCTTTAGTTTTTTGTAATTTTTCTTATCATTGTAGATTGTTCCTAACCATTGTAATGTCAAAGTATCATAAGGATAGGTCTTTAATTCCCTTTCAAAGTAAAAAATAGCTTTGTCAATATTCTTAAAAGGCTTGTCAACAATAAAGTAAAAATTACCTAAATTAAAATTAGTCTCATAACCTAAACTATCCAGTCTATTTGCTCTTAATAAATATTTTTCAGTATTGGTATAATCTCTTAAAAAATAATATGAATTGCCAATTAAATAACATAGATTCTTGTCGTTGTTTTTCTCAGAATAAGCTTTGTTAAAGAACGTCAGGGCTGCTTTATAATCCTTTTTATTGTACGACAAAACACCCAAACCATAATTTGTAGAATAACTATCTTTTTTATTTACAGAATTATATTTCTTTAGTAAATACTCTGCTTTTGAAGGGTTATACAGATTAGTGTTATTATAAATATTAGCTAACATGTATAATGCATTGGAATAGTTACTGTCTACTTTCAATATTTGATTTAAGTAAGTTTCGGCATTTTTAAATTCATTAAATCTGATAATAAGCAATTTAGCAAGTTCGTATTTTGCATTTATATTATTGGGATTAAGTTTAATAGTTTTTAAAAGATTAATCTTGGCTGAATTATAATCTTTTTCAATGTTATTGAGATTCGAAAGATAAAACCATGAATTTGCATTACTGCTGTCAAGTTCAATAGCTTCTAATACTATTTTTTTTGATTTATAGACATTGTTTGAATCTATTCTTATCAGGATAAGCGAATAATCCTGTAATGCTTCAATATCTTTCGGTTTCATCTGTAAATATTCTCTATAATAACGTTCACTGTTAATGAAATCATTTTTATTACTATAGAAATTAGCCATATTATAGTAAAGAAGGTTACTGTCAGGATCGGATTTTATTGCTTTCTCCATTTCAATTATTGCAGCATCATAATTTTTCAGATAATATTGACAAACAGCCAGATCATTACTATAAATGTATTTTTGACTTTTTAATATTGGTTTAGAAACATAAATAAGGGCAAGTGCTTCAGAAAACTTTTTATTATTCATATAGTCTTCGGCAATTGATAAATTTACCGCAAACTCAAAAATCTGCATTATCTTAACGGCAGAACTGTCGCTAAGCTTATAGAACGATTTTATGCCAAAATCTTCATCAACCTGCTTGCTGTTGAGTATATTAATCTTTTTAATATTTAACTGTACGCTGTCATTGCTGTTTATAGGTTCATACAGTTCGCCGTAAAATATCAGGAAAGCTTTTTCTTTTATGCCTTCTGCATAAACATCACTACCTGAAACGGGGGCTTTTTTAAAATCAGTTTTATAAATTATCTTGAGCGGAAGATTATTTTTTCTGGCTTCCCTGCTTATATAACTTATCAGGGCTTCTTCAAAATTGATTTTAATGTTGGGGTTGTCTTGAAGAATAATAAAAGGAAGCACAAGAACACAGAAACTATCTGCACTTTGTTTCAGAGAATCTGTATCTGATGTTAATGGAATTGTAGTATTATGTTGATTGCCGGTGTATTTAAAAATCAGTATTCCCCCGATAATTAATGATACTAATATAAGAACAAAGATTGCGATTTTTAAACGTCTTTTCTTTTTAACTACTACCTGAATACTATTTTTTTGTTTTAATTCTTCGGTTTCAGTCTTAAAACGTGTAAGTTCATTTTCCAAAGTTTTAATCCTTTGTTGAGCCGTATCAAGTTCTTTAATTTTCGATTCTGAATTATAGAGTTCGGAAGTAAGACTAATTATCTTTTCGTTTTCAATTTCTTTTTTCCCTTTTAAATCGTTCAACTTTTTTTCTAATTCTTCTTTTTCTTTTATTAATTTATTCCTTTCTTCTCCAAATTTTTTATTAGAGGTAGCATCATCGGATTTTTCCTTAATCTGTGAGATTCCTTTTATTAAAACTTCTGGAACAGAAGAATTAAGCAATTCAATATAAATCCAATAAATAAGCAAACGCAAAGCAATGATGCCATAATATGATTGTTCCTGCATTACATGTGTATCATGTGTAGCTTCATTCCCATGAATCTGTAATGTTTCAAGCCAATTGATAACTTTTCTGGGAGCAAGATTGTCCCTGATAACAACTTCAATAAGTTCTTTATAATTCTTATAGGCAATTTTATCATTCGAAGCTTTTCCGGAATATCTATATAATATCATTACTTTACAGGCAGATTCTCCGCTCTTACGCATATTGGTTAGTGAATCGGCATAATATCCTTTATTAAAAAGCTCAAAGGCTGTTTTAGACCATCCTGCAAAATCTTTGATTTTATTGTCGAAATTATTTTCCATTAATTTTTATAAATTTTTCTTTAGTCATAGAATAATTAATTTTCTCAAAAATACAATTAATAATATTATGAAGGGTCGGAAAAAAAGCATGTGTGTGACTGCGAAGGGATGCCTGCAGGGACGGGCAGTAAACACTCTTGCTTTTTGTGTGTCGGGGAATACCACAATTTTGTCAATTTGCTGCAAATATTCCGAATCTCTGTCTTTTTTTACGGCTTAACGCTAACGGTTGGCGGTTGCTGTTCGGTGGCGGGTGGCGATTTCACCACTGAATTTTCTACGAAGAACAAAGGTTTCAAAATGCACATCACTGTCATACGAAGCACTGCCCCGCCACTGACAGCAAACGCCTGTTATCGGCTGCCCTTCTGTCTTTCCGAAGTTCTGTCGTGTCAAGTTTTCACCAGTCATTGCACTGTCGTGTGAGTTGGCTTGCACACTCTTTTTGCAGCTTTGGTTTAAGCGTTGATTTGAGCGGCTGCAAAATGTGTGTGCAACTGCATTGGTTTTCCTCTCTGCCTTTATGAGTAATAACTTTTCCTGTGATAGAGACTGCTCTAATCATTTTGTTTCACCTTGAATTGCCTGTGACCTCAGTCTAAAACCAATCGTTCTTTCAATTATTTTATTTTTTAGTTTCTCAATATTATCTCTTTTCTGAAAAGGAACATCTAATTTCTTTAAAACACTTTCCCATTCAAATCTTTTTGTGCATTTTGATAATAATAAATTCTCACCTTCAATCCTATTATTAATTTTATATAATTCAGAAATAATTAAGTCAACTTCAATTGGTGCTTTTAATGTTAATTCTTTGGGTTTCTTGTTAGTTTTATTTTGTTTTGAACTTTGCACTATATTAAAACTAATAGTTATTTCCTTTTTTTCTAATCTGACTATTTCTACAATAGGTAAATTATCAATAAATGATAAATATTTCTCCATTAGCTGGACATAAATATTCGTTGCTTTCTTCATTACTTTATAATTTTATTTTAGTTATGAATTCAGTTACAAATTCTTTAATTTCATCAGCAATACCTCGATAATTATTTGATAAAACAATTGGCACACCATGTTGAGGTGCATCAGCAAAAAGTGTTTTATTTTCCCTTAATTTATTTTCAAATATTTTAAAATTATTTTCCTGCCCTAAAATTTCTGTTTGTGCAATAAATGGTCTTGTTGCAGATATTGGTTCTTCAGCATAATATTGAACCATTGTAAAAACAACGCCTGCTAATTTTGGTTTTATTTTTTCTACAATATCTTCATCTTTGACTTTACAATATTCATTATAATCTTTTACAAGTTCTTTAACGCTTTCTTGTAAATAATCAATTCCCATTGTAGAAAGATAATCGGGTTTTGCAGGAATAAGAATAAAATCACTTGCTACTATAGCATTTTTTGTTACAATATTAAAATTAGGCGGACAATCAATTAAAATTATATCATATTTATCTTTATCAAGTTGGTTTATTCCATTTAATAATAGCCTATGTACTTTTACAAAATTTTGTTTATTTTGTTGCATATTAGCACCACCAAGCATTGTAGCTAATTCTAAATCTACATTTATTAAACCTAAATGAGACGAAACTAAGTTTAAAATACCTTTATCAATTAGCCATTTTTGTACTTCTTCCGGTACGATTATTAAATCATTAAAATTTTTTGATTTAAGATTAAACCATTCTCTTATTGTTTTTGATTTAGCATATTTTTCTCTCCAATCATCAGGTTTTAAAAATGAAAAAGTTAAACTTGCTTGAGGATCAAGGTCTATCATCAATACATTGTAATCACGAAATGCTAATTCACCTGCAATATTTGCTGTAAGCGTTGTTTTTCCAACCCCGCCTTTGTAATTAATTACTGATATTATTTTCATATTTTATATTTTTATTTGATAAATTTATTTCATTTACAATTAGCAATTATTTTAAATTTTCCCTTTAGTGATTTGTAATAATACTGGTATTAATGTAACGGCTAAACCTTTCGCTGAATCTTTAATAATATCAAAATTAATTTCTTCATCACCTTCCTTCTTCTCGTTTTCTGTTTGTAATTGAAAGATCATACCTACCAAAAGAAAAAATAATCCATATTTAAAAATATACCTTAAATTATCAGGATTAATATCTCTTCTTCTACCAATTTCATTTATTAAATAAATATTATCCATATTTATATACCAATCAAATTCGCCTTTTTCATTATATTTAATATCTATTGCCGTTTTTTCATCAAATCCATATTTTAACCAATCATTTCTATATACATCTTTAATATCAGGAATTGCTATTTTACCAGATTGTTTAATATGTGGTTCAGGCGGTTCTTTTTCTATTACTTCAGGTATAACTTCAATAATAAAATTTGATTTAAAAGGAATGGCCCTTGAAATATCACTAACTTCAGTTTCTATATTGTATTTATCACCTACCTGACAGGAATCTGGAATTGAAAACCTAACAGTTGCCTTACCATTCCAAAGATGTAAGGATTTTAAAGATGGTGTTCCAATTATTGAAATACGCCCAGCATCATTACCCCTTGAGAAATAGTCATTGATGGCATCTGTTTCAAATTCAATTTTAGTAGTCCTATTTTTAGGGCATTTTTTTATAAGACCATCTTTAGGTTCATTAATAATTCTAAAAAAAGTAGGAAATTTTTTTCCTTCATAAGGAATTGGTTCTGGTAGTTTTCCAATTGGTATATTAATATCTTTACCTTTTCCAAATAAATTAGCTAATGTAGGGTCAGAACGAACAAGATTTTGAATAATTTTCAAAGTTTCTTCTTCACTACCTTTAGTCATTCTGGCTTGCCTTCTTCTTATATTTATTTCCTTTAATCCTGGGTGCTCTTTGATATATTCAATAATAGCTTCTTCTAAAGCTGTTTTTTCATCACAAAGTCTCATTCTATCACGAGATGCTAAAAATAGATCTTCTCTAACTCTTGAGGGCAGGGTTGTACAGTCAGCTAATACGACTAAACTTCCTGCAATATAATCCATTTTAGTTTTTCGGGAAACATAATGTTCATCAAGTTCACCATGAAGTTGTCCATTAACAATGAAAAAAACTCCTGCTGGCATTCTTTCGACGTTACTTTCTTCTTTAAATAATACTACCCTTAATTGCACATTGCCTACGTTTGGTATATTTAAAGGTGTTCCAGTATCCAAACCAGTTTCAATTTTATCAGGTCCATCACTTATTACAGATAAAAGACCTGACATTGTTGTTTCAAAAGTATGTGCTCTAAAACCACTTCGACGTTCTTTAACCCTAATAGGAATAGCGGGATCAGGAAGAAATTTTTCTAATTCCCACCTAAGATTTAATGTTGATAATGATTTTAATGAACCTTGTAATTTATAATTCCAAAGTTTTATACACGTACCATAAACAAGACTTTCTGAATATAAATATGGATACTGTCCGGGGTTAACCAAAATAAATTCTTCATCAAAAGAGAGTATTTCTTTATTTGGAGCTAAATAAACATACGAAGAATAGGGCTGATTAGCCTCAGGTTCTATACGGCGAACTATAGTAAACCCCCATTTATTATCAGCATTTGGTAAATCAATTTGTCGCTTTGAAATAATTAATTGAAAACTATTTTTGCCTGAAAATTGAAAAACACCTGTCCCTCCCATATTAAATTTACCCTGAACAAATGGAATTTTTGTCTTATTCTCTCTAAGAAGCGATAAAAAAGTATTTGGAAAATCTTTTGGATTTTGCCCCTCTCCATCGTCAATAATCAAGTAATTAGGTTCTGTTTTCGTACCCGTAGTTATTAACTGAATTCGCTCAGCATAAGGTGTGCGGCTCCTACTATCAATGTTAGCAATACTACCTCCTTTAATGCCAAGTAATAATTCAATTGCTTGATTCATATTTGAAGGAGCAGCATTACTTACTGGATCTATTTTTTTCCTAAAACATTCAGAAACTAATATTGCATCTATTGAATTTACAAGTTTTTCAACTAATGCAGCTACAGGTGAACTTTGTTGATTACTAACTACACCTCGATTATTAGATATTTGGCCATAGGGTGTCCAACATTCCCTATTATTCCAATAATCCAATTTCTTTAAAACTTTTATTACTTCTTCTTCGCTTTCGCATTTAAGAAGCGTCATACACAATTCATTATTATTCATAAAATACTCTCCTGTTATTTTTTGCGGTGTATTAATAAAACTTCCTTACTGGAAGAAAGTTCATTCTTGGTATTATTATACCATTTGCGATTAGGAACATTACGCCAAATTCTTTTGATGCGATTAAGTTTATCTATGATGATAGGTATTTCTTCATATCCTGCTGCATTCATCATTTCAAGATACTTTTTAAGAAATATTTTGTGATCTGAAAACCCTACTAACTGAACTACAATTCCATCATCATGTATTGCAGAATGAATTGAAGTGAATACTTTCTCTGCAATTTCAAAATAAGTTTTTTTCGCATGACTTTGATAATGACCGAAAGTGTAAAATGCGCTTCCTTGTCCATCGAGAGAATTTATTATCCAAAAAGGTGTACGGGTTCTTTTTCTGCTATTAACCTGCCACTGGTGATAAAGCATATGAACACCAATATAAGGCGGTGATGTAATTACTAGTTTCGGTTTTGAAGGAAGTAAATTTAATTCAGCACAAGCATTGATTGTATCTGATGAATTGTTGATGCAAATGCATTGAGGTAGCGAATTGTCCTTTGAATGTTTTGCAATTGCAGTTGTTAATTCACGAATTCCATTACTAAATATTTTAAGGTTGTATGAAAATTTGTCACGGAAATGCTTTGCTGTTGGAGTGGATTTTCTACAATCAATTGCCCACTGTGCAGTCTTTAGTAGTATGCATTTTGCAAACCGTTGCTGCTTTTCTGTTTTTAAAAATTCAATATCAGCTAAAATTATTTTAACCGATCTTTTTATAGTCCATGGCAAATTATTTAAATATCCTTCATCCTCATAAAATGTCATTGTGGATTTAACACCAACTATTCTCTTTTGCAAAACAAAGTCAGCCCACTTTGAAATTATTTGTAAATCATTTTCTGAAAGCAAAGTTGTTTTTGTCTGTGCAACGAATGAGGCAATCGGACTAACATCAAAACCGATAGAGTGTCGGTTACTTGCAAGTGCTTCTACTAAAGTTGTTCCACCGCCAACAAAAGGGTCTAATATAACATCTCCTTTCTCACTAAATAATTCTATTACTTCATGCACAAACTTTGGCGAAAATCGTGCAGGATACCTATAGTAGTTATGTGTCAGCCCCTGTACATTGTCTTTCGTCTGAACAGCCAGTCGTAAGCGTTCAATTCCTTTTGAGTCAATTTTTATTGTTTTAGTCACGATGTGCAAATGTATCAATTTCATTATAGTTATTAAAATGTCCTCACGAATATTTATTAACAAATTTCGTTTTGAATATGTCCGCAGTGTCCTTGTGCGGTTGGGCAAAAGCAAATGTGGTGCAACTGTGTCGGCTTGTGTGTTTGGTTGCACCTCTTTTGCTTTTGCAGAAGCGATAGCCAAACGGCTTTGCCGAAATTATGTTTCGTCCGTGTCCAATTGTCAAGTTTGATGCCTGCATTGTCTTTTTTTAGGGTTCTGACTAACGTTTTTATAATTACCAGTAAATTAATTAGTTGCAATT
>MENF01000176.1 GCA_001769035.1 Bacteroidetes bacterium GWA2_32_17
TGAAAACCAAGGAGTTTACTGTAGTAAATGACTGTTTTCAAAACGAGTATAACGAAAAAATCGGACATTATGGACAGACACTAATTAACAATGTTCCCATTTCTATAATTAAGTTGGTTAGTTTTATTACCTCCTTCATCAAACTGCATCCATATTCCCTCTTTTAAATCAAGATTGTATTTGCCTTCAATTTGTTTTGTTCCACTTTCGTAAAAACAAGTCCACATTCCCTGTTTTTTGTTATCTTTATACCCACCCTCGCATGCTTTTGTACCCGATTCGTAATATTCAGTCCAAATACCAGTCTTTTGAGCTTTTACATAATTTCCTTCGCTCGATTTTTTACCGCTTTCAAAATATTCTATCCACTTCCCTTCTTCTTTTCCATTATCATAAGAACCTGAAGATTTTGGCTTACCGTTCTCATCGAAATACGAAAAAGCTCCGTTAAGTTTACCTGCCGAATAGTTTTCGTCGGATTTTCTGTTACCGTTTTCGTACCACTGCATACTGTTGCCCGATTTTAAACCTGCTGAATAAAATCCTTCTGATTCTTTTTTCCCACTTGCATACCAAAATGTTGCTTTTCCTGTTTGTAAACCATCTTTAAAAGTTTCCTCCGACATTGCTTTTGCATCATTATACCATGTTAAAAATTTGCCATCTTTTTTATCATCTGTATAATTTCCTTCAAACTTTTTTTGTTGATTATCGTACCACTCAGTCCAATTTCCTTCTTTATTCCCATTTTTAAATGAACCCTCCATTTTTTTCTGACCATTTTCGAACCATTCAGTATATATACCGTCGGCCATTCCTTTTGCATAATTAACCTCAAGCATTTTTTGTCCATTATTGTAGTATGTTTTGAAAATGCCATCTTTATTTCCATTAATAATATTTCCTTCGGTTTTTATTTGACTGTTTTCGTACCATTCTTTATATTCCCCTTCCTGAACACCATTATTCCATGTTTCAACTGACTTTTTTTGGCGGTTCTGATACCAGCTTTGAATTAGCCCTTCTTTTTTACCATTAATATAATTGCCCGAAAAAGCTTCGCGGCCATCTTCGTACCACGATTTGCTTTCACCATTAAGTTTACAATCAACATTATTTTCCTGAGCTTTTTTCTGACCGTTCTCGTAGTACCATATCCAAAGTCCATCGTGCTTTTCGCCTAATGCAGTGCCTTCTAAACTTATTTTTCCATTTGGAAAATTTTCGATTACAGTTTTATAAACATTATCATTTGTTGCAACACCTTTTACATCAAAAGTTTTCCAATTACCCTCTCTCCTGTCATTAACATACTTACCTTGTTGCATAATTTTTCCGTTTTCGTAATAAATAGTAGCATCGCCATTTAATTTACCATCATTACAAATTCCTTCAAAATATTTTTGACTATTATCGTACCACTCAATTTGACTTCCAACTTTTTTGCTATTTTCGTAATTTACTTCTAATTTTTTATTACCATTACTGTAATATGTTATTAACTTTCCGTTTAATTCCCCTGCATTATAAAATGCTTCGCTTTGCTTTTTACCATTCGAATACCATTCGGTCCATGCACTATCTTTTTTCCCACCTTTCATATTTCCTTCTGATATTTTCTCACCATTTTCGTACCAGCTTGTCCATAAACCTTCTGCAACTCCATTATTGTATTTTTCCCGAAATTTTAATTGAGAATTTTCGTACCACCAAAACAATTCACCATCTTTTTTGTTGTTAACATAAGATTGTAATTCCTGTTTTTCGCCATTCGAATAAAATTTTACAATTGTATTATAATCAGTTTCTTTTACAACTTTACCATTAGAATCGTATTCGAACCACTTCCCATCACGATAATTCGATAACATTTTGCCTGAAATCTTTAATTGTCCATTATCGTAATACTCAACCCAACTGCCATTTAAAGTATCATTATTCCATTTTTTTTCTGATGCTTTTTTACCATTCTCAAACCAGGAAACCTCTTTTCCGTTTTTCTTGTTTTCATAATAATTTGACTGATGTTTTAACACTTTACTTTCATAATACTCGTTCCAGCTATCATGTTTTCTTCCGTCTTTTAAAGTTCCCTCCGATTTTTTTAAATCTTTGCTATACCATTCATAAACAGTTTCATAATTTTTATCCTTACTAATTTTACCATAAGCATCCCATTCAACCCATTTGCCAATTTTGCGACCATTTTTATATGTTCCTTGCTCTTTAATTTGTCCATAAGGGTAATAATAAGTTCCTGTTCCATTAAATTTAGCATCTTTATAAGTAGCTTCAAATATTTTAAACCCATCTTCGTCATATTCAGTCCATGATTTTTCGGGAATACCTTTTTTAAAATAGCCCTCGTATTTTTTTTGTCCATTAGAATATTTGCCAATGCAAATGCCTGTATATGCTTCTCCAGATGAAATTAAATAAAATATATTATTATCCCTTTCTTCGAGTTGCTCAAGGCTAACATCCTGACAAAATCCCCATAATGGAAAAAATACTAATATTAAAATTATTATATTTCTCATAAACAGCAAATTAAATAAAATAATATGTTAAACAAATATAATTAAAGTATTTTGTGAAACAATAAAAAATATAATTTATTTATTAATTTTAATTAACTTTACTTTTTATAGCATACAAGCCATTTGTGAGAAAATTTGAACGAAATTTAATTATTTTATTTATATTATTTATTGCTTTTGCATATATTACAAAACATTTTTCAGGAAATTTATTTAATAATCCTTTAAGTTTTGTAATTTTAGACAAAGACAATAATTTGCTGAATGCAAAAATTGCCAGCGATGGACAATGGAGATTTCCCGAAATAAAAGAAGTACCGCTTAAATTTAAAATTGCAATTACAACTTTCGAAGACAAAAGATTTTATCTTCATAACGGAGTTGATATATATGCTTTATCAAGGGCATTATATTTAAACATTAAACACAACAAGATAATTAGTGGTGGCAGTACAATTACAATGCAAATTGCAAGATTATCGCAAAAAAATAAACCCCGAACAATATTTCAAAAAACCCGCGAAATATTTTTAGCTTGGCTCATCGAAATTTATTATTCTAAAGATGAAATTCTTTCGCTTTATTCATCGAATGCTCCTTATGGTGGAAACGTAGTAGGCTTGCAAGCGGCATCGTGGCGATATTTTGGGCGTATGCCAAATGAACTTTCGTGGGCCGAAAGTTGTATGCTTGCTGTTTTACCGAATAGCCCGTCACTAGTACATATTGGCAAAAACAGAAATGCTCTGAAACACAAAAGAGATGTGCTTTTAAATAGATTATTTATGTTGGGCTATATTAATAAAGAAACCTCGAATTTATCGAAAGAAGAATTAATTCCTGATAAGCCAAATGATTTTCCACAGGAAGCACCTCACCTTTTAGACAGAATAATGAAAGAATCAAATAACAACATGCATAATATTGTTAAAACTACAATTTCCGAAAAACTTCAAAATCACGCATATTTAGTATTAGAAAGATACAAACCAAATTTAATTGGCAATGGTATTAACAACGCTGCTGCAATAATTATGGAAGTTGAAACAGGTAAAGTACTCGCTTATATTGGAAATTACAATAATTTAGACGACACAAAAGATGGCTGTCAGGTTGATATTATTAATGCACCAAGAAGCACAGGAAGTATTCTAAAACCTGTTCTTTATGCTTCAATGTTAAGTTCAGGAGAAATTTTACCCAACACGCTTGTTCCTGATATTCCAATTCAGATTGGAAGTTACTCGCCTAAGAATTATAGCAGAGGATACGACGGAGCAGTGCCAGCAAATAGAGCATTAGCAAAATCATTAAATATTCCGGCTGTAAAAATGTTACAAAGTTATGGAGTGCAACGACTTATTTTTATGCTTCAAAAGCTTGGTTTAACAACAATAACACGTTCCGAAAATGATTACGGATTATCCTTAATTTTAGGAGGTTGCGAAGCAAAACTTTTCGAAGTTGCCGGGATGTATGCTTCAATGGCAAGAATATTAAATCATTATAACGATAACAATAAATACTCGAAAAATGATATTCATCTACCAATATTCAAATTTCAAAAAATAAATAACAAAGTACAAAATGATAAAAGTTCATTTATTAATGCCTCTGCCATTTGGTTCACTTTTCAGGCAATGCTCGATGTTGACCGTCCACCCGAAGAAAGCAACTGGCAAATGTTTTCGTCGGGACGAAAAATAGCATGGAAAACAGGAACAAGTTTTGGTTTTCGCGATGGATGGGCAATTGGAATTAATCCAAAATATGTTGTTGGCGTTTGGGTGGGCAATGCAGATGGTGAAGGTCGCCCCGAACTTACCGGAATAAAAACCGCAGCACCTGTATTATTCGATTTATTTAGTTTATTACCTAATGAAAACGAGTGGTTTAACAAACCAACTTCAAATATGGTAAAAGCAAATATCTGTAAAAAGAGCGGTTATCTAACATCAGATATTTGCGACGACACCGAAGAAATGTTAATTCCTGCAAATGGTATTAATTTTAAAAAATGCCCTTATCACAAACTTATTCATTTAGATAAAACCGAAAAATTTCAGGTTAATACCGATTGCGAAGAACCTTCGCAAATTATTAATAAATCGTGGTTTGTGCTACCTCCAACAATTGAATATTATTTTAAAAGCAAAAACAATTATTATAAAACACTACCCCCATTTAGAGTAGATTGCAAAGAGAAACTTATCACAAACCCTAATAAAGTTATGGAAATAATTTATCCGAAAAATCTCACACAAATTTATATCCCAAAAGAACTTGACGGCAAACCCGGAAGTGCAGTTTTTGAAGTAGCCCATCGTAAATCGGATATTGTTATTTATTGGTATATAGATAAAAAATTTATTTGCGAAACAAAAGATTTACATCAGGCAGCTTTAAATCCATTGCCAGGAAAGCACATTTTAACTTTAACTGACGAAAACGGTGAAACATTATCTATAAAATTTGAAGTGTTAGATAAAGAAAAAAAATAACATATCGGGACTTCTAAAAATTGCTTTTTCTTTGTTATGCTTATTTTTCAAAATTACTCACATTTTAATTTTATTTTCAAGGTGTTCGTGAGATCGCTTCGCTAAGTTCTCATTTACAACAGTAAACTACGGTTTTAAAATCTTGTCCGTCTCGAAAAATCTAATTTTTAGAATCCCCTCTAAAGTTTAAAAACGAAATTTTATTATAACAATTTTGAATTAAAAAATGAAGTTTATAACTCTGATTATGTGTAATATACAGCACTATCTAAAGTAGATAATCTAAAGTAGATAATATTAAAAAAAATTGTATCTTTGATTACGAACAAACAAAAAAAAGCGAGAGTCACCTCCCGCTTTAAATGTTTTCACAACGGAATAATCCTTATTGTGATTTGCTCATTTTGTTTTGCAAAAATAAATATTTTTTTTTAAATTGCAAAACTTTTTAAAATAATTTACAATATGAAAAAAATATTAGGATTGGATTTGGGAACTAACTCTATTGGGTGGGCGTTGGTAAATGAAGCTGATAATGAAAGAGAAAAATCATCTATTATTAAGATAGGGGTAAGAGTAAATCCTTTAACTGTTGACGAACAACAAAATTTTGAAAAGGGCAAAAGCATTACAACTAACGCTGACAGGACTCTTAAAAGAAGTATGCGAAGGAATCTACAACGCTTTAAACTTCGTAAAGAAAACCTTATTGAAATTTTGAAAAAACAAAAATTCATAAATGATGAAACTATTTTATCAGAGAACGGTAATAAATCAACATTCGAGACATACAATTTAAGAGCAAAATCTGCAACTGAAGAAATTACTTTAGAACAATTTGCAAGAGTTCTGTTAATGATTAATAAAAAACGAGGATATAAAAGCAGTAGAAAAGCAAAATCACAAGATGAAGGACAGTTAATTGATGGAATGGAAATTGCCAAAAAATTATACAATGACAATTTAACTCCAGGACAATTTGTTTTTCAGATATTAAAAGAAGGCAAAAAATACATTCCCGATTTTTACAGATCAGATTTACAAGCAGAATTTGATAAAATTTGGAGTTTTCAAAAACAATTTAATCCTGATATTTTAACAGAAGAATTTAATAAACAAATAATTGGTAAAGGCAAAGTAAATACTACAAAAATATTTTTAGCAAAATATGGCATATACACAATTGACAATAAAGGCGCAGATAAAAAATCACAAGCTTATAATTGGCGGGTTGAAGCTTTAACAAATCAACTAACAAAAGAGGAATTAGCATTTGTTATTAGTGATTTAAATGGAATCATCAGCAATTCAAGTGGTTATTTGGGCTCAATAAGCGATAGAAGTAAAGAGTTGTATTTTAACAAACAAACTGTCGGCCAGTATTTAATTGCCCAACTTAAAGAAAATCCACATACTCAGTTAAAAAACCAAGTGTTTTATCGTCAGGATTATTTAGATGAATTCAATACTATTTGGGAAACTCAAGCAAAATTTCACAAAGAGCTAACTAACGAATTAAAAGAAGAAATTCGTGATATTATTATTTTTTATCAACGAAAATTAAAAAGCCAAAAAGGATTAATTAGTTTTTGTGAATTTGAAAGCAAACAAATTGAAATTAACATTGATGGAAAGAAAAAATTAAAAACGGTTGGTTCAAAAGTTTGTCCAAAATCATCGCCATTATTTCAGGTATTTAAAATTTGGCAAATATTAAACAATATACAAGTAATTGAAAAATCTACTGGTAAATCTAAATTTTTAGAACAAGATGAAAAAGAGATTCTGTTTAAAGAATTAAATTTTAAAGATAAAATTTCAAAAACCGATGCTTTAAAAATTCTTTACAAAAACTATAAAGAGTTAGATTTTAATTTCAAAGAAAATATAGAAGGAAATAGAACACAAGCTACTTTCTTAAAAGCTTTTCAAAGCATTATTGAATTAAGTGGACATGAGGTATCTGATTTTTCAAAAATAAAAACTGATGAAATTTTGGAAATAGTTACACCTATTTTTGAAGGATTCGGTTTCAACACTAATCTATTACAGTTTAACTCTAATTTAAAAGGTAAAGATTTTGAAAAACAAGCAGTATATCAATTATGGCATTTGTTATATTCTTTTGAAGGTGATAATTCAAATACTGGAAATGAAAAATTAATTCAAAAAATTTCTGAATTA
Source organism: Bacteroidetes bacterium GWA2_32_17 (assembly GCA_001769035.1). Lineage (GTDB taxonomy): Bacteria > Bacteroidota > Bacteroidia > Bacteroidales > GWA2-32-17 > GWA2-32-17. Next base: position 7,226 of record MENF01000176.1, read on the forward strand.
TATGGTTTTGAAAGAGAATACGCTATTATCATTGCCAACATAAGCTTTCAACCAGATTATGGCAGTCTAAGCACAAAAGCTATTCGTAAAATACTTCCACATTTAAAAGAAGGAATTGAATTTAGTCTGGCTTGTGAATACGCTGGATACAGACATTCAAAAAATTCATTAACCAAAGAAGAAAAAAATAAAAAAATATTAAAAGACAAAATCGATATTTTACCTAAAAATAGTTTACGAAATCCTGTAGTTGAAAAAATATTAAATCAAATGATTAATGTGGTTAATGCTACCATTGAAACATACGGAAAACCTGATGAAATAAGAATTGAATTAGCACGTGAACTTAAAAAAAGTGCGAAAGAAAGAGAAGATTTAACAAATGCAATAAATAAGTCAACTCTCGACCATGAGAAATATAAAGCATTACTCCAAAAAGAATTTGGTTTATCTAATGTAAGCAGAAACGATATCATACGTTATAAACTTTATTTAGAGTTAGAACATAATGGATTTCACACGCTTTATTCGAACACTTATATAGAACCGAATAAGCTATTTAGCAAGGAATTTGATATTGAACACATTATTCCTCAATCACGATTATTTGATGATTCTTTTTCTAACAAAACAATTGAAAGCAGAAGTGCAAATATTGAAAAAGGAAACGAAACTGCATTTGACTACGTTTCAAATAAAAATGGTGAAGTCGGGTTAAAAGATTATTTAAAAAACATTGAAGATTTATTTAATAACGGTAAAATTTCAAAAACAAAGTACAATAAACTTAAGATGAAAGGCGATGAAATACCAAGCGATTTTATTGCTCGTGACTTAAGAGACACGCAATACATTTCAAAAAAAGCGAAATCTATTTTGGAAGATTTAGTTAAAGATGTTGTTTCTACAGGTGGTTCAATTACAGATAGATTAAGAGAAGATTGGCAGTTAATTGATATTATGAAAGAACTTAATTGGGATAAATATGACAAACTTGGTCTTACGGAAGTTATTGAAAATAACGATGGGCATAAAATTAATAGAATAAAAGATTGGACAAAACGAAACGACCATCGCCATCATGCAATGGATGCACTTACAATAGCATTTACTAAAAGAAGCTATATTCAATATTTAAATAATTTGAACGCTCGAAGTGATAAATCAGGCAGTATTTATGGAATAGAACAAAAGGAACTTTATCGCGATAAAAACAATAAACTTCGTTTTAAACCACCTATTCCATTAGATGATTTTAGAGCAGAAGCAAAAAAACAATTAGAAAACACATTGGTTTCTATAAAAGCTAAAAATAAAGTAGCTACAATAAATATTAATAATACTAAAAAGCAAGGTGGGGAAAATAAGAAGAAACAACTAACCCCTCGCGGTCAACTACATTTAGAAACCATTTATGGCAGTATTCAACAATATGTAACAAAAGAAGAAAAAGTGGGTGCAAACTTTAATAAAGAATTAATCGAAAAAGTAGCTAATAAAAAATGTCGCGAAGCTTTATTAAAACGATTAATTGAATTTGATAACGACCCTAAAAAAGCGTTTACCCGAAAAAATAGTTTGAATAAAAATCCTTTATACATTGATACTATTAAAACATATAAAGTTCCCGAAAAGGTTAAAACAGTAACAACAGAAACAATATACACTATTCGAAAAGATATTAATCCAGATTTAAAAATTGATAAAGTAGTTGATAAAAAAATAAAGAATATTTTAGAGTTACGACTTAAAGAATTTAATGGTGATGCTAAAAAAGCATTTTCAAATTTAGACGAAAAGCCAATATGGCTTAACAAAGAAAAAGGTATTTCTATTAAACGTGTTACAATAACAGGAATTAGTAATGCCATTGCTTTGCATGATAAAAAAGATAAAGAAGGAAATTTCATTTTAGATAATCAAGGGAAAAAGCAAGCAGTAGATTTTGTAAATACCGGAAACAATCATCATGTTGCTATTTATAAAGATGAAAAAGGCAATTTACAAGAAAATGTTATAACATTTTACGAAGCAGTTGAGCGTGTAAACCAAGGCATACCAATTATTGATAAAACATATAAACAAAATGAAGGGTGGCAATTTTTGTTTAGCATGAAACAAAATGAATACTTTGTATTTCCTAATGAGAAAACAGGATTTAACTCCAACGAAATAGATTTATTAAATCCTGAAAATTATCATTTAATAAGTCCTAATTTGTTTAGAGTACAAAAAATTGCAACAAAGGATTATTTTTTTAGACATCATTTAGAAACAAATGTTGAAAATATTACTACTACAAAAGATTTAACATGGAAAAGACTTGGAATAAATGGAATTATTAATATTTTGAAAGTTCGAATAAATCATATCGGTCAAATTGTATCAGTTGGTGAATATTAGAAGTTTAAATTTAGCGCTCAATTAATTTTATCCATGAAAATAATTTATGGAAATACCACACGAACCCTCAAAATACTATCATATTTATAACCACTCAAATGGTTTCAATAATATTTCAATATCAAAAATGTAGCAATAAAAATATTTTTACATTATACATTTTGTATATTACATTGTGTATAGTTATATTTGAATAAAAAGATAAATGCTGGTATTGTTTTTCAAACAATAAATGAAATAACAACTGACAATGAAGCTGTTTATTTTCAGTACCGAAATTTAATAACAACATCGCAATGGAACTTGCTAAAGGCAATTGCCATCGAAAAAAAATTAGCACAGCCCTATGCACAAAATTTTATTTTTAAATATAACTTAGGAAACTCTGCAAATGTAAAAAGAGTAATAGAGTCATTGTTAGAAAAAGAACTAATTTATTACAACACAGCAATTGAGAATCCTTATTTTGAGGTGTCCGATAAATTTTTAATGTATTTGATAACAAACAAATAAAATTATACATTTTGTATAATACATTTTGTATAATTTTAAATATTTTTGAAATAAATTTAAAATAAAAATGCACAAACCTTCAAAACATTATCACATTTATACAGCAAACGGGATAAATTTCCGCATTTCATGAATACAAAAAGGTATAGAGGTATAAGGTATAAAGGTATAAAGGCATTAGGAAGAGCGGGTTATACCCTATACCCTTATACCTTTTACCTGAAACCCAAATGTAATAATTTAACCCGTGCAAAGTATATAATCACGCTAATGGTTTCGAAAATATTTTTAAAAGCGAAGAAGAATTGAGCGGGTGTTGAGAGATGGTGATAAAACTTTCCGAAAGTTTGCCAAGCCAAAAGCCGGGCTAACTTTCGGAAAGTTGAATATTAAAATCTTTAATTTCGCCATTATATAATTTAAACTAATTTTATCCATGAAAATCAAAAGTATTATTTTGTTTTTTCATGGATAATTTTATATATTTGCAAAATGATACAGAGATTAGAATTACAAACATTAACTAATTTATTAAAACTAAATCCTGTTGTGGCATTGCTGGGTAACAGGCAAATAGGCAAAACCACACTTGCCAGACTATACTCAGATAAGGCAAAAAAAGAAACATTATATCTGGATATGGAATTAGATAGCCATTTTAACCGTTTGCAAAACGATGCCGAAAGTTATTTATTAAAAAATAAACATAAACTTATAATAATTGATGAAGTGCAGCGAATGCCAAAACTTTTTGCTTTGTTACGGGCATTAGTTGATATTGATAGAAAACCTGCACGTTTTTTATTATTGGGTTCATCGTCACCAAATTTAATTAAAGGAGTATCGGAATCATTAGCAGGAAGAATTGCATATCTTGATTTGGGAGGAATAAACCTTATAGAAGCAAAAAAAAGTAAAATATCACAAGATACATTATGGCTTAAAGGTGGCTTTCCAACTGCATTAAATTTAAAACAAAACTCTGCAGTTTATAACTGGTATGCCAACTTAATAAAATCGTACACCGAAAAAGACATAAAAGAATTGTTTGGCGTTGATTTTTCGTCGGTAACAATTCGCAATTTCTGGAGTATGCTTGCGCATAACAACGGTAATATTTGGAACAAAGAAAACTACGCCAAATCGTTAGGCGTTACAGCTCCAACAGTTGGCCGATATTTAGAATATATGGAAGGAGCATTTCTAATAACACGACTTCTGCCATGGCATAACAATTCAAAAAAAAGATTAGTAAAAGCACCTAAAATATACATTCGCGATACAGGTATTTTGCATACTTTAATTAAAACAAAAGATATGGACGATTTATTCGGACATCCATGCGTAGGTGCATCGTGGGAAGGATTTGTTATTGAACAAATAAGACAATTAAAACCCGAAAATTTAGATTTATACTTTTATCGCACCCATCAGGGAACAGAAGCCGATTTAGTATTAGTAAAAGGTATAAAGCCAGTTGCATGTATTGAAATAAAATTATCAAACGCACCACAAATTAGCAAAGGGTTTTTACAATCAATTACTGATTTAAAAACAAAGAACAATTTTTTAATTATGCCAGCAGGCGACAATTATCAATCAAAAGAAAAAATAAATATTTGTAATTTATCAGATTTTTTGAGCATATATTTAAAAAACATAAAATAATTATCCATGAAATTCAAAAGTATTATTTTCGATTTTCATGGATAAATAATTATTAACAGAATATTTAATTATGCTATTAAAGTAAAAAATTATGGACGTACCGCTCAAACCGTCGAAATATTATCACATTTATAACCATGCAAATGGGTTTGAAAATATTTTTATATCTGATGAAAATTACCGTTTTTTTTTAGTAAAGTTTAATCTTTACATTTCGCATATTGCAGACACTCTGGCTTATTGCCTGATGCCAAATCATTTTCATTTATTAATAAAAATTAAAAACGAAGAAGAATTGAGTGGGGTGTTGAGTGGTAAAAACCCTCAAGGTTTAACCGAGCCAAAGCCGTTGCAAAACCTTGAGGGTTTAGGGGTGATTTATAATAAATTAATAAGCCAGCAATTTAGTAATCTTTTCAACTCTTATACTAAATCATTTAACAAAGTATATAACCGCAGAGGCAGTCTTTTTGTTCCCAATTTTAAACGAAAAGAAATTACTTCGCAGGAATATTTACAGCAGGTTGTTATTTATATTCACAATAATCCTGTTAAGCATGGCTTTACAACTAACCCAACACAATGGAAATTTTCATCATACAATGACATTATTAACAATAAAGAGACTTTTGTTTTAAAAGAATATGTAGTTTCATTGTTTGATAACTTAGAAAACTTTAAATATTTACATACTAAAAAAGCAAACCTGACGAACGATTTAAGATTAGAAAAATAAAAAACTTTCGAAAATGATTAAACGAACTCTTTATTTTGGAAATCCGGCTTACCTTAATTTAAAAGATGAGCAAATGATTGTTCATTTAGCCGAAACAGAAAACCAGTCAGCAGCAATACTTGATGGTTTTACAGAGTATAAAAAAGAATCAAAAGCAACAATACCTGTTGAAGATATTGGCATAGTTGTTTTAGACAACAAACAAATAACAATTACACAAGGACTTATTGAATCGTTACTCGAAAACAATGTTGCATTAATAACATGTAACAGTAAACATTTACCTGTAGGATTATTGTTACCACTTAGCGGAAACACTATTCAAAGCGAACGATTCAGAGCACAAATTGATGCTACCGAGCCATTAAAAAAACAACTTTGGGCTCAAACTGCAAGTCAGAAAATAAAAAACCAGGCAGCATTATTAGAGAGTATTGGTATAAATAACAGTTATTTAATTCCATTATATAAAAATGTAAATAGCGGCGATACCAATAATTGCGAAGCAACTGCTGCATTTTATTACTGGCAGCATATTTTCTCGGATTTCGATTTAAAAAATTTTGAAAAAAGCGAAGAAAGTTCAGATAATAATAATGAAGCTGTTAACACCGACGAAGAAAATAATTTAAAATTCAAACGCTTACGCGAAGGCAATCCTCCAAATAATTATTTAAATTATGGTTATGCTATTTTACGAGGAACTATGGCCCGAAGTATAGTATGTGCAGGATTATTGCCAACACTTGGTATTTTTCATCATAACAGATATAATGCTTATTGTTTAGCCGACGATTTAATGGAACCATACCGCCCATATATTGATAAAGTTGTGTTGAATGTTATAAAAGAACATGGCTTAAAAGAAGATTTAACAAAAGAAATAAAAGCAATGCTTTTAACAATACCGGCAATAGATGTAATAATGTTCGACGAAAAAAGTCCTTTGTTAATTGCAACACAACGAACTGCAAATAGTTTGGTAAAATGTTTTAACGGAGAGCAAAGAAAATTGGTTTATCCTGAATTTTTGTAACTCGTCATTGCGAGGCACTAAACAATCTAATTATTAATTTAACTTTAAAAAAATATCGAATAATGAATAACGAATATCGAATAATGAAGTAAAAGAAAACTTCGTAGAAATTGTTAAGTAACGTGCATGAAATAAGCTCCTACGGCGTTGCTATAAAAGATTTTAAATCCTCACATACTTTAGTATGCTGCAGTTTAAAATTTTTATGCGCCTTGTAGGAACTTATTTCCTACACATTACTAAATTAAATAATTACAAAATTAATAAGTACATAAACAATGTGTTATGACAATAAATACCGAACGTTTAAATGCCTATAGAGTTATGTGGACATTAGTTATGTACGACCTGCCAACCGAAACAAAAAAAGAGCGACGAACTGCTGCAATGTTTCGGAAAGATTTAATGAAAGATGGTTTTACAATGTTTCAGTTCAGTATGTATTTAAGACATAGCCCGAGTGCCGAGAATGCTGATGTTCATAAAAAAAGAGTAAAAGCAAGTTTACCCGAATATGGAAAAGTGGGTATATTGCAAATAACCGACAAGCAATTTGGTATGATGGAAATATATTACGGACAAAAACTTGCTCAACGACCCGACACACCACAACAATTAGAATTATTTTAGTAACGTGCATTAAATAAGCTCCTACTGCGTTGCTATAAAAGATTTTAAATCCTCACATACTTTAGTATGCTGCGGTTTAAAATTTTTATGCGCCTTGTAGGAACTTATTTACTACACATTACTTAATGTCATGTTGAGCGAAGTCGAAACATCTATTTATAAATATTGTCATAAATTTTGAGAATAAGTATAAAGCGAAAATGATATATTTTATTTTTTGTATCACAAATAAAATAGAATTAAAAAATCCGAGATATTCTCGGATTTTTATATGATAAACAAGCAATTTTTTTATTGATAAAAACAACTACAACCATTAGTTTTATTGGTATTACAACAATATATGTTGTTTATCAATATGTCAAAGATACAAAATGAAAGCAAATCACAACAATTAGAAAGGCAATTAAAATACGTAGGGAGTTGTTTATCAATATGTCAAAGATACAAAATGAAAGCAAATCACAACACACTTATATTAAAGACCGTAAAGCTTTAAGTTGTTTATCAATATGTCAAAGATACAAAATGAAAGCAAATCACAACACCACCAACTTTACCCGCTGTTGTTATAATGTTGTTTATCAATATGTCAAAGATACAAAATGAAAGCAAATCACAACGCTTTGTTTTTGCTGTATTAAACTTTTTAAGTTGTTTATCAATATGTCAAAGATACAAAATGAAAGCAAATCACAACATATTCGCCTTTAAGTTGCCCTGTCGCTTGGTTGTTTATCAATATGTCAAAGATACAAAATGAAAGCAAATCACAACAGAGCGAGAGCAATGCACAGCAACGGCGCTGTTGTTTATCAATATGTCAAAGATACAAAATGAAAGCAAATCACAACAAGCCAAAGGTTATTCAAACGAGTTTATTGGTTGTTTATCAATATGTCAAAGATACAAAATGAAAGCAAATCACAACATCAATAACAACGTGATGTGGATTTGTTGGGTTGTTTATCAATATGTCAAAGATACAAAATGAAAGCAAATCACAACGACAAAAACCTCTAATGGCTTGGTTTTCTTGTTGTTTATCAATATGTCAAAGATACAAAATGAAAGCAAATCACAACGGCATAAGTACTTCTGTTTAAATTAAATCTGTTGTTTATCAATATGTCAAAGATACAAAATGAAAGCAAATCACAACTGAAGTTAGATTAAAAAACGAAAAGGATTTGTTGTTTATCAATATGTCAAAGATACAAAATGAAAGCAAATCACAACGCACTATTGCAATGACAGCCCTAACTGTTTGTTGTTTATCAATATGTCAAAGATACAAAATGAAAGCAAATCACAACGGAGAGCAATAGTGTGCACAACTTCCTTGAGTTGTTTATCAATATGTCAAAGATACAAAATGAAAGCAAATCACAACCATATACACTTCTGGAAATATTGTATCTTTGTTGTTTATCAATATGTCAAAGATACAAAATGAAAGCAAATCACAACTTAATGGAAGATAGTGAAGGGAATTTATATGTTGTTTATCAATATGTCAAAGATACAAAATGAAAGCAAATCACAACTATGGTGCAAATGTTATTAAACTTCTTTTAGTTGTTTATCAATATGTCAAAGATACAAAATGAAAGCAAATCACAACCATAGTAATATCAAGTCGCAAGAAAAACTAGTTGTTTATCAATATGTCAAAGATACAAAATGAAAGCAAATCACAACTTATTTAATATCTGGTTTATTTTCGTTGTTGTTGTTTATCAATATGTCAAAGATACAAAATGAAAGCAAATCACAACTTTGTGCGAACTTTTACCTCTGTTGTGAAGGTTGTTTATCAATATGTCAAAGATACAAAATGAAAGCAAATCACAACATCTGATAGCGGTTTATTTATGACTGATTTGTTGTTTATCAATATGTCAAAGATACAAAATGAAAGCAAATCACAACTTGTTATTCGATGTTGTAACGTGTCCCCAAGTTGTTTATCAATATGTCAAAGATACAAAATGAAAGCAAATCACAACTGTTTTGGCTTGATTTTCAATATACAACAAGTTGTTTATCAATATGTCAAAGATACAAAATGAAAGCAAATCACAACAGTCATTAGTTGCGATATTATATATTAAAAGTTGTTTATCAATATGTCAAAGATACAAAATGAAAGCAAATCACAACTAAGCTGAATATTACACAAATCGTTACGTAGTTGTTTATCAATATGTCAAAGATACAAAATGAAAGCAAATCACAACAAAGAGCCGTAAAGTATTTTTAATGGCTGTGTTGTTTATCAATATGTCAAAGATACAAAATGAAAGCAAATCACAACTACAATGGGTTCACATAATTTTGCACCCGAGTTGTTTATCAATATGTCAAAGATACAAAATGAAAGCAAATCACAACCCATGAAATGCTCACGCTTCATTCCAATGCGTTG
>MENF01000177.1 GCA_001769035.1 Bacteroidetes bacterium GWA2_32_17
AATCTAAATTAAAATTACCAATGACTTTAATTTTTAAAAAGGGTTTTTAAGGTTCGACTATTTAATAATATTTTTTATTAAATTTGTGAAAGATTAATCACTCAAAAATGAAACTACTCGTAAATTTTGTTATCTTTATTTTTTTACCAATTATTGGTTTTTGCCAAATAAATTGCAATCTTACTTATTTAACAACTATTGAGAATTTTGATGTTTACACACACAATCAGAGTGGAGCAATACTTTATAGAGCCAAGTTTGCTGTTGATGCAGATGGGTCACCAAGAGCTTATGGTCCAAATGATTCGGGACTTGATTGGACAGCAAATGCCGGTTACCCGGGAAATTGGTGGGGAGTAGTTACTGATATTAATGGCGACCCTGTTATTCAGGGAGCAGGAGATCCTTTTCCGGGAATGTACGTTTCAACAACTTCTTTGGTTCAGTCAGGTTATTCAAATACAAATCCATTGCGATATGTTGATTCAGAAAATATTCCATTCATTGCTTTGCCATCTGCATTACAATCATTAGCAAATATTTCTTTAGGTGATTTGGCTTATGTTAGAAATACTATCAATGGAAATACCAGTTTTGCTTACTTTGCAGATACAGGACCTGGAGGAAAATTGGGAGAAGGTTCTATTTGCTTAGCTTCTGCATTAGGACTTAATAGTAACCCTAGAACAGGAGGAACTTCTCAGCCCATTATTGATTATGTTGTTTTTCCACAGTCGGGATTAGGACAAGGGACTCATCTTACCATTGCTCAAATTAACAGCATGGGGCAAACCGAACTCATAGCAGCAGGTGGTTCAGGTCTTCCGGATTGCCTTGATTCACTATTACCATCGTTGGATTGCAGCAGTACAATTCCTCTTACTTGTGGTGTAATGTATAGCGGTACAAGTTCCATTTCTTTATCGTTAATTGAAACGTACGGTTGTAATAGCTGGACAGAAACCGGACCAGAAAGGGTTCATTCTATTATTCCTGATGCTAACGGAACAATTACTGCTACTATTTCTAATTTTACAGGCGATTTAGATGTTTACATTTTAGGAAGTTGCGATGCATCAAATTGTTTAGGAACTGTTTTTTCATCTTCAGCTATATATTCCAATGCTGTTGCTGGCAATACTTATTATATAGTTGTTGATGCTGATGACGGCAGCGGAAGTGCTTACGATATTTTGGTTAATTGTCCAACTACTACAAATTCCGAGAATATTTCAAATTCAAATAATATTGAATTATATCCAAATCCAACTTCTGGTTTATTAAGAATTTATTCCAAATACCAGAATCTTGAAAAAGTAATTATTATGGATGCTTTAGGTAAGGTAATAGAAACATTATCTTTAAATAATAGCGAGCTAATAAATTTAGATAAATATAAATCCGGAATTTATTTCTTCAAAATAATTAATAACGAAGAGAATTCTACTTTTATAAAGGTTATTAAAGAATAGGAGAGACCCAATAGATATTAGCAGATAAACTGACTCATAGGGAGTTCGCTAAATTAATAAAACTTTACTTTAGTTTATCAATCATACTTTAAATTATTAAAAAAAATGAAAGAAAAAAATAATTCATATGTATATTGCAAATCAAGGCATTTAAGACATCTTTTTTTTATTAACAGAAAAATTGATATTATAAATTTGATTAATTTGATGTGCCAGAATCAAAAATTTTGGGGTGGAAGATACAATCCTATTATTCCTGTCAATAATGGTGAAATACCTGATAACTATTTAGAGTATATTAAATATAGTGATCCAGATTTCGTTTTTTATTCAGAGGGAACTAATCTAACTAAAGTGGAATCTTTTTTAAACCCAAAAAAATATTATAAAATTGAGAAGTTTGGGACACCTAAGTTTGAGGGATTAGATTGCACTTATTTGTTAGAACATAGTACTGATGATGCATTATTATGTGAAAGTGGTTATCTATACAAATCCAATTTAAAAGATAACTTGCAATTTTATGAGTTAAATTTTTTGTTTCAATCTTATTTTTTTGATAAACATGAACTATTACATAGATATAAGAAAATTACAATTAATCATGATAACTTAAAAGATATAAATAAAATTATAGCATTAGAATCTTTAATTTATAAATCAATTCTTTCAAAGAGAGATGTTTACACTAATATTTTTAAAACATCTGAATTAATTGATCAAAATCTTGAATTAGTAATAGCTGATGAAAATGAACAGTTCAATGACTTATTATATTATTGGAATCGACAAATGTATTTAGAAAAGCATAATTATTGTTTAAATCAAATTTATATAACGGTACAGCAATTAGAAAGATTGAGCAATGATAGGGATTTTCATTTGTTACTTTCTTCTTTGTCTAAATCAAAAGATATTAAAGTCCATTCAGAAACTTTGAATAATTCGAGACTTCAAGAAATAATTAATATCAATCTTTTAAATGATAAAAAAATGGTGAATTTCTTTATAAAAGAACAAGGAAAATTTCCATTTAAAATAGATGACATCCAATACTACAAACATATGGATGAAAAAGTGTATACTAAACAAGTATTAATTGAAAACCAAGGTTTATTAAATCTTCCTAAGCCTAGTTTTGCAGCATCAAAAAATTTATCACAAGAAAAATGGGCGGTTGATATAATTATTGAGGATGTAAATGAACAAGAAAATAGAAGAAATAAAATTAAACTACCTTTTGGTACATTCATTTTTGATTAATTTTGTAAGAATGAAGAAAGAATTAATAAAGATAATGAGATTACATTATTTATTGGTAACGAAAATTCAATTATTGAATTTAAAGTTCCAGAACAAACTGAAATTTTTCATTCAATTTTAATGGGAAGAGTTGAAAAAGATATTTTTATTCATAGTCTAATTGAGGTTGCAGGTTTAAGTGAAGCTGGAATGAGATTATCTGCATTCATAAATTTGTTTGAAAATGATTGGGATTTGATTAAGGATTTTATTTTAGATAGATTTTGGTTGCAATTATTTAAATATGAGTCAGACTTTTGTGGTGGTAACACTAAGAAGGAATCACGAAGTGAAATACCAAAGGGTAAAGGGATATTTAATTATAAAGACTTGATTAATGAACATAAACTAATTTATGATTTTTATAATGTTAAGATCACAGACTTTTATCGTGAAGATGATTTTGAATACGATATTAATGATAAACTTCAATATTTAATTGATAGGCAAGCAGTTTTTATTGGCACCAAAGTAAAATGTAAAAAATGTGGTTCAAACAAATGGTATAGTTATGCTGAATTAAATAGTATTATTGCATGTAAAGGATGTGGAAGTATGATTACTCCTCAAATGGAAACTCCTATTTATTATAAGCTTAGTGAAGTTATAACAAGAAATATCTTATCTGATTTAACTAAGAACTCGAAAGATTTTGATGGAAACTATACGGTTTTAAATGCATTATTATGGTTGAAAAATGATATAAGAAACTGTTCTCAAAGTTTTCTTTATAGCCCTTCGATGGAATATCGTACAAAGAAAGGACGAAAAAGTGATATTGATATTTTAGCAATCCAAGATGGGCGACTTGTTTTGGGTGAAGCAAAAAATTGTGCATCTGAGTTTAACCGTAATGAAATGGAAGCATTAGCTTGGTTAGGAAATAATGTTAAACCTGATAAACTTATACTAGCATATAATGAGGGTAAAATATCTGAACAAAGAATCATTCAATTGAAATCAATGTTAGAAGTAGAATGTGAAATTTTAGAATACAAAGTTGAAAAAACAACATATTCTTTTAGAGGAGTATTTGGTCAACCTTCTAAAATAACAAAGTAACAAACTTACAATCTTATTCAACATTGATTGTACGCCAGCCTGTCCATAAGGCGGGCCTTACAAGTTGTGAATGAACAAGGCTTAAGAAAACAAGGTGAAAATTTAATCACGCTATATTTTTTTTCAAAGCCATTATTTATTAAAATATTTTAAAAAATACTTGTATTATATAAATTAATTGTATATTTGTATCGCATTTTACTTATAAGTAAAATTATAATATGTTTATAATAAGGTATTTAACATTAATTATGGAATAATTTGTATTGTAAGTATAATAAAATATCTAATTTTACGTATAAATTAGCAGAATTGAATCGTGCAAGTTGAAATTGTTAAAATTTTATCAGGTCTTTGTGCAAACTTTTACACAGTTAAAATAGATGGTGATTCACTTACACTATTCGAGAAATTTATTAGTGAGAATAAATCGAAATATAACAATGAGCTAAATAACATCAGAGATCGCTTAAAAGTCATGTCGGATAGGACAGGAGCAAGAGAAACGTTCTTTAAAATTAATGAGGGTACACCTGGAGATGGGGTTTGTGCATTATACGATGACCCTGAAAAGAAACTCCGGCTTTATTGTGTAAAATATGGTACAGTAGTAGTAATATTAGGAAGCGGCGGTGAAAAACCAAAGAATATTAAAGCTCTTCAGGAAAGTAAAAAATTAACAAAGGAGAATGAATTAGTAAAAAGAATTTCAAAAGGTGTTACTAATGCATTTAAAGAAAAATATTTGCGATGGTCATTAGACAAAACAGATATTGAATGTGATGATGATGAAATAATAATAGAAATTTAAGATTAAAAAAAATGGAAGCAAAGAAAAAAGAAACAAAGGTGTATAAAAGTAAAATATTGAATGACTTTTTTACTATAAACGACACTAAGGCATACAAAAGAACTGAAAAGAATATGCTGCTTGCTTTACGCATTTTAAAAGCAATGCAAACAAAGAAATTGAATAGGATAAAATTTGCAGAAGAAATGGGTGTACATCCATCAGTTGTAACAAAATGGTTAAGTGGAACCCACCATTTCACAACTGAAACATTGTTTGATATTGAAGAAAAATTAAACATTTGCATAATCAATGTTGTTGAACCTCAGCAAATAGAGACTATTGTTGCATATCAAATTCAGGTTACTCAAAAATGTCAACCAGTATTACCACAGACTATGAATTACTTCAATTCAGATTTTAAAAATATTTTATATCAACAGAATTATCAATATGGCAAAAGATAAGAAAGAAGAAAATAAAATCTTTAATTTTCAGATTAAATCCATTGAACTGATAAAACAAAACTTTGCTTTACCAGTAAATCAAATTGAAGCAATTACAAACTTTAATTTTAATATTGGATTAGAGCAAAAACTTGATCATGTAAATAAATTAATTATAGTAATAACACATATTGATATTTTTAAAACAGAAGATTTGGATTTGAAATTAGGTTCAGCTTCAGTTGCATGTGTGTTTACAATTGAAAAATATGAAGAGGTTGTACAAATAGATAAAAAGGGAATTACTCATATTGAAGAATACATTACACAAACTTTAAATTCTATTTCTATTTCTACAACACGTGGAGTTTTATCCCAATTGTTTAGAGGAACATTTTTACATAATGCAATTCTTCCAATCGTAAATCCAAAATCTTTTAAAACAGCTCCAATACCAAAAGATAAATAACCAAATGGGTTTCCTATTGTTTTATACATGGCAGTATATCAACTAAATAACGTATATATAATTGTCCCATAATTTATATTATGTTAAATAGTTACATCTATAACATTTTAGCCTTGATTTTCATTTTACAATTATTATCTTTGCTACAATAAAAATAAAAGAATTATCTCCTTTTGAACAATTAGATGAAGTATTAAATTTTATTAATGATAACTATGGGTGTTTATATACACAACTATTTAACTATTATATGGACGGTAAAATAATTTCATTAGATATGGTAAACCCTATTGTTTCTAAAATTTTTAAAGATGAATATATTTCTTATTCTGAACTTAAAAAAATATTAAAAGACGACAATAATCCCTCTAAAATATTTAATCCATATATAGAAACTAAATCTATATATTTAACCTTTGAAGGAAAGTTATTTTTATCTAATGGCGGTTATGTTAAGGAAAGATACCGCATGTTGCAAAGTGAAAAAATGAATGAATTGAATCAAAAGGTTTTGTCTTATGGAAGTATTGGTGCAGCAATTGGTACAATTGGTCTGTTATTATTTGAATGGTTGAAATATTTATCTTCGATTCAGTTTTTTATTAAATTTAGAATTTAATAATTATGTCTAAAGAAATTGAAATAAGCAAAATTGCAATTTTTGATGATAAAGAAATTAGAAAAGGTGTTATTGCAGATGAATGGGTATTTTCTGTTATTGATGTTGTAGCAGTATTAACCGATAGTGAAAATCCAAGGAATTATTGGAACATGCTTAAAAAAAGAGAATCAGAGCATGGAATTCAGTTGTCCACATTTTGTGTACAACTGAAATTAATATCTAAAGATGGGAAAAAATACCTTACAGACGCAGCTAATACAGAATCACTTTTCAGAATTATACAATCAATTCCCTCGCGTAAAGCCGAACCATTTAAGTTATGGTTAGCAAGAGTTGGAAAAGAAAGATTAGATGAAATAGAACAACCTGCAAAAGCAATAGTAAGAGCAAAAAATTATTATTCAATTAAAGGATATACTTCAGATTGGATTCAAACAAGAACTGCAAGTATTGACGCAAGGCATCAATTTACTGATGTGCTAAAGGAAAGCGGAATAAATGAAGACAAAGAATATGCAATTTTAACAAATGAAATATATAAATCAACATTTGATTTAAATGCTCAAGAATATAAAAGCTATAAAGAATTAAAAAAATCGGATAGTTTAAGGGATAATATGACTCCTCTTGAATTAGCAGCAACTATTTTTAGTGAAGCAACTTCAACAGAAATAATCAAGAAAACTAATGCAAAAGGTTTTACTGAAGACAAAGTTGCTATTCAAAAAGCTGGCAAAATAACTAAAGAAGCTATTAAAAAAATTGAAGTAGAAACCAAAGAAAAAGTTATAACTAAAGATAATTTCAAACATTTAGATACTTTAGAAAAAAGAAAGAAACTTGCTCAAAAATCACTTCCCGAATCTGAAAATAATTTAAAAGAATAAATGATAAAAATTTATTTTGTAGAACTCAATAAGATTTTAAGCATATCGTATTGCTTCTTTCGTTGTAATCTTTTATAAATATCTAAAAGGCAAATCATAGTATTTTTATTACTGCTATCCTGTTCTAATGCTTTTTCTAATAATGGAGCAGCTTCTTTTATTTCGGATAAAAATAATTCTTTCTCACTTTTATATTTATCGGGTTTGGAATTTAAAAATGAATCTGCAGTTTTTAAATGATTTATTGAACTATTATAAAGCATTATTCCTAAATTGTAAGCTGCATCTGAATTATTTGGATTAATTTCGATTGCCTTCCGAAAACTTTGAATTGCATTATTATCCTGTTTTAACTGAAAATACAAACTTCCCTGTAAATAAAATAAATCATCTTTCTGGTATAAATTAGTACCAATTTTTAAATATTCTAAGGCATCATTAGCTAAACCCATATTTAAAAATAATTTAACAATGTTTACAACTAATATATAAGAGTTATTAGGAAATAAATTAATTCCTTTTTTTAGGACATCTATTGCCTGTAAATTTTTTTTATCTGATTTATAAGCTTCAGCTAAATAGTTATAAACCTCTATTTTTTTATAATTGTAATTGTATAAAATTAAAAAATATTTAATTATTTTTTCGTTATTATTTGATAATGAAGCAGCTAATCCTGCGTTATAAATTTTATCAGTATCATTTGCTGTTTTCATTAAATTGTCAATTTCAATTGACCTCTCGAAAGATATTAATGCAATTGTATGTTTTTTATTATTGAAATCGGATGCACCCTTTTTATAATATAGTTGCGAAATAAAATTAAGCTGTTCAACAATTTGTTTGCCAAATTCTTTATTAGAATCAAGGAAGTTTGCTTTCATAATAGACATATAAGCAATTTCGATAGAACTTGGATTTTCGGTTGGATTAATTGAAAATAACATAGAGTTTGCCTCACTCCTATTTAGCCAAACTTTAGGATTTTTTGCATTATCAGGTTCAGAAGAAGCTATTTCAATTTCTTTTTTTGCATTGATATAATCGCCTGAATTATAATACTTTTGAAAATTTTCTAAAGGAGTTTGCGAAAATGTAACATTAGATACAAGATAAAATAAAAAGAATATGTAAAAATCTCTTTTTATCATTTTTCAATTTAATGTATCGAAATTATAAGGGGCTTTTATACAATCTTTTATTTATAAAGTTCCTTTTCAATGGCTTCGGCTTTGCCAGTTTCATTAAGAGTTTGATACGATTTCATAAGCATATTTATTACATTTCGGTTATTAGGCTCTATTTTATAAGCCGCCTCAAGATACGGAACCGCCTTTTTAAATAAATATTCGTATTCTTGCTTGTTTGCTTCGTCTTTCTTTTTGTAGGATATAACAGCAGGATTATAATATAAAACACCTAAGTTGTAATTTATATTATATAAAATTTTGCTGTCGGTAGTTTTTAATGCTAAAGCTTTTTCATAAGTTTTAATTGCCTTATCGCGGTATTCTAAAGAAGTTGATTGATAACCTTTTTTTACATAATCTTTTGAAATAGTATTAAATGCTCCGGCTAATATAACGAGCATTTTTGCGTTTGTAGGGTTACTTTGTAATGCAACTTGAATAAAATCTGCCATTTCTGATGCGTTTTTGGCTTTACTAAAAATATCTATAGCTGCCATAATAACATCGGGATTATCGGGATAAAGCCTTGATGCTTTGTCAATAGCTTTTTTTGCAGTAGCAGTATCGCCAGTGCTTATTAGTAAATCGGAATAATAAATATACCCAAGCGGAATACCGGCTTGCTTAACTTTTTCGTTGTTTGGTTCATTTAATAATACAATTTGAGAATAATATTGTTTTGCTTTTTCGTTATTTCCACTTTTTTGTGCACAATAACCGGCATAAACAATTACAGAATTTTTATTTATTTTACTCGATTCAATTAAATGATTAACAATTGCCTGGTCGTTATCCAATGTTTTAATTACTTCAAAAAAATTATCGTAATTTTCTAAAGCATTTGAATATTCGCTTGTGTTATTTGTTTTTAAAGCGGAATTGTAAAAATTAATACCATTGTTATAAAACATTGAACTTAAATCGAACAAAACATTTATACAATCGGAATTTAATTTTTTATCAACATCCAATTCCTTACATTTTTCAATTGCCGAAAGTGCTTCACGAGCTGCATTGGGAATAGTGCTTTTATAAATTGCACTTTTTGCAAGTTCAGTATAAACATATCCTTTTATAAACCAGTTTTCCGGATTTTTACTTCCATTTATATCGGCACATGATTTATCAATACTGATTTTTGCTTTATCAAGTTTACCTTCAATTTGTTTGATAAAATTCTCGCCTTTATTTGGTGTTTTTTCCGGTTGAGAAAAAGTAGTGTTTGACAATATTAAAAATGCTGTTAAAAAGTAAACTGTTTTCATTTGTTAATGTTTTATATATTATTATAATTTTTATTTGTAGCGAAGCATTGGGAATGGCAAATTGTGGATATTTTATATATTGTTATAAGCATTTGCAACGTAGTTGCAAAATCTTTATAAAAAACTGATAAAAAATATGAGCAGCGTAGCTGCGAAATCTTAATCATACCATTCAAATAAATATTGCTCATCATATTCAATTTCTAATTTTTTAAGTATAGACAGATATTCATCTTTGAAGGTTCTTTTTTTATGATGTTCAGCTTGATTTAAAATGTATTTAGCCACATTATCAATTTGTGATTTTGAATAAGTAAATGCACCAAAACCATCCTGCCAATTAAATTTTCCTAAAATCCATTTTTTTTCTTTAATAAATTTTGAAGAACTGGCTTTTATATCACGTGTTATATCTGAAACAGATATAGTTGGATGTAGTCCTAATAATATGTGTGTATGGTCTGGATTGCAAAATAATGCAAGAGGTTTGCATTTTTTATTATTAATAATCCCACAAATATATTTTTCTAATTCATCACGATGTTTTTCTTTAATAATATTTTGCCTGCCTTGTACTGCAAAAATTATTTGTACATACATTTGAGAATAAGTGTTTGCCATCTTTTTAAATTTATTTCGCAGCTACGCTGCTTATTTTTAATATTTATTATTTTATTACAAAGATTTAGCTCCTACGGAGCTGTTTTTTTGGCTAAAATTAAATTATTCGTTTGAATTTTCCAATTTTTTGTTTATTTCTTTTAACTTTTCATCTTGTTTAAGCAATGTATAAACGGTTTTTAGCATTTTTAAAATTTGAGTATCGTTTGGAGTTTGATTATAAAGTTTTTCGAGATAAGGTTGGGTTTTTTTATATATTTCAAATGCTTTGTTTTGTTCTTCCTTCGATGTCGTTTTCTTAATAATATCTGTTGCCTGATTATAGTACATTGCACTAATATTAAACAGAGCATCGGTATATTCTGAGTCAATTTTTAAAGTTGTTAAATATTCTTTTTCGGCATTTATAACATCTCCTTTTTGCTCCAGCAAACTAGCTTTAACAAAGTGCAAAGATTGATTTTTAGGTTCGCGATAAATACCTTTATCAACATATATTTCAGCTTCATCATTTTTACCAATTTCAATATAATAATTTGCTAATTCATTTATAAGTATAATATCATCAGTAATATATGTTTTAAGCCCGTTTTTAATTGTATTGATATATTCTTCATTATTCCCTTCAGTTTTATAAAGTTTAGCTAAGTCAAGACAAACCTGAGATCCGCCGTATTCCATTTTTACTAGTTGGTTATAATATTCGATGGCAGCTTTATTATTCCCTGAGTTTTGAGCCGAAATGGCAGCATTAAATAACACTATAGTATCTATTTGATTAATTGCAGGTAAACGATTTATTGCAATGTTATTTTCAAAGCTTGATAATGCACTTTGATAATCTTTTTTATTAAAGTACAAGACTCCTTCGTTAACAAATTGCGAAGCAACAATTAACAAAGCTTTAATTACTTCAGAGTTAAATTTTTTATCTTTATCGAGTTCTAAAGTTTTTAAATAGGAATTATAAGCTTCAAATAAAGGTTTTTTGGTTAAGGAATTAACTTCTTTTATTTCACTTTCGTAAATAGAATGATATGTAATAGCTCTATAATACCATGTTTTAGGATTGTTTATTAAGTTTTTATCCTGAATTGATAAATCGGATGTTGATTTTGCTTTAACAGCATCGCCAGATTTTAAATAAGTTAAAATATCCTCAATATTAACATTTTGAGAATAAGTAAATGAGTAAAAGAAAATAGTTGTTATGGCTAATAAAAGTTTCATTTTATAATGTTTTAAGTTAAATTCAGTAGCAAATTAAATATAAATTGTTTCATTGTTTCATTGCTTCATTGTTAAGCCACTAAGTTGCTAAAGAGGGGTTCTAAAAATTAGATTTTTCGAGGCGGACAAGATTTTAAAACCGGAGTTTACAGTTGTAAATGAGGATTTTAAAATTGAAGTCCAACAAAGAAAAAGCAATTTTTAGAAGTCCCGTAAATAAGCAATGAAACAATAATAACAATTCACCTCGTTAGATAACCCTAATTAAAAAATGCGATGCAACAAAAGAAAATATCCTACGGGGTAAAACATTTTTTAAAATTGGTATGTTTCTATTTGCTCAATATCTATCTGTGGCTAAAAAGAACAAGAACTGAATTTAACTATTTTATTAAAGCTTCAATTTCTTTTTTTATAGCATCACTTTTATCTTGCATTCCAACTCTGTAATAAGCACTTTTTAATGATTCCATTGTAGGTAAATCAGTTGGTGCGATTTGATGTGCTTTTTCCAAATAAGGTAATGCTTCTTTAAGTTTTGCTTCGGCTTTAGCTTTAGCTTCTTTGTATTTTTTTTCGTCATTTATGTCGTTAGCTTTATTTAGCATATCTGCACCATCGTTATAATAAAGTGCACCCATATTGTAATTTGGTTCAAAATAATCGGGTTTTAGCTCAATTGCTTTTAAGTAACATTCTATAGCTTTAACCGGATCTTTTAAGTTTGCATCATACAAACTACCTTTAGCAAACCAATATGTAGGATTGTCGGGTGTGTTTTTAGTTGCAAGTTCAAGATAATTTAATGCTTCAGTTGTTTTATTTGTAGATAAATAATAGTTTATTAATTCGACTACAAGTGCAGTATTTTCGATTGGATATTTATCAATTCCATTTTTTAAAGTATTTATATACTTTGTTGTATCACCTTTACTTTTATATACATCAGCTAAAAAGAAATAATTTCCCGATTTTTCTTTATCATTAGCCCCATAGCTAAGTTTTATTAAAACTTCGAACATTTCTTTTGCTTCGTCGTATTTTTTAGCTTTTTGAGCTGCAAGTGCACAATAATAAATAACAGGAGTATCAATTTTCATTGCCATTCCTGAAACAAAAAGTGAATTTTCGAAATATTTATATGCTTTTTCGTAATTTTTATTTGTCTGATATTCTTCTACACCTTTATTGACAAAAATATTGGCAAGTGCCGGATATTGATTTTGAAGAATATCAACAAGCATATCTGAATCAACATATTTTGTTTTAATGTCGTTTAAAGCTGTAATAAACTTTACTTGGTCAGTTGGACTATTTATTATATCAAGTTTTTGCAAGTTTGGTTCAACAAAGTTTAAAACCAATGCCGATTTATATGCTTCAAAAGCTTTATCGGCAGCATCGGGGTCTAGTTTTTTAAAATCTTTACTAGTATGAATATTCTGATAAATCATACCACGATAATACCATACT
Source organism: Bacteroidetes bacterium GWA2_32_17 (assembly GCA_001769035.1). Classification (GTDB taxonomy): domain Bacteria; phylum Bacteroidota; class Bacteroidia; order Bacteroidales; family GWA2-32-17; genus GWA2-32-17. Next base: position 12,830 of record MENF01000177.1, read on the forward strand.
CGCGGGTCTGTTTTACTTTTTTCGCACGAAATGCAAAAGTCGCTTTGTTCTTTTGCTTTATCTAATTCAGAGTATTTCAAATAGTTAAATGAACTTACTCTGCACGAGCTACACGATTGACTTTTTATATAGCCAGTGGTAGCAATAAAAATTAAAATTATTAAATGTAATCTTTTCATGTGTTTATATTTTATATTACGTTATTATTTATTGGTTTTTAGTTTCGGGTTTATGGTTTTTAGTTTCGGGTTTATGGTTTTTAGTTTCGGGTTCGTGATGCTTCTTGAATTTTATTCCTTTAATATCAGAAGAATTAAGATACTTCATTAATCCACTTAATATTTTAGATTCTTTATCACAAAGAAAATGCAATAAGTCAAGTTGTTTTTGTGTAATATAGTTTTGATCAAATGCACGATATAATTGTGATTTAACTTCAGAATTAGATCCCTTTGAAATACTTAAAAAATGAATAAACTCCAGTTTTCCCTCTCTTTCAAAACCTTCTGCAATATTATCCATTACTGAACCGCTTGATCTTCTAATTTGTTTTACTAAATCAAAATCTTTTGAAAAATCATTTTGTTTTGTAAAAGCGTATATTTCTTTACAAATATTCCGAGCTAATACCCATGCTTCAATTTCCTCTATTCTTTTAAATGTTGCCATAATTTATACACTTTTATTTGTGAACCTAAAACTCGAAACCTAAAACTTTTTTTTCATCTGTTATTATTTATTGGTTTTTAGTTTCGGGTTTACAAAACCAGAAACCCTAAACCTAAAACCAGAAACTATTATTTATTTTTCCGTTTCACTATCAAAATCTTTGCCATCAGTTTTCTCGTCATTGTTAGAATCGTCATTTTCAGTATTTTTTGTGTCATTTGTATCTTCTGGCTCGTCAACAATAACGTCATCGAGTACTTCGCCGTCAATTTCTGCTACTTCGGCTTTATCATCTGCCTCAACATAAGTAACAGAAGCAATTGAATCGTCATCACGTAAACTAATTAATCTAACTCCTTGAGTTGCCCTGCCCATTAATCTTAAATTTTTAACAGCAATACGAATTGTTACTCCAGATTTATTAATTATCATTAAATCATCTGTATCTAATACGCCTTTAATAGCAATTAATTTTCCGGTTTTTTCGGTAACATTCATGGCTTTAACACCTTTACCTCCTCTATTAGTCATAGGATAATCGGCTAATTTTGAACGTTTACCATAACCATTTTCGGATACCACTAATAAATCTTCTGTTTCATTTTCAATACAAACCATTCCAACAACACCGCCTTTAATTTCATCAACTAATCTTATTGCTCTAACGCCTGTAGCACCTCGTCCCATTGGGCGTACTTTTGATTCGTTAAATCTGATGGCACGTCCTCCTCTGTTTGCAATAATAATTTCGTGCTTGCCATTTGTTAATTTTGCTTCAATTAACTGGTCGTTTTCGCGAATATTAATTGCAATAATTCCGTTTGAACGAGGTCTTGCATAAGCTTGAAGAGTGGTCTTTTTAATTACACCTTTTAAGGTGCATAATACTATAAAATGTTCTTTTACATATTCTTCTTCGTTAAGTTTACTAACATGAACATAAGCTCTAACTTTATCGTCGGGGTCAATATTTAAAATATTTTGAATTGCACGACCTTTAGAATTTTTGTTTCCTTCGGGTAATTCATAAACTTTTAGCCAGAAACATTTTCCTTTTTCAGTAAATAATAATAAGGTGTTATGCATTGAAGCAATATATACATGTTCGATATAATCTTCGTCGCGTGTTTCGCTTCCCATTGAACCAATACCTCCCCTATTTTGAACTCTGTATTCTGTTAATTGAGTGCGTTTTATATAACCAAGATGAGAAATTGTAATAACAACATCTTCGTCAGCATAAAAATCTTCGGGATTAAAATCTTCGGAAGCGTAAACTATTTCGGTTCTTCTTTCATCGCCATATTTTTCCCGAATTTCAATTAGTTCGTCTTTAATAATTTTCATACGAAGAGATTCATCTGCAAGAATAGTTTTCAAATATTCGATAAGTTTCATTAATTCTTCGTATTCTTTTTTCAGATTTTCTCTTTCTAAACCGGTAAGTTTTTGTAAACGCATATCTAAAATAGCACGGGCTTGTAATTCGCTCAATGCAAAATTTTGCATTAAGCCTTCGCGGGCAACTTCAACGGTTTTTGAGGCTCTTATAAGTTTAATTACTTCGTCAATATGGTCGAGGGCTATTAAAAGTCCTTGTAAGATATGAGCCTTCTTTTCGGCTTGGTCGAGTTCAAATTTAGTTCTTCTTATAACAACTTCGTGACGATGCTCAACAAAATAATGAATAAGTTCTTTTAAATTAAGTTGTTTTGGACGTCCATTTACCAAACAAATATTATTTACACTAAATGAGGTTTGAAGTGCAGTTTGTTTAAAAAGTGTATTTAATACAACATTTGCGTTTGCATCTCTTTTTAGGTCAACAACAATACGCATTCCTTGTCGGTCCGATTCGTCATTTACATTAGAAATGCCTTCAATTTTTTTATCGTTAACTAAATCAGCAATTTTCTTAATAAGCTCTGCTTTATTTATTTGATAAGGTATTTCGTTAACAACAATCATGTCGCGATTGCCTTCGGTTTCAATGTTAGCTTTTGCACGCATAACAATTTTACCACGACCTGTTTCAAATGCTTCTTTAACTCCCTGGTAGCCATAAATAATGCCACCTGTTGGAAAATCAGGAGCTTTAATAAACCGCATTAATTCAGAAATAGTAATTTCGTGATTATCAATATATGCAATTGTTGCATTAATTACTTCGATTAAATTATGAGGTGCCATGTTTGTTGCCATACCAACAGCAATGCCGGAAGCTCCATTTACAAGTAAATTAGGGAATTTTGCAGGAAGAACTGTTGGTTCTTCAAGTGTATCGTCAAAATTTAGTTTAAAGTCAACAGTGTTTTTATCAAGGTCGGCTAACATCTCTTCGGCAATTTTTTTAAGTCTTGCTTCGGTATAACGCATTGCAGCAGGACTATCGCCATCAACCGAGCCGAAGTTTCCCTGACCATCAACTAAAGGATAACGAAGCGACCATACCTGAGCCATACGCACCATTGCATCGTAAACAGAAGTATCGCCATGGGGGTGATATTTACCAAGCACCTCTCCTACTATTCTTGCTGATTTTTTGAAAGGTTTTCCAGAACTGTTACCTAACTCGTTCATTCCAAACAAAACTCTTCTGTGAACAGGTTTTAATCCGTCTCTGACATCGGGAAGAGCTCTTGAAACAATAACCGACATGGCATAATCAATATACGAACTCTTCATTTCTTCTTCAATATTAACTCTAAAAATTTTTCCGCCTTCTATCATTTTATTTATTTATATGTTTTAATGTATTATAAACCAATAATTTAATTTTAAAAAAATTAAAGCACTAAATTAGTTTTTTTTATCGGGAATAAAAAAAAATATGACTTTAATTATTAACATTGCAATGTTTATAATTGATTTGTTAAAAATGTTTAACTTTACAAATTGAAAGCTACATTTGATAAATATTAAATTTTGTTATTACCCAGTAGTCAATGTAAGAAGATTAAAATTAAAAAACGAACAATGCCAAATGTTCAATTTACAATGAGCAAAT
>MENF01000178.1 GCA_001769035.1 Bacteroidetes bacterium GWA2_32_17
AACTTAAATTATGACGTTTCAAAATTTGTATTATGAATATTTTTTTTATCATCTCAATAATAAAATATCGCCAATTTTTTCAACTTTTCGTCCATCAACAAATACTGCTGATGCTTTAAAAACATACACATCTTCCTGACATAAATGTCCTCTGTAATACCCGTCCCAACCGACATCAATATTATTAGATTCAAAAACTATTTCTCCCCATCTGTTAAAAATTAAAAGATGAAACTCTGCAACTCCAGTTGCAATTGGGAAAAACACATGGTTTGTATAATCATGCTCATCATACACTCCACCAGAGGCAAAAGTTGGGTCAGGTGTAAAAGCATTTGGAAAAACAATATCGCCGGTTGCGCCAATGTTCATTATTGCCGTATCTATACAATTATACAAACTAGTAGCAATTAATACAACGCTATAACTTCCAAGGTTTGAATAATTATGTACAGGATTTTCAACAGTAGAAGTATATCCATCGCCAAAATCCCACCAGTAAGCCACTGCGCCAGAAGATGTATTGGTGCAAATCAGCGGGTCGTTGGGTAAGTATAATGTTGAGCTATTAATGCTAAAAGAAGCAATAGGATTCTCAAAAATATTTATAGTTAAAGGACTTAAAGCAGAACTGTTAATACATCCTCCGCTGGTTTCTACTGTTAAATACATATAATACGTGCCGGGATTATAGTAAGTATGTTCAGTATTTTGTTCGTTTGAACTTGTATTATCACCAAAATTCCATTGCCAGTATACAATTTCATCATACAAAGTTGAAGAACTGTCTTCAAAATTAATTGTAACAGGAACACAACCCTGATTGACATCCGTTATAAAATGTATTTCAGGGAGTGGTTTAAAATAAATCCGAATAGAATCAATCACTGTAAAATTACACGAATTTGTTATAGTTACATAGTAAGTTGTTTCCTGGAGTGGAACAACTACAAATGCACCGGGTCCTGGCCCTAAACCATCACTCCATGAATAATACAAAGTATCATAACTATTAGCAATTGCAGTAACATAGAGCAACGAAGACGTGCCCGGGCAAATTGGGGAATTGGCATACATTGTAACATTCTGCGGAAATAACGACAATACGCTGACAATAACAGTATCGGGAATCCCCGGGCATCCATTCTGGTCATAAGCAGTAACAATGTATGACGTTTCAATCAAAGGACTTACTATTTGAGAACTGCCAATACCTAATCCCATATTCCAATTGAAAAAATAATTTCCTGCTCCACCGGAGCCGGTAGCCGAAATAGTTGTCGAATCTCCCAAACAAAGCGTTCCTGTTCCCATGGCTGTTGTTATTACTTGTGTAGGATTTGTTATGCTAACATTTGTTGTTGACTGACATCCATTTGCATCAGTAACAGTAACAAAGTAGGACCCAGATGGTAATTGGGTAGCAGTTTGTAAATTTTGAGATGGTACAGTACTCCATAAATAACTGTAAGGAGGAGTTCCTCCGGACGTTGCTGCTGTAGCAATTCCGTTAGCACCATTATGACAAGATACATCAGAATGAGATACGATGAAAGCTGATATTGCAGTAGGTTCGGGCATATACGAAGAAGATATAATAGTACACCCCATTTGATCAGTAATAGTTACTGTTAAAGGACCTGCGTATATACTATCTGCAATTGCATTGGTTTGAATAGGAATAGTATTCCATGTATAAATATAGGGTGGAGTACCTCCCTGAACTGTAACACTTGCAGTGCCTGTATTGGTACTGTTACAAACGACAGGTTGAACAATTTGAAGAACCGAACTAAGAGGCTGGGGCTGACTAATTACAATATTTCCGGATATTTGACATCCATTAAAATCTGTTACAGAAACAGTATAGTTACCAGCTAATAAATTTTGTGCAGTTTGAGTCATTTGACCGGCAGGAACCCACACATAAGTATATGGCTGTGTTCCACCCGATACATTGGCAGTTGCTGTTCCATTAGAAAAAGAATTACAAGATACATTTTGCGATGCAATAGTTAATCCTAATGGTGTAAAAGGTTCAATTAAAGACACATTTGCAGAATCAGAACATCCCTCTGAATCAGTAACTGTTACGTAATATGTTCCAATAGTAAGCCCTGTTATTGTAGGTGAACTGCTGTTGTTTGACCAATGATAGGTGTATCCTGGTGTTCCTCCTGTTACTGATACAGTTGTATAACCATCATTTCCTCCGCTACAATTTATGTTTTCAAAATTTACAATTTCTGCATTAACTGCAACAGGCTGACTAATAGTTAAAGGACTATATTGCTGACAAGCGTTATTATCTGTTACAGTTATAAAATAAGTTCCGGCAGATAAGTTGCTTGCAGTATCGTTAGTTCCACCTGAAGGTGACCACGAAAAACTAATTGGTGGAGTTCCTCCGGCATATAAAACCCATGCCATAGCATCTGAACCATTGTAGCACGACACATTAGTATTACCTGTGGAAATTGATAGTGGAGAAGGTTGTGAAAGAAAGACTGTTGCACTTCCGTTACATCCGTTAGCATCAGTAACATAAACTGTATGTGTACCAGAAGTAAGTCCATTAACTGTTTGTAATGTTGCACCACTTGGCGACCAATTATATGACATCGGCAAAGTACCTCCTACAACAATACATGTAGCAGAACCATCACTTCCTCCATAACAACTTATGTTTTGAGTTGTTGTAATGCTCGCCGATAAAGGCACCGGTTCTGAAATGTCTACAAATGAATATTCTTTACATCCATTGGCATCGGTGATAGTAATATTATGTATTCCGGGAAATAAACCACTAACACACGAAGTTGTTAAACCTGTAGGTGCCCATATATATGAATATCCTGGCGTTCCTCCAATAACTGTAAGGCAAACCGATCCATTTGCTGCTCCAGTGCAAGTTACATTCACCTGATTTGTAGTTACAGAAATTGCAGGGGGCTGAGTAATTTCCGGATTGGTATATTGTAATCCCTGACAACCATTAGCATCTGTAACTGTAACAATATATACTCCAGCTCCTAATCCAGATGCAGTATCATTAGAACCGCCATAAGGTGCCCATGAATAAGTATAAGGTGCCAAGCCACCTGTAACTGTAACTGATGCTTGTCCGTCATTTCCACCAAAACATGATACATTTTGGACAGATGATATAGTTACTACAGGTCCGGCAGCATTTGTAACCAAGACCACAGATGTTTGAGTACAACCTGATGCGTCTGTAACAGTTACAGTATAAGCGGCAGAAGAAAGATTAATGATAGTTTGAGTAGTACCTCCGCCTGGTGACCATAAATAAGTATATGGAAAAGTTCCACCACTTGGAGTAACAGTAGCTGTACCATTAGAACTGCTACATGTAGCTTCCACATAGCTTGTGTTTAATAAAATTTCTGTGGGTTGAGAAACAGTAAGAGTTTGAATATATGTGCAATATTTTGAATCAGTTATTGTAACGTTGTAAATTCCTGCCGGAATATTATTTATAGCAGATGTTGTATTTCCTCCGGGACTCCAAAAAAAAGTATATGGAGGTGTGCCACCTGTAGGATTTGCAACAATTGATGCGTTGTTGCTTCCGTAACATGAAGCATTTATCTGATTAAATGTTGAAGTTAATGGAGCTCCCGGTTGACTTATTGCAACAGATAATTGAGCAGTACAATTATTTGCATCGGTAACCGAAACAAGATAATTTCCGGAAGGTAATCCACTTGCACAAGGTGAACTCCCGCCAATGGGCTGCCATAAATAACTGTATCCGGGTGTTCCTCCGGAAACGGTAACACATGCAGAGCCATTGCTACCACCGTAACACGAAACATTATTAGAGTTTATTAAAGTAACTACTGTTTGAGTAGGTTGTTGTATTATAATAATTCTTATCGCCTGACAACCTTGGCTATCAGTAACAGTAACAGTAAATGTGCCGGCAAGAAGGTTTATTGCTGTTGCAGAATTTCCACCATAAGGCGACCATGAATAAGAATAGAGTGGTGAACCTCCACTCGCAACTATTGTGGCAGTACCATTTGCACCGCTATAACACGAAACATTTGTTTGGCTGTATGTTGTTGTTAATGCAGTTGGTTGAGATATTAAGACAGAAGTTATAACTGAACATCCATATACATCTGTTACTGTAACAAAATATACACCGGCCGAAAGACCAGTTGCATTTGCTGAGGTACCTGCACCCGACGACCATGAATAATAATATCCTGGAGTTCCACCTTGCGCCAAAACAGTTGCTGTTCCGTTATTTCCACCATAGCAACTAACATTAGTAAAAGAACTTATCGAAGCAGTCAATTGAGCAGGCGAAGAAATAATTGTTGTTGTAGTAGTCTGACACCCATTTGCATCAGTAACGGTTGTTATATAAGTTCCGGCAGTCAATCCTGTAGCATTTGTACCTGTTTGTCCATTAGACCATTGAAACAAATATCCGGGCGTTCCACCATAAGCCGAAGCAGTAGCCGTACCGTTACTACCGTTATAACAACTTACAGGAACATTTGTTGTTATTAATGTTAAAGGATTTGGTTGTAAAACCTGAGCCGTAGAAGTTATCATACATCCATTTGCGTCAGTTATGGTTACAGTGTATGTTCCTGCGCCTAATCCTGAGGCAGTTGCTCCTGTTTGAACAGGTGTTGTGCTCCATGTATAAGTAAAAGGTTGAAAACCTCCGAGCATGTTTACCGAAACAGAACCGTTTGTTAATCCATAACAACTAACAGATGTTGGCGTTATAACAGGTGTTCCCTGAAAATTTACAAATGAAATATGAACTGTATCGCTTACAGCAGGACAAGTTCCATTTCCGGTTGTTGTTAAAATTAAATTTACAGAGCCGTTTGCAAGTTCATTTGAAGAGGGAACATAAGTACCATTTAGCGTTGTGTTATTAGGAATAAATGTTCCGCTGCCTCCCGACCAGATACCTCCGGTAGCAGCAACAACACTACCGTTTAAAGTAACGGTTGGGAATGTAGCACATAAAGTTTGGTCTGGACCTGCATTAGCAGTAATTGGAGATATAAAAGAAGTAACGGTAACTGTTGCCGGAGTTGGCGGACAATTTGTGGCATCACCTATAAGTACAGTATATGTTCCTACTCCTACAGAAATTGAAGAAGTTGATGCACCTGTGCTCCATTGGAAAGTATATGGAGGTGTTCCACCTGAACCTTGAGCCGTAATAGTGATGCTTGTTTGACCAAAACAAATTGTTGGATTTTGGGGAACAATAATTGCACCAAGTGTTGGGTTAAAAGTTATTCTGACTGTATCACAAAACTGCGAAGAACTGCACCCTCCTATTGGAATTCCACATACCTGATATAAAACATAAGGCGGATAACCCGATTGTGCAACTACATCTGAACTTACACAACCCGACTGGCATGTCAGATAAGAATTATATTGTCCATAACTACCGGGATAAACAGAGTTTATTGATATAGTTGAACCCTCTAACCCTGTTGTTGAAATATTACCAATACAACCCTCATTAACAATTACATCCGGAGAAACCAATGGCTCTGCAATAGAAGAAATTATATATTGATTATCATTGTTTCCGGGTTTACAAAAAGTCAGCCTGTGAGGTCCAACACCATCTAAACAAATAACTTCTCCCACTGCAACAGGCGGACCACAATTAATCTGGTAAAACATAGAGCCTCCGGGAACTGCTCCGGAATATATGTCAAATATAATTCCCTGAGCACCCGGGTCTAATGTTATCATAAATTCAACGCAAACATCAGGAGCAGTTACACCGCAACATTGACCTAAACGTGTGATATTAGGACTAATCCAGATACTATCCGGGCTTCCTGTAAGATTTATCGTTACAGAAGGAACATCTGATGAACATGGCTGAGAAAGTGTTGTAGTTGAAACGAGAAGAAAAATTAAGACAGTTAGGTTTGATATTATAATAAAAAATTTCATTTCTTAAACTGTAATATAGTATTCTTTACTTCTTTTAACGTAAAAATCAATTTGTGGTTACAATTGATTTTTTTTATTCAAAGTAAATCAATATTTTTCAAAAGAAAAATAAATAGTGTTTGTAAGAAAACTAATAAAAATCACATCCGACAGATAGCGGATTGTAAGGGGTCAAGTTAATTTTCTGGGGATAAATCTAATTTAGGCGAATAATTTTTTAAGTCTAAAGAGGAAAAATTTAACATCAGTAACTCCTCCTAATTAGCTCTAAATGATTTTAATTTTAATGTTTATTGATAAACAACCTTATCTATAAAAACATTGTTGCCGGAATATACTTTTATTAGGTAAATGCCTTTGGGGTATGTTGATATATCAATTATTCATTTAATATAAATGAAAGCCCAAGTTGTATAGCCAATATTTTTAAGTTCTCTGAATAATCTGATTTAATGCCTGTCGGGTTAATTTCGTTTTTGATATTAAATAAATATTGCGGAACAATAAACAAATCAACATTAAATGGAGAACCCCAAAGTGCTGTATAATGAAAGTTGAAAATTAGTCCTGAACCTAAAGAATAAGATTTATAAGAGTGTAACCAGTTAGACCACATTCCTGTTTCACTAGCAGAAATAACATTATAAAATAATGATGGTCCTGATTTGAATTTGATTTTTTGCGATAATGGAAACACGTACAACCCGCTTGCGCCCCCAAAAAGATGGGCATAATTGGACCTTATTCCTTCAATTGGTGAAAAAGTTCTATCATCAGGTAACTCTTTGTATTTTTTATCAATATCAAGGAAAAAAAGCAACTCAACTTTCTCAGAAAAATCATTGATGTTAAGATAAAGTCCCCATCCAATAGCAGTGTTTATTTTTCTGTTACCGGAAAATTCCGTATTAGCTCTTAACCCTATATTCTGGCAGTAGGCAGAGTAAATTAAACAAATACAAATTATTATTACAAATAACCTTTTCATTTCTGCGCTATTTTGTTAACACAAGTTTTAAAGCATTGATTCCTTCATTCGTGGAGATAGTGTAGAAATAAAGCCCGGCAGGTAAATCTTTCCCGTTATATTCAATACTGTTTTTTCCGATTTCGTATGGCTTGTTAGTTACCACATCGGCTACTTTTTTCCCTGTATTGTCAGAGATTTGAATAGTAACAAAACCTGCTTTCGCTAAAGTGAAAGTAATTGTTACTTTCCCGGTAGTAGGGTTGGGAAAAGCATTAAAACTTTGGCGTAAATTATTGCTTTCAATAAAAGTCTGAGAATTTGTTAGTTGTTTTCCTGAATTAGCGAGGTTAATAATTGTATCTGCGGGTGTGTATAAAGAATCAGATATCGCAGCAATTTTTGCCTCAGTACAGTTAACAAATTTTATTGGAGATAATGCTGTAATTCCCCTGTCGTCTGTTACTTGTGCCTGAACATAAAAGTCCTCACTTGAGCCAACAACAAAGTTGGGGCTATTTACATTATGAGTAACCCAAGAACTACTTGTTATGACTTTTGTGTACCACACATAAGAATATGGCGTTTTACCACCAGTCGGAATAGCATTACAGAAAATCGGATTATCCCCACCACCACAATATACCCATTCAGGTGCTATTAAATCAACAGATAAGGGCTGGTAAGGAATAGCGCAATCAAAAGTAGCTTTATCAATAAAAGCATGTATTGTTTTATCCTGTTCTGGTTTTAAATCAGTTCCCGGTTTGAAAGTAATTGAATTTCCTGACCTAAAAGTAACATCATAATTTCCTACTGCTGTATAATTTTCAACTGTAATATTGTTAATGGCATCGTATTGTTTTGATGTTGTTTCGGCTCCTGTAACATATAAATCATTGTCATACTGCTCATACATTTTTATAATACTCCGATAAACATTTAATCTGCCGTAACCAATTTTAAGAAGCAGAGAATAAATTGGGTCTGACCAATTCAATATGAACTGCTTCATTGATAATGCAACAGCAGAAGGGTTTGTCTTGTAATTTGTAATTAACTGATCGCAAGCAGCAGCATACATTAATGCGATTGCTCCTGCAACATGAGGTGCAGCCATTGATGTTCCTGTCTGGTTTCCGTATGAATTTCCCGGAAGTGTAGAATAAATGCCTGTTCCGGGTGCAGCGAGGTCAACATATGTTTTGCTCCATGATGATCCTTCATCGGATAAAGGACCTTTGTCATATAAATCATCATTTTGGTCAGTATTAGCAACAACAATTAAAAACTCGCTGGAGCAAATTGCTGGAATTTCATAATATGCATATCCGAATGTTCCACTGGAACCGCCAATTTCATATTTTATGTTATTAGGGGCATTAACATTTAATACACCCTCATTACCCAAAGCATCATATATTCCGCACCAAATAGGATAATCGTCAGCTGAAGTATTAGAAGTGGAATTTGTACAAAAAGAGGCATTTGTAACAACAATAAATGCTCCTTGCGTACCATTCGTTTGATTGTAAAGTTGACGCATTTTAAGAATATATAAATATCCCGCAACTACTGTAGCTTCTGTTTGACTACTCGCTTGTATTGGCATAATCTTCACATTCCAGTTTACTCCGGTAACGCCAATACCATTGTTTCCCTTTGCTCCTGCAATTCCAGAGACATGAGTTCCGTGATTTGCAGATGTAATCGTTCCGTTATTGTTGTATGCATTCCAACCATCATAATCATCCACATACCCGTTGCCGTCATCGTCAATATTATTGCCAGGAATTTCTGCATTGTTTTTCCAAAAGTCAATGTCTTCGTGATTAATGTCAAAACCATCGTCCACAATCGCAATAACTATTTGGTCATTTTGTACAGTTGTTCCTCCTGTTGTAATATTCCAGGCATCGGGCGCTTTTATTTTATTCATCCCCCACTGATTGCTGAAGCCGGGATCATTAGGAACAGCATTAGTAAAAATATAGTGATTAAATTGTGCAGTTTTAACAAGGTTGCTGCTTTTTATTAACATTAAGCAACTGTCAGGAGTAATTGTCTGTAAATCGTATTGAAAAAGCCAAATATTCAGAATATCAGAAATTTCTTGTTTCTGAGTTAATCCAATCTGACTGAATGATTGAGTAAGTTGATTAGGTTCAACATTGGAATTTAGTTGAACAATTACTTCTCCTTCTACATAATCAAGAGAAAGGTTTTGTGCATCAAGTTTAGAAAAGAAAAGTATCGAAAAAATACCTATTAATAAGGTTTTTTCAATCGTTTTTGAAATTTTTGTTTTCATTTGTATTATTTTTTATTAATTAAAAGATATAATGCTTTTATTTCTTCTTTTAATTCTTTGTTTTCTTTCTCTAATTTTTCTATTCGTTCATCGTGCTGATAAAGATATTGTTCGTGTTCTTCTACATTCTGCAAAATACCCATCATGGTTACGCCCATTAAAGTACCTTGCTGCATTTCCTTTGCAGATGCGATATTGAATAAATGTTTTTGTTTTAACACAATGGGTTTGCGAACTTTCAGAGGAATAAGATTATAGTTTTCATCAAAAACGAAATCACAACCCGTTAAATTAACAATTACTTCTTTAGCCCGAATTATTCCGCAAACATCCAATTTATAACCTGGAGTACTTATACCAATGCCTACATCTCCAACATTAGTAATACGAATACCGTATGCCTCTCCAACTTTTTGTGGTCCTATAACAAAGCCTGCATTTTGGTTGTTTCCGCCACCAGCTTGACTATCTGACCAAAAAATACCTTGATCACCACCAACAGACATCGCATTAAAACCCCAACCGCAAAGTTCAGGTACTATAAATACTTTGCCATTTTCATTATTGGTACTAAATGAAGCTGCCATTGTAGCAAGTGGTGCATTTAAAGGTAATTTAACATCTAAAGATGCACTTGGATTTGTAGTTCCAATGCCTACATTTCCATCATTTCTAAAAAAGGCAATATTATCAGTACCATTGTTAACACTGACTCCCTGTCCATTGTCAGTCGGAGTATATATTCTAACCTCACTCGGGAAAGTTGTAGCTTCTCCAATTTCAATACGATTATTTTCTTCAGAGCCTGATAAACCAATTAGTTTTAATGTATTCCCATTTCTCTTAGATTTCAAGTAGTAATTGTTTTCCAGTAACAAATCGCCATCCATAATGTGCACAAGGGCTTTTGGGTCATTTGTTCCAATTCCAACATTACCATCTGAATTGACCACTAATCCAATATCACCACCAACATTTTGTGTTTTCAAAGCAGGAACTCCACTGGTTGTTCCATCAGCAATTATCAGCAATCCTTTACCATTACCACCATTATTGTATATTTCGGCTGCCCAATCAGTATTGGATGATTGGTGTGCTTTGAATAAGGCAGGTTGTGATTGTGAAAAGTCACAACCCGCACATCCTGTAATATATAATTTCGCCTGCGGAGTAGTTGTTCCAATCCCAATATTTCCATTACAAAGTATTTTCATTATATTATTATCATATATGCTGTTAAATAAAATATAACCTGATGGGTCATCATTATTTATATTAAATACCATACTGTTTTCGTCTCCCGAAACACGAAAAACAGCATTACCTGGTTTTGATTCAGGTGCAAAATCTCCTGCACTTTTTGCTATTCCTATTTCTAATTTACCCTCATCATTTTCTAGTTGAAAATTAATTGGATTAGTGTATTGTCCATTTCCAATATGGAATTTAGCATCTGGTGCAGTATTTCCAATGCCTACATTTCCTTGCTTGGTTAATGTTATTACAGGAATTGATAATGAAGGGGTTGAAATTATAAATTTATTATCATCAAAAGCATCCAAATCCCATGTAGAATTATTAGTACCACAGCCGTTAGGTGGACTATTGGTTTGAAATTCAAGCCGTAGCTTTGCCGAACAAGTTGCATTATCCTGTTCAAATAAATGAATTTTTGCCTGAGGGTTGTCTGTTCCAACACCTACTCTTCCATTGTTATTTGCATTTATTATTGTATTATGGTCTGTAATATAATAATTTTCTTGTTCACTTTGAATTAATAAATTCCCATCATTAGTGTATATATTATTTGCTGTTCCTATTTCATTAATTCCTAAATATATTGAATTACCAATTTTAATTCTATTTGTTACTCTTAAACTATCAAAACTCGTTTGCCCTGTAACATTCAAATTAGTAGTATTAATACTCTTTGCCGTAATATTACCTGCAGTGGTAATACTTTCGCTTGCATTAATATTAGTTGCATTGATTACTGGAGTGTTGATTGCATTATAAAAAGTAGCCGTTTGGTCATTATTTAATTTGAGCGCAATTTGATTGCTTGTACTTCCATTGGGCGTAGTGCTAAAGAACAACTCAGAACCGTGTCCCGAAGGACTGTAATTTTCGGTAGCTATACCTTTGATTAAATCGCTTGATTTGTATGCGTTTCCATCATAACCATGAAAAGATATTTTTCCTAAGCAGTCATTATTCTGAACGGGTAATGGATTGCCCGCAGTACCTCTGTACTTTAAAAGAGCAAGGGTAGGTGGCTCGTTATCGTTAGAAAACCGTGTAATCGCAACTGCTGAATTCAAAGAATCTGTTCCGTTTATTTGCACTGCTGCTATTGGTGTTGTTACATTTAATCCGATTTGCTCTACCGTTAATAAACCAATATTCTTAATATTATTTCCCTTAAAATCAAGAGTTCCGCTTGTGCTGTAAATCTGTTCGGCAGGTCCATCTATAACAATATTAGCAGCTTTAACTACTTTTACATCAATAGTATCGCCCACTTGTACCGGTAATCCCTGTATTAATATTTCGTTTGCATTTATTGTTTGCGTTTGTATGTCTGTTGCATTGATATTACCCGCAGTTAACGTATTTGTTATTGTTCCATTGTTTGCTGTAATTTCATTGGCAGATATTGCTCCCGTTGTAGTAAGATTATTATTCCCGAAATTAATATTCCCTGTTGAAGAAATAATATTATTGCCGCTTAAAGTAAATTGTCCGACACTTAAAGCATCGGTAACCATTAATTGCCAGACTTTAAGTACGCTATCAACAAAAGCATTAACGGAGCGTAACGAGCCGTTACAATCAAAGTCCTTAGTGGGAGAATTTGTTTTTACTCCAACTTTACGGTTGGTATAAACAATAGTATTTCCATTGGAAATCCATGTACCTTGCTGTGCATTGGCATGCTGAGGCATAAACATAATAAAATTAAAGAAAGCCAAAGCAACAATTATTGCTGCTTTGAGCAAAGAATTTATTTTTTTCATTTTATTAGTTATTAAAATTTGGATAAGTTAATACTTTTTAAGTTGTTTAATTAAAATAGCTTGGTATTTTTATTAACAGCATAAATGCCTTTATTTTAATAAGTTTAGATATTTATTAAATAAATTGTTAATAATTATATTTTCTACAATATGTATTTCAATGCTCTTTTTAAACTCAATAATCGGTATATTTTTAAATTACTCTTATCTTCGAAATAATAAAGTACTGATAATTATAGAAATACGCAGCTACTTTTTTTACCACTGATTTACCCAGTAGTATATTATTTATTTATTATTCATACTATTAACAATAATATGGGGGTAAGTTTAAAAAAATAATATAAATATTTAGATATACCCCTTATTTTTTTATAGTTTTGCAAAAAATATATAAAAATATGACAATATTCAGAAAAGAAGCATTAAAAAATGCTTTATCAAGAAATGTTGATTTAACTCCAACAATTAATTGTAAAATATCAGAAATATATGGGAATAATGTTTTTGGCATTGATTCTCTTCGCGAACAATTACCTATTGACACATTTGAAAAAATTAAGCAAACTATAGATTCAGGTCAAATAATTGATCGAAAAATTGCCGATCAAGTTGCTTCAGCAATGAAAACTTGGGCATTAGAAAAAGGTGCAACACACTACACACATTGGTTTCAACCGCTAAATGGTGCAACTGCCGAAAAACACGATGCGTTTTTTTCACCAACCGAAGGTATTCGTTCAATTGAAAGATTTGAAGGAAAAAATTTAGTTCAACAGGAGCCAGATGCATCGAGTTTTCCGAGTGGTGGCATTAGAAACACTTTTGAAGCACGTGGATATTCGGCATGGGACCCGACATCACCAGCATTTATTGTTAATGGTACCCTTTGTATTCCAACTGTATTTGTTTCGTACACAGGCGAATCGCTTGACTTTAAAACACCCTTACTTAAAGCAATAAATTATTTAGACAAAGCTGCTGTTGATGTCTGTCAATTTTTTGATAAAAATATTACCAAAGTTTTTCCTACTTTAGGCTGGGAACAGGAATATTTTTTAATTGATGAGGCATTATTTTTTGCCCGTCCCGATTTAGTGTTAACGGGGAGAACACTTTTTGGACATCCAGCTGCAAAAGACCAACAATTAGAAGACCATTATTTTGGCTCAATTCCCGAAAGAGTTACAGCTTATATGAAAGAATTTGAAATTGAAGCTTGGAAACTCGGAATACCAGTAAAAACAAGGCACAACGAAGTTGCACCCAATCAATTTGAACTTGCACCAGTTTACGAAGAAGTAAATATTGCCATTGACCATAATCAATTGATAATGGACTTAATGGCAAGAATTGCACGTAAACATCACTTTAGAATATTGTTACACGAAAAACCATTTGCCGGAATTAATGGTTCAGGTAAGCATAACAATTGGTCGCTTGCAACAAATACAGGAAAGAATTTATTAAGTCCAGGCAAAACTCCTAAAAACAATATGATGTTTCTGGCATTTTTAATAAATATTGTTAAAGCGGTTCATGACCATGCCGATTTACTAAGGGCTGCTATTGCCACAGCCGGAAACGACCATAGGCTTGGTGCAAATGAAGCTCCACCTGCTATAATTTCGATTTTTATTGGCGAACATTTAACAAGAGTGCTAAATGATATAGAAAATAAAGTTCGCGAAGAGAAAATGACACCCGACGAAAAGACTGTGCTAAAGCTTAATATTTGCAAAATCCCGCAAATAATTATGGATAATACCGACCGTAACCGAACATCGCCATTTGCATTTACCGGAGATAAGTTTGAATTTAGAGCAGTTGGTTCATCGGCAAATTGCTCGCCAGCAATGATTGTCCTTAACACAATTGTAGCTAATCAGTTAGTGGAATTTAAAAAAGATGTTGAAACCTTAATGCATGGCAATGACGATAAAAAAGACGAAGCAATTTTTAAAGTTATCAGAAACTACATTATTTCATCAAAAAAAATACTTTTCGAAGGTAATGGTTATGGCGAGGAGTGGGTAAAAGAAGCCAAAAAACGAGGACTATCAAATTTAAAAGATACACCTACGGCATTAAATGCTTATTTATCACCAAAAACTAAAGAGTTATTTGCAAAAACATGCATTTTTTCTACTCGCGAACTCGAAGCTCGTTATTATGTAAAACACGAAATGTACACTAAAATACTTCAAATTGAGGCACGAGTTATTGGCGATTTGGCTTTAAATCACATAATTCCAACTGCAATTAAATACCAAAATCTTTTGTTAGAAAATGTTCATGGTCTTAAAAATGTTTTTTCTGAAAGTGAATTTAAAAAGAAAGCTAAATATCAGATAGAATTAATTAATGAAATATCGGAGCATGTTTCTGAAATACAAATTAATGTAAATGAGTTAGTTGAAGAGCGAAAAAAAGTGAATAAAATAGAAGCTTTTGATATAAAATCGTTACAATATTGTAAAAAAATAAAACCATATTTTGATGTAATTCGTTATCATGCAGATAAGTTAGAAACATTAATTGATGATGAATTATGGCCTTTACCTAAATACAGGGAGATGCTTTTTATTAAATAGTGTCTGTCCATAAAGTCAAAGATTTTCAAAAATGAAAGCCCAAAACCTCAAGACCCAAGCCCCAAACTTGGAATTTGGGATTTGGAATTTGAAGGATTAAGAAGTTAGAAGATAGAAGATAGATATTAGAGGTTAGATATTGGGATTTGGGATTTGGGATTTGGGATTTGGAGCTTTATACTATTATTACGATATTATAGACAAGCACTAAATAGTGTCTGTCCATAATTTCAGCATTTTAATTTATAGGGAACAATGGTATAAGGGAATAGGGCATGACGGCTAAATGCTTACGGTTTGGTGGTTGCTGTTCGATGGCGATTTCACCACTGAATTTTCTACGAAGAACAAAGGTTTCAATATGCACATCACTGTCAAACGAGCCACTGTCCAGCCATTGACAGCAAATGCCTGTTAGGTGGCGTAATTCTTTTTCATCTATAGAAATGTCAATCCAATTTTTCTTTGAAGTCCTGTTTCAAAAATTCTAATCAATGTAGATAGTTGTATATTTCCTTTTGCATTTTCAATTTTTGAAATATAACTCTTTTTTGTCCCTGATTTTTCGGCTAATTCCTCTTGAGTCATACAGGCTTCTTTTCTCGCTTCTTTTAGCATTTCACTAACTATAAACATTTGAGCCTTTTCTTCAAATTCATTCCGCTTGTAAGAGCCAATTTTGCCATATTCAACTTCTAATAATTCGTCAAAAGTTCTGATTCCTTTATATTTATTCATAATTATAATTTTTTATTTTTAAAATATTCTTGTTTTAAACGCATTGCTTTTTCAATTTCTTTCTTAGGTGTCTTCTGTGTTTTCTTTTGAAAAGAATTAAATAACACGACTAATCTTCCTTGATCAAAACAGTAAAAAATTCTATATATATTTGATTGGAACTCAATTCGGATTTCAAATAGTCCTTCATACCCTGTAATTGGTGCTAAAAATTTTTCCGGAATCCTTTCAATTTGTTTGATTAACTCAAATACATATTGAATCTTTGCTTTTACTTTGATATCCAATGTCGCATAAAAATCTAAGAAATATTCACCATGAAAAATAATTTTTCTATTCATGATACAAAGTTAATTCTTATGATAACATTTTCAAAATATTTTGTCATTTTTTTATACGGAATCTGTTTTCTTTTTATGCCACCTAACAGTTGAAGCTACGGAACGACGAGCATTTGCTTGCAATTTCTTGTCAAACCGCTAAAATGTTTGATATTTGTTATTTGTGTCAAGTTGCCCATAACCGCCCAGTTTTTTGAAGTGTGTTTTACCAGTAGTGTATTTTATTTTTGATTAAAAGAAAGGACATAGAACTTCTTTTTCAAGTCAACTCTTAAAGTTCTAGATTGTTTCCATTTATCGAAAGCATCAAAGTCAAATGATGTGTTTTCGGTGAAAAG
>MENF01000179.1 GCA_001769035.1 Bacteroidetes bacterium GWA2_32_17
TAGAGTTGCAGAAGTTTGATTTGCATAAGTTGAATTTACAGGAGTACCATTCACTACATTGTTAAAAGTTACATTATCGCTTGAATACTGCCACTGATAAGTCAACGAAGGGGTACCGCCTGCTGCAGTTACTGTAGGGGCATAAGTGCCACCTACGCATATTGATGCGCTGACCGGCTGAGCTGATATTGACGGGTCGGCTACTACAGTAATATATCCTGTTTTTGTTTCTCCATCTGAACCACTGGCATTTGTAGCAGTTAAAATTACATCATAAGTTCCGGGAGTATCATATATAATTGAAGGGTTTTGAGCAGAAGAACTAGCTGGAGTGCCACCTACAAAAGTCCATGACCATGAAGTTGGAGTATTTGTAGAATTATCAGTAAAATTCACTATTCCTCCCTGACAAACTGTAGTTGGTAAGCCAGTGAAATTAGCAACTGGTGGAAGTGCTAATGGTAAAGTAATAGAGCCGGTTACTTCGCAATCGGAGTCATCGGTAACAGTTACATTATAAGTACCATCACATAAATCACCAACTGTTTGTGTTGTTACATTTTGCTGAATAGTAGTATTAAAAGTTATAGACCAGCTATTGACAGTATTACCTCCGTTGCCGGTTGCCAAATCCTCAGTCACCCGCAAGGTCCAGTTGCCATTAGGATTTTGGCCTGTATGGAAATTAGTAAGAGGTTGAGATGGTCTGTAATCTCCGGATAGTATTCCAACTTGGCCTTCTATGGCAGTAGCAGCCGACATATCGAAACATACACCTGTATAATTATCATTATTACCGCCGTTGTCTGTTGATAATTCTACATTAGTTCCTGTAGGAGAAATTAAAAATAGATCTAAGTCTTGTGCTCTATCCTGGGAAATATCGAGACAAACTCTGTCTACTCCGAAATTTGTACCATCAAGATTACCGAGGCCAGAGACTGCCAATGTGAAATTGGTAGTTGCAACCTCAGGGTAAGGACCGCCTGTTCCATTAAAAGTGGCAGTACTAGGCACATCTTCCATAACATCCCACACGTATGTATAAGGAGAATCACCTCCGCTTGGAGTAGTAGTACCAGTACCATCGCAGGCTCCGGCAGATGATTCTTCAACTCCTGACATTACAAGTGTAGGAGGGATATTATAAGCTACCTGAACTACATCTGTACAAACGCCGGCTGTTCCTGTTACAGTATAGACTGTACTAACAGCAGGTGAGGCAATAACGGTATCACCTACAGTTGTATTAAGCCCGGTTGCAGGTGCCCATGTATAATCAATATAACCTGAAGCAACTAATTCAGCAGGGCCACTGCTACATACGTTATAAGACGGGGAAATTGCCAAACCCGGACAAATATCGAGGTTAAGCCTGATAAACGGTGCTAAGTCAAGCGAGTACCATGTACCGGTATAAGCTGTATCTCTGAAAATAGAAGCACCGGCAGACTGATAGAAGTCACTGCCATCGGCTATTGCTACCGTATCGCCTGTATTTACCTGCATTACTACTGCATAGTACCAGCCAGGGACAAGTGATGTTCTATGTATAAGAGGCAGGGTAAGGAATCCAGAATTGATATCACCCGCCAGGATAGTATGACTTGCTGAAGAGTCTATCCTGTTAGTAAGAGTGCCATCATAGAGAAATGCCTTGATTACAGAACCTGCATCAGTTACGGGATGGAGATACACCGAAACAGAATTTGGTCGTTTAACGCTTACTATTTCGAAAGCATTACCAAGCTCATAACTGACCCCGACATTATATCTGCCACCACCGTCAAAAGTGCCATAGTCTCTTGCATATACCGTGTCAGTAACACCAAAGACGGCATTCATTGAATTGTCTTGCGGTGCATTGTCAAGAGGAGTTTGCGTAGAAAGCGCCTGGAACAATACATTATAATTACCTATGGAAGGCTGATATGTATTTGCGGTTGAAACTAATGAATCAACTGTTGGTAAAAGTGTGGCCAGGGTAGAACTGCTATCAATAAAGTTACCAGATCCTGTAACAGTGACCTTGAATTTTACATTTGTCTGATTATTGTCACCATTATTACCGAGTAAGCCTAAAAACTCTATAGGCACGACCTGAGATACCGGTGTAAGTGAATAGTCAGTAAATCCGACTCCTTCGAGTGCTAGATTATATGGGGGAGGATTGTTGGCGAAATTCAATCTGCAGAAATAAATCTCAGCAACTCCGTCAGCATCGCTATACCATGTTGTATTGTCATTGATCCAAAGACTGCCTGTTTCAATAGGCAACCCTGTTCCGGCCAGAACAAGAACATTTGTATCAGCCTCAAATCCGACATAATATTTTCCAGGGGCTAAAGAAGTTACACTTGACAGTTGTAAAGTAAGCCATGAGTACAGGTCGTCTGTAGTAAGTGTATAAACTGCTGTTGATGCTACATAAGCATTTGGTGTACCAGCGTTATCGTTCCATATTCTGCCCCGGATAGTCTTACCTGCAACTGCCCCTGGTCCGATACCTATCGAAATTGATTTGGCATTATCTGTTGCTAAAACAGTAAATGATACAGCACATTTATAATTTAAATTTGTGAATCCATAACTAGCTCCGCTTAACTGGTATGCCGCATTATTATCATCTCTTGCATATACTGTATCAGATACCACAATTGCATTTGCAATAGTAGTTACATTATCCAAAGGTGTGCAATCTGTTGAATCCTGATGGGCCGTGTAAGTTACATCATAAGTACCTATATTAGAAGGTATAAATGTAGAAGAAAGCGTAAATGGTGATTCAACATTAACATTTAAAGTTGAAGAAGGACTGGACCCATTAAATGTTTTAGCGCCGGCAACTGAAACATCAAGATGTGTTCCTGTTTGATTATTAAATCCTCCGTTCTTAATATTCCCGCCAAAAGTAAGAACAGGTGCCTGAATATAAGGAATAGAAGTGTAATATGTAATTGTGGATGTGGATGCTAAAACATTATTATTACTATGTTTGGCGCTTAGTGAAACATCATCAATAGCCAGTCCTGTCGCCCATGCTCCACCATCATTGTAATGGAATCTTATTCCTACATTAGCAATATTATCAGTCCCAGTCAGAGGTATAGTAAAGGATCGCCAATTATTTGCATTAGCAATTGTATATATAGAATTCCATCCTGCACCATTAATATTTAATTCAACTGTTGATGTACCACCGTAATCACCAGAATTTGATGCAGAAAAGGTCAATTCCATTCCTGTTTTACCGGTAAAATTCTGTGTCGGTAAGGTCAGATAATCAATCGTTTTAGCGCAATTATAAACGTCATCATTGGACATTGCAAATTGTCCATGCTCCGGTACAGGCCAGTAACCACCGGCATTAGCATCTGTAGCATCACCAGTATAAAAATCAACAGCACATGAGCCTGCTGTAGTCCATCCTATAGGTATTGCAGGAGCAATAACTCCGTCAAAATTCTGGGAGAAAAATATTGAAGCGCAACCTTGTTCAGCTACGTTAATATAATTCGTTTTTGTCTCAATATCCGATCCGTTAGAATTTGTTGCAGTCAATGTTACATTGTACAAGCCACTGCTGGAATAGACTATCCCGGTCGGATTCTGCAGATTTGATGTTGTTGGTGAGCCACCTGGAAATGACCATGACCATGATGATGGCAGATTAGCCGAAACATCAGTAAAATTTACCATTCCTCCTTCAGGTATAGTTGTTGGAGCGCCAACGAAATCGGCATAAGGGGGAGCGGCAAGATCCGGGAACTTGAAAGAAGTGATCTGTGTTCCTAAGTTACCTCCGGCCTTACAATATTCAGTTGTAAACCAAAATGTTGTGCTATCGTTAGGATCTACACACATTCCTGCATAATCGCCCCACCTGTTTATAGTTGTCTGGGATCCGGCACCTGTCTTGATATTTGTTTCATCAATATCAAAAACGCCTGAAGCTGTAGCATATTCAGCAGCAGTCTGACCTGTAAACCTTATACCAGGATATTCGGTAGAACTTGATATAGAATACGCAAGAGCAATTTCATTTTTCTTATTCATTGAAATACCACCCAACCATCTGCTACGGGCATCGGGTGCAAAAGTTCCGGCCTGACGAAGCGTCCATGTTGACCCGGTATTCCTGAGTTCGTACCATCTTACACCGCCATGGTCCGTTCCGTCCACGTCAACCGTATGGTTACAGACAATAGTCTGATAGCTTCCAAAATTTTGATATTGTGCGCGATACATCAATATTGTGTTAATCGCATCCAGTTTTTGTGAGGTGCCGGGCTGGGTAATATTATCCCAACTTACTCCGAAATTGCTATCAAAGGAAGGAACAGTAACAACCTGTGTTCTTGCAAAGGTTGAGCTTGCCGGAGTAGTCCAGTTCACGTCAAGTTCATATATCCACAGTGCATCAGTTCCACCCCATGCATTGTCGTTGATAGTTATAAACTGACCTGGGGTACCCGAAGGAGCAAACAAACCATCATTATCCAATGGCATAATACAATGGAATCCGCTAAGCGGCCTGTTCGGGTTATCAAATCCTACCATTTGAGGACTTGGCCCACCTGCAAGCATAACACTTCTTTCGAAAACGTAAACATCTTTACCACTTGGAGTGTTTGTTGACATATAATAGCCATCACGCCAAACACCAAATTTCATATAGTCAGGCACATCGTCAACATCAAATGACCACCTGTTCCAGGTACCGGTAGGGTCGCTGGTAGTAGAAACT
Source organism: Bacteroidetes bacterium GWA2_32_17 (assembly GCA_001769035.1). GTDB lineage: Bacteria > Bacteroidota > Bacteroidia > Bacteroidales > GWA2-32-17 > GWA2-32-17. The sequence goes on from MENF01000179.1 coordinate 4,748, forward strand.
GCTATAAGCATATAATCATTTGCACCGCATAAGGAAAATTCCGCAGCAAGCCACCTGTCGGACTGATCGTCATAAAGTATTATCGGATCGCCGTCATTACAACCTGCTCCGGTTACACCAGTAAAAAATGAATTTAATGCAAAAGGACCTGCGACCAATGTTCCAGTCCTGTTGTAAACAGCGTATGTAAGATTGATCGTTTGAAGGTAATGGTTAGGCCCAATGGCACCATTACAATCAGGAGGGATGCCGGCGCCACCGTTCTGACCAGGAACATTCAGAAGTACCTGGGGTGCTATCATAGTGCTTTTTTCAGATCCCTGAAGTATCGGGTCAAGAGGTTGTGGCAGATCATTTGATCCCGCCGGATACAATTTTACTTTCATCCCCGGGTTCCTCTCCTGCATCTTGGCTTTTAATTCCGTCTTATTATTAAGACGTTCTTCTTCAAATCCCTTCATGTCGGTGATTTGCTTAAAATCCTTTGCATTGATCTGTCCATGATAAACCCCATTAGTAATTTTTGCGGGTTTTACAACCTGGGAATAGGAGACCTTGCTTGCAAAAAGCCCTGTAAATAGCATTAATACTATTAATGCGTAAAGTTTTCTTTTCATAATGAATTGATTTATATTATTTAATATTTAATTTCTCTATTTTTTAACAATTCTTATACGTGTTTTTACTTATAAGGTTGCAAATTATTTTTCTTTTTTTTGTTTTATAAAGACGATATGAAAATTTATAGGTTGCTTTTGTTTTACAAAAGTCAAAATATTTAGATTAAATAAAGTTTTATTTTGACAAACAAATGTTAAAACATGACTAACATTATTCTTTGATAATTTTATGAGTAAATTTACCTGTTGAGGTTTCTATTCTTATAAAATAAATTCCCTGAACTATATTTTCAGTGCTTATTATAATATTTTTAGATCCGATAGCTATCGGATTTATAAGATTTATTTTCACATCTAATTGTTTACCCAAAACGTCGGTAAATGAAACACTCTTAATTTCGGAGTGAGATAAAATAGAAATTTTTTGGTTAAATGGATTAGGGTAAATTTTAATTTGTGAATTTAGCATTGTAATTTGTTCATTTGTAACAATTACAGTTATAGTTTGAGTAGTAGTATCACTTCCACAACTATTTGTTACAATTTGAGTAATAGTATAAGTGCCATCAGCCAAATATGTATAGTTTGGACTTACAACTGTGCTTGTGCCTGAACCATCGCCAAAGTCCCAATTCCATGAACTTGAATTTTGAGAAGCGTCGGTAAATGAAACATTACCTAATCCGTTATCTATTAAACTAAAGCCTGCTATGGCAAAAGGATTAATAGTAGCATCAACAGGTACACGAGGACTTACGCAATCGGGTTCTTTAATTTCCCAATCGTAAAAATAATAATAGTATTGCGTTCCAGCATCACTATTATTTATAGAAACTAATCCAGCTATCGCATAAGGAAATGAAACCCCAGCATTGCTACGCCATAAATTTGGTGAACCAGGTCCTACTAATCTTAAATTTGTACCAACCGGGATATTAAAATTTAAAGTTATTCTTGAAACTCCAGAGGGAATATTAACAGTTGTAGTTTGTAAAGTAGCTCCTGAATTATCGCGTAATTCAATAACCCTGTTTCCATTTGTAGTTGCATTTACTTCTACAGAAATTAAAGTACAAGCTTTTGTGCAATCGAAAATAAGATAATGTTCATTGGTATTTGTAAAAGTACTTCCATTTGAACTACTTTGAGTGTTTCCAACATATTGGCTTGCCTGTGCAATGTGGTCTTCGGCATAGTATGTTGTAGTAGAAGATATGCTTGGCGTTGTAAAAGAATTTCCTGTTCCTAATTCAGTACCACCGGAAGCGGCATCAAACCAATGAATTACACCAGAGCCAGTTGCTGAAAGGACTACAGTTCCTGTTCCACAATTTGATCCTCCGCTTACGGTAGGTGCTAAAGGTTTATTAACAGTTACAAGATTATTATTAGTAATATTATCTGAACCATAAGTATTGGTAACTGTTAAAGAAACATTATAAGTTCCATTATTATTATAGGTATAAGATGGATTTTGAAGTGTAGAAGTATTTCCATCGCCAAAATCCCAAAGCCACGATGTTGGTCCATTTGAAGATAAATCGGTAAAACTAACATTGCCTGTACAAGTGGAAATCGGATTATTAGAAAAGTTTGCAACCGGTGGAGTACTTGCTAAAGAACATGACCAATCCATTTCAAAGCCAGCCAAATTTAGCCCTTGGTCGCTATGCATTAATATTGTTATTGAGCCAGTAGTAGATATAATAGTTCCGGGACTTCCATTCAAGTTACACCATTGCCCAAGGGAAGTTGAGCTTGTAGAAGGTCCATCAAAAATTTCGACATAATCATAATTACAATAACCAGCATCACCTGGTTCAACATCAAAAGATAAAAAGTTTAAAGTTACATTTGAAGCTCCAGATGGTGAAATAGTTATAATTGCGTCTGACAAATCAGCATAATTTCCTGTTGGACCTCCGCCGTCAAAAAGTTTTCCGGTGCACGTTGTTTGAGTTGTTGCAGTACCATCTAAAGGAAGAATTACAATACAAGGATTTGATGTGCTAACTGAAACAAAAGAACTTTTTAATATTGAATCAGTCCCACAAGCACCACCATTTGCACTTAATGTTACGTTAAAGTTGCCATATAAATTATAGGTGTGAGATGGATTAACAAGTGTACTAGTATTTCCATCGCCAAAATTCCAAACGAAAGATGATGCGTTACTTGAAATATTTTGGAAATTTACTGTAAAAGGTGTTACGCAACCAGAGGTAACAGGTGCAGTAAAATCGGCAATAACAGTAGGCACATAAGCTGAACCTAACCCAATTGCATACATTGCATTTGTAGTTGCCTCAACTTGGGGAGTACATGCACCAAACAAATCAATTGCAGAAACTATTGAATAATATTTAGCATCGTTATATGTTGAGCTTGGAGTTAAGTAAACCGTTAATGTTCTAAAAGCAATTGCTTGTGCTTCTGCAATACCAATTCCATTTACAATGTAAGCATTTCCAATATCATTAGTTCCGCTTCCACCAATAGATAACAAATAAAACCAATGCCCAATAACCTGACTGTTGGTATGAACACCTCCATTATCGCCAGTTCCTGTGTACCAATTTGTACCCAAATAAGTATCAGGGTCGCCAAAGTCATTAGGATTTTGCAAAGAACGAAAAGCAGAACCAAGGTCTTCGGCTATAGTCCAGTTTGCTACTGATGGTTTAGCATAAAATTCTATTGCTGTTCCAAAAATATCGCTATAACCTTCATTTAAAGCACCTGATTCATCCTGATAAATTAAGCCGGCATTAAATTCTGTAAGTCCATGAGTTATTTCGTGCCCTGCAATATCAGCTGTAGTAAATGGTGCAGAAGATCCATCGCCATAAGTCATTCGAGACCCGTCCCAAAAGGCATTACTATAACTTACATCATAATGGACATAACTAAGCAATTTAAATCCGGCATTATCAATACTGTTAAATCCAAAATTATTAAAGTAAAAATCATAAGTCATTTCGGAAGCCCAATGTGCATCGGTAGCAGCTTCATCTATTTGAGGGTTAACATTATTCCAATAATTATCGGCATCGGTAAAATCGGTAGCAGAACCATAATTAGTACCTGTATTCATATTATAAGTTTCAATTCCGTTACCACGACCAATTTCTCGAAGTCGGTAACTTCCACTATAACTATCGGTAGTAATTGTTTGATTACCGCTATATTTAGTAACAGCAGTACCAGTAACATCAGCATCATAAAGTTTTTGTCTAATATCTAAAATTACTCCGTTTGAGGCATCAATAAAAAATTCTTTTTTATCAATTGGATTATGTGAATAGATTGTAAAATTATAGGATTGCTTAAATGCACCATTTTTATTATGAATAATTTTTAGTTTTGGTGATGGGTAATAAGTAGCGTTTGGATTATTTGTTTCAAATTTTAATTGTTTTTCTTCAGATTGAATTTCCCACTTATAAGATTTTGCGTTCATAAATTTTTTTGCAAAATTTATTGCAATTTCTGATGAAATTGAATTGTTATTTACAACTTCAATATCTTTATAAATATTTCCACTAATTGAAATAATTTTATTGTTTTTTGTGTGAAGTGTTATAACAGCGCCATCAATCATCTTATTATCATATAATTGCTGATATTTTATGTGAATATATCCAATTTTATCATTATTTTTACTAACAAGTTTAAAGGTGGTTTTGTTAGGATTTTTCATATATAGTTTAATCCATGAATTAAATTTTTCGACAGGTATTTGGTTTAGTTCATTAAAAACAATGAAGTCTGGAAAATCTGTTTTTTCAGTTATTCTTACTTGGTTTGCACCTTTAATTAGTTTTTGTGCTTCGGCACCGAAATATTCTTTAGCTGATAAACTATATGTTAACAAGCTAATAACGATAATAAGTAATAGATTTTTCATAAAAATAAAATTTATTAAAGGTATAATAAAATTTAATACAAAATAAACTTCTATGTAACAAAAATTCCAAGGTTGAAAACTTATTGTTCTTTTTTAGTTTTACAAAGACTGCATAAAACAGGTAAAAGTTGCTTTTGTTAAAAAAAACCGCAACCAATATTAGTTGCGGTTTTTAAAAATTATATACTGTGAATGGTTAAAATTTTAACTTTTTATTTTTTTATTTACTTACCCTAACCCTCTCTACACGTAGATATGGAACAAATTGTAAAGTTAAAATTTCAATCGTTTTGAGTATACTATTTGTTTATATAAAATAGTCTAAAAATTATTCTTTAAAACCTACAATAATAGATACGCAACCACTTTGAACAATTTCTTTTTTAATTTCGCTTGTTGGTACTCTTACTTGTACAATAAGTTGTTGAGTAGAATTTGATTTAAAATCCCAAAATTTAACATAATCGTGGTCTTTACTATAAAACAATGTATTTCTGTCGGTATCTAAAAGTTTAAATTCAGTATTCCCTAACAACTCTTGGGAACAAATAAAAATTCTGTAATCCTGATTATTATAAAAAGTTAATAATAGTTCGGCAACATCACCTTCGTTTAATACAGCACTGTTAAGCTGACCATTGTAAACATAAGGTTTAATTTGAGGTAAACATTCTTTTTTTGTAAAACCTTTACATTGTGCATTTACCATTATAGGAACTACAACAATTAATGCTACAATTGCTATTTTCTTAAACATCTTCTTCATAATGCAAATTTTTATTGTTTAATATATAATTATTTTATTTCTTATTTCTGTGATAGTTTTTTTAATTTCTTCAAAGGTTGATTTACTAATATTAATAGTTACTATGCTGTTAATTGTAGTAAGTTTTTTATTTTCATCAGTAACTACATCTCTTTTTTCGTATTTTATATCTACTAAACTAAATTCATTATGTAATTTATTCATCAAAGGTAAATATTCTTTCAATTCTTTATCATTTGGGTAACCTTTAATTAGTTCGATAAGATTACTTAAAGAATATTTTTGCTCTGCAATTCTATTTATTACTTGTTTGTTTTTAGGATTATCAAAGTCCACAATATTAGTGGATATATATAATGCTTCAATCCAACCACCAAGAATAATTAATGTAGCTGTATTACCACGTTCATTTTCTTTAAGGTAGGCATTTGCAGAAGAGTATGTTTCAGTAACAATCTGCAATAAAGAATCTCTGTTATTCATATTATTTTCAAGTCTGCTAACGGCAAAAGAACCTTGTTCTTCGGGAATATTTAAATCTTCGGTAAGTTTTTTTATTGAAGACAAATAATTAATTGATTGCTGAATTTGGTCGAATAATCTAACATAACTTAAATCGCTACCATAAACGCCAAGAATTAAAGCTTGTTTAGGCACGTTTACATATTTATCTACTGCTTTAAAGGAAATTAAAATTTCAGGTTTATATTGAACTCCTGATTCGTGTAATACATTAGCCATTTCAATTGGCGAAGGGACATTATAAAATATTTTTTTTACCTTTTTTGTATGTTCGATAGTAACAGCATTATTTAAGGTATCATTATCGTTTTGAAACGTATTATTTGAATTGTTACAACCTGTAAATAAAGTTGTTACAAACAAAACAAACAATAAACATGTTATATTTTTTTTCATTATTCTATATTAAAAATTCGTTTCTTATACGATGTCAATCAAAATTAGTTCCAAAAATAATACATTTTTTTATTCTTTTATAATAATTCTTTATTAAAACATTAATTACTTGAATTTTGTTTCCTAAAATATCTTTTCTGAAAAACAATAATCATAAGTACGCCAGTTGTTATAGAAGAATCGGCAAGATTAAAAACAGGTCGGAAAAAAGTAAAACTTTCGTCTTTCCAAAAAGGAAACCATTGTGGAAAATGACCTTCAATAATCGGAAAATACAGCATATCAACTACTTTGCCGTGTAAAAAGGTTGAATATCCACCGGCATGGTGAAATAATGTTGCTGGAGTGCAATCAATACAAAATGGAATACTGTTACTAAAAATTAAACCGTAAAAAGCGCTATCAATTATATTACCAAAAGCTCCTGCCCAAATTAATGCTGCACTAATTACTAATCCCAATGGTTCGTTTTTTTTACATAAGATATAAATATACCAACCTATTCCTCCAACTGCGATTATTCTTAGTAAACTTAATACAATTTTGCCAAATTTTCCTGCAAATTCGAGTCCAAATGCCATTCCGTTATTTTCGGTAAAGTGCAAATAAAACCAATTCCCAATAACATTATACTCTTCTCCAAGAAGCATGTGCGTTTTAATCCAAATTTTAAAAGTTTGGTCGGCAATTAGCACTAACAAAATTAATAATATAGCTATTTTAATTTTTTTCATTTATTAAATTTACAAGCCACAAAAATATACAAAAATTACATTAAAAAAGTCCAAAATTTTATTTTCGGGCTTTATTATGTTAAACTTTGTTATACTATGTTCGGGCATAATTTTAGTTTTTTTGAAAAGCTCCAAATTCCAAGCTCCAATCCCTTCCGAAGCTTTAGGAGGAACGAGTTTTGAGCGACCTCACCTAAATCCTCTCCTTTTGAGAGGACTTTAAAAGAGTGTGGTGTTTTGAAAATTGTTATTTGTTCGCTCTTCGTTATTTTTTTAACTCTGAATAAATAACAACAATTAACGATTTTCAGATTTTTTTAAACTTCATAATTCAATTTTCAAAATCGGGTAGCTTAAAACAAGATGGCAAAATAATCCTCACTCGCCGGATGCAAGCAATTGTGGAAAGAATGATTAACGTCTTATTACTTTTGATTGTTTTTTGCATCAATGCTAAGTGTTGCATGTGGTACAGCACGAAGTCTTTCTTTAGGAATCAATTTCCCTGTTTCGCGGCAAATGCCATAAGTTTTATTTTCGATACGAATAAGTGCAGCTTGCAAATGTTGTATAAACTTTTCCTGACGCTGTGCAAGTTTACCTACTTCTTCTTTTGAAAGTACATTAGCACCTTCTTCTAAAGCTTTAAAAGTTGGCGAAGTATCTGTAATATCATTACCATCAGTATTGTTTAATGCTGATTTTAATATATCGTAATCTTTTTTTGCCTTTTCGAGTTTTTGTATAATAAGTTCCTTGAACTCTACTAACTCATTATCGGAATACTTTGTTTTTTCGCTCATATATTTAAGTTTAAATTATTATTCACTGTTCAAAAAAGTTCATTGTTCTATGTTCATTGTTCAAAAATATTCATCGTCTTACAGTTGTCATACAATAGTCATTCATGGTCATACAATAGTCATTCAATTGATTACAGTTCATTTTTTTTACAATGTATTTCTATTTATTTCAACTTATTTCTATTTATTTCTGGTTTATAATTTATTTTTTTAATATTTGAATTTGTGTTGAGACGTTATTGTCAATTTCTACGGTATAAGTATTATTTTGTTCCAATTTATCGAATATATTTATTGAAAGTGCTAAAGTTTGTGAACATATATAATTTTTATGAAGCCCTACAGCATTAGATATCAACTCATTATTTTCAACATTAATATTTATTTTATCAGTTACTTCAAAACCACTTTCTTTTCTTATATTTTGAATTCTGTTAATTAATTCACGGGCAATACCTTCGTATTTTAAAGTTTCTGTTATATTTATATCAAGTGCAATAGTAATTGTTCCTTCGTTTGAAACAAGCCAACCTGGAATATCTTCACTTAAAATTTCAACATCGGATAAAGATATTTCAAAATCACTTTCTTCTGTATTTATTGTTACAAATTTTAAGGTTTCGATTTTTAGAATATCTTCTTGTGTCATCAACGATATTGCATTTGCTACCGCTTTCATTGATTTGCCATACTTTGGACCGAGTGTTTTATAATTTGGTTTTATCTTTTTTACAAGCATACCCGATGTTTCGCGTAGCAATTCCATTTCCTTAACATTAACTTCGGCTAAAATCAAATCTTTTACAGCTATCAATTTATCGGCAAATTCCTTACTCAATATTGGAACCATTATTTTTTGTAATGGCTGACGAACCTTAATGCTGACTTTTCGGCGAAGTGCCAAAACCATTGAAGTAACTTTTTGGGCAATATCCATTCTTTCTTCTAACGTCTTGTCAATTAAGTTGTTATCAAAAGCAGGAAATTTTGATAAATGCACTGATTCGCTTTTGTCTTTTTCGGAAATTTGATTCAAATCTCTGAATAGTTTATCGGCATAAAATGGTGCAATTGGACTTGCTAATATAGCAATTGCATGAAGACATGTGTATAATGTTTGATATGCCGATATTTTATCGTTGTTCATTCCGCCACCCCAAAAACGTTTGCGGTTTAAACGGACATACCAGTTACTTAAATTTTCGCTAACAAATTCCTGAATAGCTCTGCCGGCTTTTGTTGGCTCATAAGTTTCGTAATATTCTTCAACGTCTTTTATTAAAGTATTTAGAAGTGAAATTATCCAACGGTCAATTTCGGGACGTTCGCTAACTTTAATTTCAACTTCATTGGTTTTGTAGCCGTCAACATTTGCATAAAGAGCAAAAAACGAATATGTATTATAAAGTGTGCCAAAAAATTTTCGTTTTACTTCGTCAATTCCTTCAATATCGAATTTAAGATTATCCCATGGCTGAGCATTTGTAATCAAGTACCAACGAACTGCATCGGCTCCAAATTTTTCGATAACTTCGAATGGATTTGCTGCATTTCCCATACGTTTCGACATTTTGTTACCTTTTTTATCGAGCACTAAACCGTTTGAAATAATATTTTTAAAAGCTACCGAATCAGAAGTCATTACAGAAATTGCATGAAGTGTAAAAAACCAACCACGAGTTTGGTCAACTCCTTCGGCAATAAAATCGGCAGGATAATATTCTTTAAAATCGTTTTTGTGTTCGAAAGGATAGTGCATTTGTGCATAAGGCATTGCACCCGAATCGAACCAAACATCAATTAAATCAGTTTCGCGTGTCATTTGTTTGCCTGTTTCGGATACAAGTACAATTCTATCAACAAAAGGACGATGCGCATCAAATTTTAAATAATTCTCTTTAGAAAAATCGTTTTCAATAAAATTTTCTAATGGATTTTTGTCCATAAATCCGGCTTTTACTGATTTTTCAATTTCAGATTTTAATTCGGTTAAAGAACCTATACATTTCATTTCTGCTTTATCTTCTGTAGCCCAAATTGGCAAAGGTGTTCCCCAAAATCTTGAGCGTGATAAATTCCAGTCAACTAAATTTTCGAGCCATTGTCCAAAACGACCTGTTCCTGTTGATAGGGGTTTCCAATTAATAGTTTTATTAAGTTCTAACATTCTGTCTTTAAAGGCGGTAGTTTTAATAAACCACGAATCGAGTGGATAATATAAAATAGGTTTATCGGTTCGCCAGCAATGTGGGTACGAGTGTTCATACTTTTCGACTTTAAATGCTTTATTTTCTTTTTTAAGCATTATAGCAAGCTCAACATCAACACTTTCGGCATCGGATGGGAGATTTTCGGCATACTCATTTTTTACAAATTTGCCGCTATAATCGCCACAACCTTCAATAAATTTTCCTTGTTTACTTACAAGCGTTAGAGAACCTAACCCGTTTAATTTTGCAGCACGAAAATCGTCGGCACCAAAACTTGGAGCAATGTGCACAATGCCTGTTCCATCTTCGGTGGTAACAAAATCGGCACAAACAATTTTAAAAGCATCGCCATCGGTGGGTTGCTGCCAAGGAATAAGTTGTTCATATTTAACTTCTGCAAATTGTTTTCCCGAATATTCTTCGATAATTTGATAAGGAATGCTTTTATCACCCGATTTGTAATCAGGTAAATTCAATTCTTTATTTTTCTCGCTGAAATAATATAAAAACCTGTCTTTTGCAAGTATTACTGTTATTGGTTTAAAAGTATATTGATTAAATGTTTTTACTTTTAAATATTTTATGTTTTTACCAACTGCAAGAGCAGTGTTCGAAGGCAATGTCCACGGAGTTGTTGTCCATGCAATAATGTGCAAATCAGAATCAATATTTTTAAAAAGAAATTCCGATTTCTCATTTCTAACAACCTTAAACTGGGCGACAACTGTTGTGTCTTTAACATTTTTATAACATCCAGGCTGATTAAGTTCGTGTGTACTAAGACCAGTACCTGCAGCTGGCGAATATGGCTGAATTGAATATCCTTTATAAAGCAATCCCTTCTCATAAAGTTGTTTTAAAAGATACCAAAGAGTTTCGATATATTTATTATCGTATGTTATATATGGGTCGCCCATATCAACCCAATAGCCCATAATTTTTGTAAGATCTTCCCATTGATCGGTATATTTCATAACATCTTTACGACATTCTTTATTATAATCTTCAACTGAAATTAACTTGCCAATATCTTCTTTGGTAATTCCCAAATTCTTTTCAACACCAAGTTCAACGGGCAAACCATGAGTATCCCATCCTGCTTTACGGCGAACTCTGTATCCTTTTAATGTTTTGTAACGGCAAAAAATATCTTTAATAGTGCGTGCCATAACGTGATGAATTCCGGGAGTACCATTTGCCGAAGGTGGTCCCTCATAAAATACATAATCAGTAGCATCGGGTCGCGAATCAACAGATTTTTCGAATGCTGAAATTTCCTGCCAATACTTTAGTATTTCGATATTTATTTGCGAAAGATTAAACTGCTTGTATTCGTTAAATTTGCATGCCATTACAATGTACCTATTTTCTTTAAAATTTTGCAAAGATATAAAATTTAGATGGTTTTCATACTATTGAAACACAAAATTAAAATGGATTTTAAATAATTGGTTCGTGCCACCACGAACCAAGGCAACAGTGACAAGAGCCAAGGCAATTGGAATACGAACCAAGACGCAGGACAATGTCGTTAAATTAAAAAAAAGAATAAGGAACACGGTAAAAGTTAATGCAGTTATTGTCCAGAAAAAAACAGTTAACAAAGCTGCAAATTCGCCTAAATGGGATGATATCATATACAAAAGAGGGGTTCTAAAAATTAGATTTTTCGAGGCTTGCGAATTTTTCAAAGCCGGAGTTTACTATTGTAAATGAGGATTTTGAAAAATGAGCATAACAAAGAAAAAGCAATTTTTAGAAGTCCCGAAAACTATATGTTTTTAGGGGCTTTATATCTTCTCCAGAATTTATATTTTGTAAATGAGGAATACCTAACTAAAACATCTACAAATTTGAATCGCATTAATTTATACAATAACAAATATGTTGCCCAAGCAAAAAAGAAATTTAATGCAATTTGAAACGAATAATATGCAATTTCTTCGTACCATGTAATTGACAATAAACTACGTCCATATTTTTCAAAAATCCAAAATAAAAGTATAGATGGCAGGTTAAATAAAACAATCCATACTAAAGTTAAAAAACCATGTGGGGTTTCAATTGCTCTTGATGGACAGTTGTTCATGCAACGCATACAACTTTCGCAGTTATATGTCCAATATGGACGTTCATCTATAACTTTTAATGCTTGAACCGGGCATTGTTTTACACATAAATTACAAGAAGTACATTTTGAAGTAGCAAGAAATGTTTTTGCAAGCATAAAACGCCCTAAAAAAAAGTAACCAAAACTTATAGGAATTACTGCAACATCAAAGGGCAGGCTATATAAAGCAATATAAGAACGCTTGCCATTAATCATTTTTTGTGAAAAATGTTTTATTTTAATTTGCATTCTGTTATAAATAGAATCTACAACTTTTTTTCTTAATCCGGGATGAAGACTTATCCAATTTGATGGCAAATCAACAGGTTGTAATCCAATAACATTAAATCCTTTTAACCAAAAGACTAAAACAGGTAAAATTTGTGTTAATCCACTCAACCCTGGCAAAAAGAATTTATACAATTTTAGACCTCCTCTGGTATTAGCCATAAAGAAATCGGCATTTTTAACTCTGGGAAATTTAAAAATAAAATATAAAACTAATGGAGGCACATTAAATCCATGCGTTGCAGAAATAATTCCGATTAACTTTTTACTGTCGTTTTGTTCAATTTCGGGCTTTCTGCACTTCTCAATATTTATAACTTCAACGGGAATATTTGCATTTTTAATATTGATGCTAATCCAATCAGTTACATTTTTTGCATTACCAGTTCCGGAAAAATAATATAGATATACTTTTGAGTACAATTTAAATTTTTGAGTAAAAATAAATTATAATTTTCGAAAACAAAATTGATTTTTTTTGTTGGAAATCAATTTTATCAAATACAATAAAACATTTAACATTAATGGTTCGTGGGGACACAAACCAAGGATTATGTTGTCATTTCCGATGAGCAAGAAATATAATGGATATTTATTTATTTTTCTTTTTGAAAATTTGAGGAAACGGAATAAAAGAAATAGTTTTTTTGAACATACTTACTGGTTTGTTTTCTTCGTCATCGTCGTAATAGCCGTAGCCGTATCCATAGCCATATCCGTAGCCATAAGAGCCGTATTTATATCCATGCCCATAACGATTACCATAATAACTTGGGATTTTTACGTCGTTTATTAAAATACCAAGCGATTTGTAATTCTGTTCTTTATATAAGTTATTTACGAATTTTAAAACAGATTTATTGCTATAGTTTTGTCGAATTACAAAAATATTAGTATCGGTATATTTCGAAATAAGTAAAGCATCAGTTACAATGGCAACAGGTGGTGTGTCAATTATTATAATATCATACCTCAATTTTAATTCTTCCATTAAATTATGCATTCGTTCGCTTTCTAACAATTCGGCAGGGTTGGGTGGAATTGGACCAGAAGGAACAATTGAAAGGTTTTCCTGAGCTGTTGGAACAATAATGTTATCTATAACATTGTTCCCAATTAAGTATGTGCTAACACCAACTGAGTTATCAATTCCAAAATCTTTGTGAAGCTTTGGTTTCCTTAAGTCTAAACCAAGAATAACAGTTTTTTTGCCCGATAATGCAAAAATTGATGCTAAATTTAATGCACAAAAAGTTTTTCCTTCGCCACTTACCGTTGATGTTATTGAAATAACATGTGTTTTTAGTTTTTCATCAACGTGCAAATACTGCAAGTTTGTGCGTAATGTTCTAAACGATTCAGCAATTGACGATTTCGGTTTTTGAAAAACAACAAAATCTAAATTTTTGTTATTATGTCCAATTGAACCTAAAATAGGGATTTTAGTAGTTGATTCAACATCGTTTCTATCAAGTATTTTGTCATTAAAAAAATCAACAACGATTATTATAATAATAGGTATTAATAATCCTAAAAGAATTGCTATTGTGTAATTTAAACTACGTTTAGGGCTTACCTGAACGGAATTTTCAAATAATGCATTATCAATTATTTTATTGTCGGGAACATTTGATGCTTTTGCAATTCCCGATTCGGCACGTTTAGTTAATAAATACGTGTATATCTGGTCGTTAAGATTGTATTTGCGTTTAATGTTTATTAATTCTTTTTCTGTTCCTGGAAGTTTTTCAATTTCAGCTTCAACTATTGCAATTCTCGAATCAACATCTTTAACTGATATTTGAGTTGCCTGTATAAGATTGTTTATATTTTCGAGTAATGATTTTCTGATATTTTCAATTTTATAGTTAACCATTTCGATAGCAGGATTTTTAGAGTTTGAAGCAAAAGAATATGAGCTTTTTTCGGTATATAACTCATTTAAATCTGATAATAGTTTTATAAGCATTGGGTCGTTAATATCAATGACTGATGGTACCATAACATCTTTAATATCTTTACCTTCAATAATATATTTTTTTAAATAATCGAAATATTTTGATTTAATAGTAAGTTTAGATTTTTCGGATTGTACATTGTCTATTTTTTCGTATAAAAAACTTCCTTCTTTAGTAATATCAATCAATTTGTTGGTTTGTCTGAAATCTTTTAATTTAGTTTCATTAATTTCTAACGAATCTGTAATGTCCATTAATTGTTCGTCAATAAATTTAATGGTGTTTAGGGCAATCGTGTTTTTTTCTTCCAGCCCCGAACGAATATAAACTTCTAAAAGCTTATTAATAAAATCAACTTCTTTTTGTGGTACTAAACCCTGTGTTGCAACTTCAATCAATGTTGATTTTTTATCGGTTGTATTTAGCGAAAGTTTACCTTTGTATGAGTTGGTTAGTTGATTTATGTCATTAATAATAAAAAAATATTGATACGAAAAATCGGCATCATTATTAAAGAAGGGTTTTGTTAAATTAATGCAAAATGTGAACTTATTATTTGTAAACCACTCACCAAATTTAATTTTCTTTTTAATATTTATGCTTTCATTAACTTCTAAAAGATATTCATTATCAGACAATATCCTAACGTTAACTGGGTGCGATGATGTGTTTAAACGGTTTGTGTCTATAATTACTTCAAAAGGACAACTTTTGTAACGCTCAACAGTTCTAATTCTTCCCATCGAAAAATATGAAATGTTAAAATCTGGTAACTCTGTAATTGCTTTTTTAACAAGAGTATAAGAGCTAAGTACTCCTATTTCATTTTCAACTACTTTTTTTCTTGTTCGGCGTAATATTCCTTGTTCTTCTAAAATTCCCTCTACACCACCCGATAAAGTATTGTCTTTATCCTGAACCATTACAATTGCCGATTGTTTGTAAACAGGGTCGGTATATCTGTTTATTACATAAGCAACGCATAATGTTATTAATAATGATAAGGCAAACCAATACCAATTGGCTAACATTTTAACCACAAACTTTTTAATATCTATGGTTTCGTTTTGTTGATTATTGTTTTGATTTTCTTCCATTAAAATCTTAAAATAAAATTAATAACAAGTATGGTAGTTGTTATTGATGAAAGAATGATTGAAATATTTGAAGCATTTAATTTCCAATTCTTTGTTCTAATAGGTTCGATATAAATAACATCGTTTGGATTTATGTAAAAATTAGAATCTTGTAATAAATTTTTATCAAGCAAGTTTATTCTATAAGTGTTTGAGCCATTTTGAGTTGGACGAACAATTAAAATATTTTCTCTGTTTCCCATATCTGTTAAATCCCCAGCTTCACCTAAAGCATCAAAAACAGTTAAACGATTATTGTAATAATAATATAAACCCGGTCGCTTTACTTCGCCTAAAACCGTAAATTTAAAACCTCCATATTTTACAATGACTTTAGCGTCTTTAAGCATCAAATCTACTAATTGCTGAATATTTTTTTGAAATTCATCTAACGATAATTCTTTTGCCTCAATTTTCCCTAATACAGGTATATCAACCTTTCCATCATCGGTAACGGTGTAACCTTTGTAATACATTGATATTTCATTATTATAAGCATAAGAATTAGTTGCATCGTAATCGAAATTAAAAAGTGTATTAATTTCTTTATTAAGACTTAAAATTTTTATATACAACAAGTCACCAACATGAATCTTATAAGCAGCAAATTGATTATTAAAAACACTAGTACTATCAGATGAGCCACTTCCTTGAAGGTAAATCATTTTTTTTTGTGTTGTACAAGAAATGCTTGCTACCAACAGAATTAAATAAAAAATACGAGAAAATTTTTTAGCCATAATTAGCAAAATAAACTTCAAAAGTAATTAATTATTATAAAATCAAATAACCGTTTTTACATTTAACTAAATATGATTTTTAAATTTAAGACAAAACATATTCACATATCGCTAATTTATAGTTTGTTAGATAATTATTAATGATTTACACAACATTTTTTAAATCTTTAATTTTAACTTATTTTATAAATTTAATACACAATCGTTTAATGATTTTGTCGTTGTTTTTAATTATTTTATGTGAAATTGTTTAAAATCGTATTATATATGTTTATAAAAAATAATTTAGCTTAACTTTGCACATTAATTAATTTATGGCTGAAAGTAAACAACCTATATTACCCGAAATTAAAAGTCCAGCTGATTTAAAACATCTCACTCAACTTCAGTTAATTCAGTTATCGAATGAATTACGCCAATTTATTATTGATGAGGTTTCGTGTAATCCAGGTCATTTTGGAGCAAGTCTTGGCGTTGTTGAACTCACTGTTGCTATGCATTATGTTTTTAATTCGCCTATTGACCAAATAATTTGGGACGTTGGACATCAGGCTTATGCGCATAAAATTTTAACAGGACGAAAAGATATTTTTAATACTAACCGAAAAAAAGACGGTATTAGTGGATATCCTAATCCTAAAGAAAGTGAATATGATGCTTTTGGAACGGGACATTCTTCTACATCTATTTCGGCAGCACTTGGAATGGCTATAGCTGATAAGCTAAATAATCGTAACGACCGTCAGATAATTGCTGTAATTGGTGATGGCTCTATGACTGCCGGAATGGCTTTTGAAGCACTTAATAATGCAGGAACTCTTAAAACTAATATGCTTGTTGTTTTAAACGATAACCAAATGGCAATTGACCCCAACGTTGGTGCCTTTAGCGAATATCTGTTAGACATCTCAACATCAAAAACATACAACCGTGTAAAAGATGAAGTCTGGAATTTTTTAGGAAAAGTTGGAAAATGGGGACCAAACACACAACAGGCAATTCAAAAAATTAACAGCGGTATTAAATCAATTATTCTTAAACAAAGTAATTTATTCGAAGCTCTTGGTTTTAGATATTTTGGACCAGTTGACGGGCACGATGTTTTATATTTAACACGGATTCTCGAAGACATGAAAAATATTCCCGGACCAAAATTATTGCACATACTTACCGTTAAAGGCAAAGGTTTTAAACAAGCCGAAGAACACCAAACAGCTTTTCATGCACCAGGAAAATTTGATAAAACTACTGGTGAAATTATTCACGAAGAACATTTAATTATTACTCCTCCATTATATCAGGATGTTTTTGGACATACAATAACAGAACTCGCCGAACTGAACAAAAAAATTGTTGGAATAACTCCCGCCATGCCAACAGGTTGCTCACTTAATATTATGATGGAAAAAATGCCTGAACGTTGTTTCGATGTTGGCATTGCAGAACAACATGCAGTAACATTCTCTGCCGGACTTGCAAAACAGGGAATGCTCCCGTTTTGTAATATTTATTCGTCATTTATGCAACGTGGTTACGACCAGGCAATTCACGATGTTGCATTACAAAATCTGAATGTTGTATTTTGTTTAGACCGTGCCGGTATGGTTGGTGCCGATGGTGCCACACATCAAGGTACCTATGATATTTCTTTTATGCGATGTATTCCAAACATGATTATTTCGTCGCCAATGAACGAAATCGAATTACGCAATTTAATGTTTACTGCTCAATTAGGAAAAGGACCTTTTGTTATTCGTTATCCCCGCGGGCACGGTGTTACACCATATTGGAAACTACCATTCAAAGAAATTCCTGTTGGAAAAGGCGAAAAACTTCGTGATGGCGAAGAAATCGCATTACTTGCTATTGGTCATCCTGTTAATTTTGCTTTAGATGCCGCTGAAAATATTGCTAAATCGGGAATACATATTGCTGTTTATAATATGCGATTTGTTAAACCACTTGACGAAAAATTGCTTCACAATATTTTAAAAAAATATAAACAAATTATTACCGTTGAGGATGGTGCAATTATGGGTGGTTTTGGAAGTGCAATTCTTGAATTTATTGCAGATAATAACTACAAAACTAATGTTACGCGTTTAGGTGTTCCCGATAAATTTATAGAGCACGCTACACAAATGCAGCAACATATAATGTGTGGATTCGATACTCAAAGTATTGAAAAAATTGCATTAGAAATTCATAACAAATTAGAAAAGAAATATCATAAAGCGTAATTTATACTGGTTCTTAGCAAATTTGCAAAAGCAAAATTGCTAAGAATCCAGTTATAATGAGCTTTCATGTTTGCATTTATTTGCAAACCCGAATAGTCGAAGTATAAATACGATAGCGAGCGGATTTGGCTAAAGCCGCTCCTCCTCTTTACAATTCAAACAACGATATTCCTTCGACTTCGCTCAGGATGACTCTATAAACACTCTTGGAGTTTTGGGTTTGAAATCTGATAGCTCGGATTGAAATTTTGGGATTAGTGAAAATGTAAGAGTAAAATGAAATGCTTACTCGCAAGATGCGAGCGAGTGAGGCGAGAGTAAACAATTGAATATTGACTCGGCACTTTTACGCAATCGCTCGCATCCTGCGAGTGATGGTTCATCCTGCATTCGAGTTCTCTTATCACACCTGCATTTTAACCACTTATTAACAATTGTTAATAACTTTTGTTAATAAAATGTTTATAACTTTTTGTAACCTTTTAATTTTACTTCCGTAAAAATTTATGATTTGTGTATTAATTAACATAAAAATAATTTTATATGAA
Source organism: Bacteroidetes bacterium GWA2_32_17 (assembly GCA_001769035.1). GTDB lineage: Bacteria > Bacteroidota > Bacteroidia > Bacteroidales > GWA2-32-17 > GWA2-32-17. The sequence goes on from MENF01000179.1 coordinate 23,726, forward strand.
AAACTTATTTTACTCCACAAAACAATTTATTTCAAATTGTAGTAACGTGCAGGTAAAAACGTTGAAAAACACCCCCCTTGCACCCGCTCGCATCCACCCCTCACTCGCTCGCATCTTGCGAGTGAGTACCTCTATAACATTGTACACAATAGCGTGTTTTATGCTCTTGCTTTTGCAAACAAATAGTACTTATGGTCAGGGCGGATGGAAATGGTCAAGCCAGTTAAATCCTGCTTCAGGTAATGATGCTGCTGGAACAAGCAATGATTTCCCATTCAATATCAGAGTGAACAACATCCCAAAAGGTTCATTTACTAACAGCGGTCTTGATGTATTCGGCTCGTTCCATTCTATAAATGCTTATGTTGATAGTGTAATAAAAACATGGCAATTAATGGTTACCGATGCTTTAAGTGTTGGACAATTTAATATTAGCGGCAATAATATTATATCTTCATCGGGAAATATTAATTTCGGTAATAATAATCTGAACACTACAGGAACAATAAGCAGCAGCAATATATCTGTACTTAGTTCGGATGTTGACAGTTTGCAGTCGGCAGTGGGTAATCTTCAGTCGGCAGTAGGCAATCAGCAGTCGGAAATAGGTAGTCTTCAGTCGGCAGTCGGCAGTCAGCAGTCGGAAATAGGCAGTCTTCAAACGGCAATTAGCGGGCAACAGGTTGAAATTGATACCTTACAGTCAACAGTCGGTAATATTAAAGCATCGCAATGGGTAACAAATCCCGACAGCAGTATTTCGTTTAATGGAAAAATTTTCGTAAAAAGTCTGCATGCAGTGAA